>JBMNCO010000170.1:0-23856 GCA_049366815.1 Desulfatiglandales bacterium | reverse complement strand
TTTTGTAATTATTAATTGAAAAAACAGGGAGTCACAGATGGTTTCCCGGCTGGAAATAAAACTGAAAGAGACCTTGACAGATGCCGAAGGCGCGGGCGTAAAACGAAAGGCCGGGGATTACTTCGGCTACGCTGTGGACGACGTCCGCGTCATTCGCCTCCTCACCATCGATGCCAATCTCACGGAAGATCAGCTCGAAAGGGTTCGGACCTCTATTTTCACCAATCCCGTTACGGAGGAGTCCTCCTTTTCTCCCATGGCCGGGGACTTCGATTGGGTCATCTGGGTCGGTTTCAGGCCCGGCGTGCGGGACACCGCCGGCAGCACGGCCGTGGAGGCCATAGAGGACCTTCTCAAGATCGCGTTTCAGCCCCATGAAGCCGTCTACACCTCCAGGCTTTACGAAATCAGGGGGCGTCTCACCGAGGACCAGGTGGAGGGCATCGCCAGGGAAATCCTTGCCAACGATATTATTCAGCAGTGGCGCGTCTATTCAAAGGAAATCTGGAATCCCGTTCATGGCGTGGGCCTTGTAGTCCCCAAGGTCAGGCTTGATCACGAGCCCCGGGTGAGCACCATCGCCATCGGAAGCGACCTGGAACTGCGACAGATCTCAAGGGAGCGGAACCTTGCCCTCCAGGATACCGACATCCCTGTCATTCGCGAGTATTTTTTGAGAGAGGACGTCCTGACCGACCGCAGAAAAGTGGGCCTCTCTCTGCCCACAGACGTCGAGCTGGAGTACATCTCCCAGGCCCGCAGTGATCACTGCAACCACAATACCTTTAAGGGTCTTTTCAGATATCGCGATCTATCGACAGGTGTAAAGGAAACGGTCGACAACCTCTTCAAATCCTGCATCGAGGCCCCCACATTGACGATCAAAGAACAAATGGACTGGGTCGTATCGGTCCTTTGGGACAACGCCGGGGTCGCGCGCTTTGATGAGGACCACTATTACGTCATTACAGGGGAGACCCATAACAGCCCCTCCAATATGGAGGCCTATGGCGGCTCCATTACGGGCATCGTGGGAATCTACAGGGATCCCATGGGAACGGGAAAGGGCTCCAAACTCATTATGGGTCTCTACGGCTATTGCGTCGGCCCCCGCGACTATGACCAGGGCCTGAAACCCCATCTCCACCCGAGGCGCCTTCTGGACGGTGTCATCGAAGGGGTGAGAGACGGCGGCAACAAGAGCGGCGTCCCCACACCCTTCGGACTCGTGCTTTTCGATGAGAGCTATCTGGGCAAATGTCTCGTGTTCGTGACCGCCCTGGGCATTATGCCCGCCCGCGTGGGGGAAGAATCGTCCCACCTGAAGACCACACAGCCCGGAGACCTCATCATCATGTCCGGGGGAAGGGTGGGGAAAGACGGCATCCACGGTGTCACGGCGGCCTCTGAGACCTACGGCGAACACACGCCGGCGGGTCACGTTCAGATCGGGGATCCCTACACACAGAAAAAGATGCACGATTTCCTCCTTGAGGCCAGAGATGAGGGACTCATTTCATTCATTACGGACAACGGAGGCGGGGGGCTTTCCAGTTCAATCGGGGAATCGGCCCGATTCAGTAACGGATGTCGGGTAGACCTCGATAAGGTCCCCCTGAAATATGACGGTCTGGACCAATGGGAGATCTGGATCTCCGAGTCCCAGGAGAGGATGA
This sequence comes from Desulfatiglandales bacterium, assembly GCA_049366815.1. Taxonomy (GTDB): domain Bacteria; phylum Desulfobacterota; class DSM-4660; order Desulfatiglandales; family HGW-15; genus CAYNYM01. Next base: position 22,180 of record JBMNCO010000170.1, on the reverse strand, counting down.
CCATAGCCGTGAATCCCAGGCATCTCGATCGGTTTATGGCCCTTTCGAGAAAACACGCCGTGGAAAGTACGGTTATCGGAGAGTACAATGACTCGGGCTACCTCCGGCTGGACTATGCCGGAAAGACCTGTGCCTATGTCCAGATGGATTTTCTGGAGTCCGATTTTCCCCAGTGGGAATTCGATGCCGAGTGGACCCCTCCGGAGATGAGGGGTCTCAGGGAACCGGTCCTGAGCGATCCGCGTGAATACGGACGCCTTTTGCAGTCCACGCTTGCCCGCCCGAATATCTGTGCGAGGAACTGGATCGCCCGGCAGTATGACCACGAGGTGCAGGGTGGAAGCGTGATCAAGCCCCTGGTGGGAAAACGGCGGGACGTGGTCAGTGATGCCGTCGTGGTTCGGCCGATCCTTGAATCCCTTCGGGGTGTAGCCGTGACCCAGGTCCTGAACCCCTATTACGGTGAAATTGACACCTACCACATGACCGCGGTCACTATTGATGAAGCCGTCCGGAGAATCGTCGCTGTGGGCGGAGATCCCGGGCAGATCGGCGGGGTGGACAACTTCTGCTGGCCCACCATCCAGTATGATCCCCGGCAGAATCCGGACGGGAAATACAAGGCGGCGCAACTCGTCCGTTCCAACTGGGCCTTGAGGGACACCTGCCTTGCCTTCGGCATCCCACTGCTCTCCGGCAAGGACAGTATGTATGTGGATGGAAACCTTGAGGGTCCCTTTGGTGAGCGGCGGAAGATTTCCGGCATGCCCACCCTCCTGTTCACGGCCTCCAGCACGATCCCTGATATCAGCCGATGTGTCACCATGGACGCCAAGTTTCCGGAGGATCTCGTGTATGTCCTCGGCGTAACCCGGGATGAACTCGGCGGAAGCGAGTATTATCAAATGATGGGACACCTGGGGCTCAATGTCCCGAGGGTCCATATCGATGAGGTCCGGCCGCTCTATCTGGCCCTCCATGAAGCTATCCGACAGGGACTGGCCGCCTCCGCCCACGCGGTGTCCAGGGGAGGACTGCTGACCCATCTTGCCCTGGCGGCCATGGCCGGAGAACTGGGGATGGATATCTGGCTTGGGGCCGTTCCGGCGGTCCCGGATCTTTCAACCGCACACATACTCCATTCCGAATCCGCCGGACGTTTCCTGGTGACCGTTGCGCCGGAAAAACGCACCGCCTTTGAACAATTGTTTTCCGGCCTTAAAGCGGCCTGCGTGGGATCGGTCACCGAATCTCCCCTCTTGCTGGTACGGGATCGGCAGGGGAAAATAATCCTTGAAGAAGATGTTTTCACGTTGAAAGACTGTTGGTTGGGGCCCTTTGGAGGATTGATATGACGTCTGTCAAGGCACTGGTTCCCACAGGCTACGGCCTGAATTGTGATTATGAAACCGACTTTATCCTGAAACTGGCGGGTGCCGAATCCCACAGGGTCCATATCAACGACCTGATTCAGGCCGAGAAAAACGGAGGGGGCACCCGGCTTGGCACCTATCACATCCTGGTCCTAGGTGGGGGATTCAGTTGGGCTGATGACCATGGCGCAGGGGTAGTCCTGGCATCCAAACTCAGATTCAACCTGGGGAAAGAGATCGAAAGGTTTATTGGGCAGGGAAAGCTGATCATCGGCATCTGCAATGGATTTCAGACCCTCGTCAACCTGGGCCTTCTTCCGGCCCTCGACGGCAATGACCGAAAACGCCGTGTAGCCATAACCTATAACGATTCAGGCAATTTCATCGATGCCTGGGTCCATTTAAAGGTCAACCCGGATACACCCTGCATTTTCACAAGGGACATTGACTCTATTGACCTGCCTGTCCGGCACGGGGAAGGCAAATTCTACGCCCAGGAAGACGACCTCGATCGTCTCATGCAGAACAACCAGGTCGTCATCCAATACGCCGATGAAAAGGGCGACCCCGCCGATGGGCACTGGCCGCAAAATCCGAACGGGTCCCTGAGAGACATCGCAGGAATCTGTGATCCGACAGGCCGAGTCTTCGGTCTCATGCCCCACCCGGAGGGCTTCAACCACCCCACCAATCACCCAAACTGGTCTTGGAGGAAAGAACAACGCATCCGTGGAGGGGAAAACCCCCTGGATCCGGAAGGCGCCGGGGTAAAGATATTCAGGAACGCAGTGGACTATGTGAGCGGGGCCATCGAGGCGGGGGGACTGGAGACCTAGGCAGGATCGGAAATGTCCAATCCCCGAGTCACCAGCCTTGGCATAAAAAAAGTATTGACAAAACCCTTTGCAGGGGGCATGATTTTTTCCAACGATAGAAAGGCTTGACATGACACACGCACGGGACTTCTTTTTTGGCTTTTATTGCTTTTTTAGCAGGGGGACCTGTATGGCCTAGCGTGTGTCGATGCTGATATCAGAAGAAAAAGCGGAGCGCACGCTCCGCTTTTTTTTATCCAAAAATCCATCACCAGGCGTTCAATATATCTATGATGCTTCGGAACGAGACATCACTGTCTGACATGCAGGCGACTTTGGAGTCCCTCCCTGACCGGGAGGGCCGATCTCTAAGCCTGAGGGAAAGGCTCAGCCTCATCGCCCTCATCGATGAAGGCATGCGCAGCGGGGCGTCCAACTCTCCCATCGTCGCCGAGCTTTTCGAAAACCTCTGGGAGCTAGTGGATGCCACCATCGCCGGGAGCAAGGTCTCCCATCTGAGCCCCGAAGGTTCCGCAAACGGATTTCGTGTCTTTGAAATCAACGCCGATTCAGGAAAAAATCTGGGCCGTCTGAATATGATCTATCTCAAAAAACCACTCCCCTGCTACTATCTTGCTTATGTGGAAGTCGCTCCCCTGTTCAGGAAGCAGGGGCTGGGGCATCGTATCTTAGACCATTTCAGACAGTTTCTGATCGAGAAATCCGCCCTGGGGATTCTTGACAATATCATCCCCGAAGAGGATCCCACCTACAATGTCTATTTCAAACACTGCTGGGAGCCGGTTGAATCGGTCCTCGGGGAGACTTCATCCGTGTTTGTGGACAACTACATGGTCTTTATCCCGCCCAATTTCCAGAACAGAAACCTGAGGGAGCCGGTCTTCAAACTCCTCCATCATCTGAGGAGAAAACGTGCCGTCATGGATATGAAAGACAACGAGGTCATGGTCACAAGGACCATCGCGGAATTCAGGGAACTCTGCTCGGCACTCACCCACTACTTCGCCCCTGAAATAGAAAAGGGGGAAGCCGGCCTTCTCATGCGCTTTTTATTCACCCGCTTTGTCACAAAATTCATTGCCTTCAGGCGCCGTATAGGGGAACTCCTGGGTTATACCGGAGGTGAATCCATGGAACAAATTGTACTGCCCCCCGGGATCTCCGCCCTCCCGGTCCAGACCTACGCCCCCCGTGAACTCGCCGGGGGCGGCGTCCTTTCGATCCAGGGTGACGAGGGATCGGGGATCGATCTGCCGACTCCTTTAAAGGAGCATCCGGCGCCTTTTGTCGAGGACCTGACCAATTACCAGCGCCCGAGCCTGCGATCCTGGCTTGAAGGCAGGGGGCTTGGCCGTTCCCATGTCCTGACACTGGGCGATCTCATGGAACTCGGGTTTGACCCCACCCGCCTCAAAGAATGCACCATCGAGGGCAGGAATTTCATCATTGAACGCATGCAGGCGAGGCAATTACCCGAGATCGAAAGAAAAAAGCGCCTCCTCGGGAGGCTCGCGCCTTTGTCTTCCGGCATCAAATGTCGTGGTGCCTCCCTGAAGGTCAATCCCCCTCTCATCGTGCTTCAGGACAGGGGTAATGCCTATGTACTGAGGTATAAAATCCCCGGTGTACATTGGGAAGAGGCCGTGGAGCAACTCAATGACTCCCCCTCCCTCAGGGCGTTGAATGAGGCCCTGAATCTTGACCGATTGATCACTCGCACCGTTCGTGAGGCACAGAATCAGGCGTCTCGGTACCTTGAGGAAACAACAGGTGAATCCGGATTCGATACCTTCGCATGGTTCGTCTCCTGGGACATCAAAAACAACCGACCCGGGCTCCAGGTGGATTTTTCCGGAACATTCCTGGAGGCCGTCTGGGTTGCATAGAGACAGATTTTAAGATCCATCTCACCCCTGCGGGCGTTGCCTGGGGTGTTGTGGTCTGACTTACAAAAAATTCGACAAAGATATGAAGGAGACAGGAAAGGAGGACAGTTTCATTATGAACCAGGGACCATTGAAAGGAGTCCGGGTCGTGGAGATTACCATGTTTCAGCAGGGGCCGGTGGCCGGTATGCGGCTGGGAGACCTGGGGGCCGATGTCATCAAGGTGGAGACCCCGGCCGGAGATCCGGGAAGAGGATTCATGAAGATCATCGGCGCCATGGCCGGGCTCACGGGAAGAAATTACTACTTCGAACACTGTAACAGAAACAAGAGGAGCATCGTTCTGGACCTCAAGACCGAAAAGGGGATGGAGATCTTTCTCAAGCTCATTGACTCCGCCGACGTCTTTGTAAACAACATGAGCATCGGGGCGCCTGCACGGATGGGGATAGGACCGGATGTCCTGCTCGAGAGGAATCCACGGCTCATCTATGCCCATGCCTCAGGATGGGGAAGAAAAGGACCTGATGCGGACAAACTCTCTTTTGATTACACCGGAATCGCCCGTTGCGGCCTCATGTTGTCCTGCGGTGAACGGGGCACAGCGCCGGCCCAGGTCCTTCCGGGCATAGGTGACGAGGCCGGTGCCCTCATGTGCGCCTGGGGCGTAACGGCGGCCCTCTATGCCAGGGAGAAGACGGGAAAAGGCCAGGTGGTGGACACCTCTCTGATGAGCGGAATCCTCTCCATGCTCGGCTTCATCATGGCCGCACCGGCCATGCTCGGTCAGCAGTTTCCGAGAGAACTTCGGGTCAAGGCGGGCAACCCCCTTTACAATCACTATCAATGCAAAGACGGAAAATGGCTGGTCATTGCACATCTTGACCCCGACAGATACTGGCCGAAGTTATGCAAGGCCTTTGGCATCGCTGAATTAAAGGATGATCCCCGCTTTAACAGCATCGAGGCAAGAGGTAAAAACGCTGAAGATCTGGTGGCCGCTCTGGACAGGGTCTTCTCCACCAGAACCAGGGAAGAATGGATGAAAATCCTTTCGGATGAGGGCTGTATCTTTACTCCTATTCAGTCTCCCACGGAGGTGTCTCTTGACCCCCAGGCCTGGGCCAACAACTATTTCATCGAATATGAGCACCCCCAATACGGGACCACCAAGGCAACGGGCTTTCCATGGGATTTCAGTGCGACACCCCCCTCCTGCCAGAGGCCGGCGCCCGGACTGGGGGAGCATACCGGAGAAATCCTTGGAGAATTGGGCTATTCAAGCGAGCAGATCAGTGCCTACGAGCAGTCCGTCCTTGGAAAGCAGTAAGGCCGTCCTGCCCGGAATAAAGCTCGCCATACTGAGCAGGGGCCGGGATGTCCTCTTCTCTGGGAAACCAGGGAAGCCCCGGCCCCGCGGGCTCCTCGATGTGCATGGACCGTCAGGAAGGACCTCATACAGACGGCACATGCCCGACATTCCACCTCTTTTTCAAAAGGGCAGCGTCACGGAATAACCGTACCTGCCCCGTTGCACGATCAGGGTGAGCGAAGGCAGGTGATGGTACTGGATGACGGCCTTGTCAAAAGCGTCCGGATTCTTCAACGGCACTTCATTGACCTTGAGTATAAGATCCCCCGATGCGAGACCCGATCTCCCGGCCTCTGAGTCCGACCTGACCTCTGTGATCATGACACCATCACGCAGGCCATAGCGTCTCAAAGTGGCGCCGTCCGGTCTGCCGATCCTGATGCCGAGCCGGCGGTAGACGAGTTCCCGGGAGAGTTCGGGCGGAAAAGAGGCGAGTTTGACCGAAAATTCCAATTCTTTTCCCTTCCGGAAGATCTTCAGACTCAGGCTGTCGCTCGGGGTGAACTCGGCCAGTCCTTCCCGGTAGTCCTGCAGATCTGCCACAGGGATTCCACCCATGGCCATGAGAATATCCCCTCGCTTCAACCCGGCCCGGTCCGCAGGGCTCCCCCCTATGACATCGCTTACCAGTATCCCCTTTTTGGCGGGGCCAAACCCGAAAGATCTTCTTAAGGGCTCGGTCAGGCCCTGGAGTTCCAGGCCGAGCCAGGGAAACCGGACCTCACCGGCCCTGAGCAGTTCCTTCACGATGCGGGAGGCCTTGTCGATGGGTATGGCGAAGCCTATCCCCTGGGCCTTTTGATAGATGGCCGTGTTGATGCCGATGAGTTCCCCGTCAATATTGAGCAAAGGGCCTCCGCTGTTCCCGGGGTTGATAGAGGCGTCGGTCTGGATAAAATGGGTGAAAATACGTTCCTCCGTTCTTACGGAGCGGTCCAGGGCACTGATCACGCCCGTTGTCACGGTGTGGGAGAGTCCGAAGGGATTCCCTATGGCGATGACGGTTTCTCCGATCATGAGGTCGGCGGCGCTTCCCATCTCGACTTCGGGCAACCCGTCCTTTGTCTCGATCTGAAGCACGGCGATGTCGGAGCGCGGGTCCGAGCCAAGCACCTTGGCCATGAATTCCCTGGATTCCGAGGTCGTGACCTTGATTTCAGCGGCCCCGGCCACGACATGGTGATTTGTTACAATGTACCCCTTCTTCCCGTCGATGATCACCCCTGAACCGAGGCTGGTCCTGGTGTACTCCCGGCTGAAAAGTTCAGGGAAGAAGTCTCGAAAGAAATCTTCCCCCCCAAATGAAAAGGCGGATCCCATGCGCTCATGAACAGTGGTGCTGATATTGACTACAGCCGGCCCGACTCTTTCAACGGCGATTACAACGGGACTGCGCCTGGCGGTGGCCTCTGTGATATCCAGGGGACAAAGGGAAAAAATAAGGAAGGCCACAAACAGGACAACGGCCCCCGGCATGCGGTCAAAAAATTCCCTATATCCACAGGATCTTCTGAAAATCACCTTTACCTTCCTCTCTTTTTTGTCTCCTGTTTTGCCCTATGTCCATTCGCCTCCGTCTCCAGAAGACCGCATCCGGCATGGACAATCGCACTGATCTCACAAGCCGCAACCACGCGGGATCACTCATTCGGAGTCCAAACACGTACCAGGAAATTCTAGGAACACCGATATTGCTGATAGAGCCGCATCGCCGACAAGGCGTCGACAACGTCCTCAAGGCGGGTGAAAACCTGGATCTCATCCTGGACGAGGTTCCGGAAGGTCGTGCTCTCAAAGGGCGAGGCATTGGAACAAAACAGCATGGGCTTCTCGTATTGGGACATGAGGGGAACCGCCCTTCTCAGGACTTCTTCCTCATGGCGCTGAAACTCCACAAGCCAATCCGGCGTCCTTTCCGAATCCAAGTCAATGGAGGCGTAACCGTGAATGATTAAGGCGTCCACTTCGTCACTGCAAATCAGTGCATCGATGAGGGATACCCTGTTTTGAACGCTCAGCGTGCCTCTTCCCGCCCCAGTGTCTAAAGGGTTTTTTGTGGATGCACGTGTGGGCATGCCCAGATCGCGCAGGGTCTCCTGCAACGGACTGGAAAACTCCGGAACCGTGAAGCCATGCCTTGAGAGGCAATCGGTCAGCATCACACCCCAGGACCCTCCCTCGGTGACGATACCGATCCGCGATCCCTTGAGAGGGGGGAAGGAGGTCAGGGCCTTGCCAAGTTCGAGAATCGTATCGAACCGGGAGGCCTGGATGCAGCGGGCCTGTCTGAAAAAGCCTTCATAAATCTGAAAGGAACCGGCCAATGCCCCGGTATGGGATGCAGCGGCACGATTACCCGCCTGGCTCTTTCCGCCCTTGTAGACAACAATGGGCTTTTGGGACACGATCCGTCGTGCCAGGCGGATAAAGTGCCGGGGATCTTTGATCCCCTCGATATACATGAGTATGGCGTTGGTCTCCGGATCCTCTCCCAGCAAATCAAGAAAATCGGTACACTGCAGATCCGCCTCGTTTCCCGTATGCAGAAATTTACCGACTCCGATGCCCATCGGATAGGCCCTGCTTATGATATTGTGAACAGCGAATCCCCCCTGTGAAAGGAAACTCATCTGCGAGGATTTCATTCGGGAGTAATTGCCGCCGGTCGCAAAAAAATCGGCGTGGAGGTTGTAGATCCCGCTGACGTTGGGGCCTATGATCCTGATGTTCTTGCTGCGGGCGAATGCGGCCATCTCCTGTTCCGTGCGCTTTCCTTGACTGTCGGCCTCACCAAGGCCCGAGGAGATGATGACAACACCCTTGACCCCTTTTCGCGCGCAACTTTCAAGCGCCTGCCACAGGAGCTCTGCAGGGATGGTCATGACGGCCAATTCGACATCTTCCGGCACATCATCGAGCCCGGCGTAGCACGGCAGTCCCAGGAGTTCTTTCGTGGAGGGATTCACCAGATACAGGCGTCCCGGGTAACCGCTCTTCGCCAGACCGGCGGCAATCCTGTTCCCCCAGGTCCCGGAACGGGTTGAGGCACCGACGACAGCGACACTCTTAGGGTTCAGGAAAAACGAAAGGTCCTTTTTCTCCATCTCGATAGGCCGACTCATGACGTTGTGATGTGCAGTGCAATCGTCCAAAATAGAATCGCTCCCGGGCCCGACCGGTTATTCCCCTCCCAGACGAACCAATTCCGCCTTCCTCAGGGCGATTCTGGCCTGGGCGAGTCTTGCATAGTAGGCCTTGATTTTCTTTGCCTGCCCCCCCGCCACCGACTTGAGCAAATCCCCCTCCAGCTCCGCCACCTCCAGGAGCCTGTAGTAGTCCAGGGATTCCTTCAGGTGGGCCAGGACGATGAGGCCTGTAAGCAGGGGGTGATTGTTGGTCACATTGGCGTCCTTATACTGCATGCCGTGCTCGAGTTCCACCTCCAGGCCCGCGCAGAATTCCTTTGGATCAATGGCCATTTTTTTACCGTTCACTTCGGCCATGATGATCTTGGCCTCCTGAAGGGAGACCTTCGGTTCTTTCTTCTTTGTCCAATCGCTGATCTTGAGTTCCTTACACACCCTGCTGACCTCTTCCACGGTGACATACTGGGGAATCTTCATGCCTGCCTCCTTTTGTTTTTTGGTTGTCAATGAAGAGAACTCCATGATCTTTGTGCAAAAAAATCACTCCTGCGCTATTTTCTGAAAAAGGGATCTCACGCAACGATATTGTCGCCTTCGAATACATCCGGATAGTATTTCTTCATACTCATGAATCCGCCTCTCCCCACAATGATGTGATCAAGGATCGGGATATCCACAGTCCAGCAGGCCTGCACCAGGGATCTTGTGAAATTGATATCTTTTTCACTCGCCTCGGGTACACCGGTCGGATGATTGTGCGCCAGTATCAGAGTTGATGTCTTTTTCCTGAGCGCAGATTCCACAATCTCACGGGGATAAACGGTGGAGATATCCGCTCTGCCTTTGAAGAGAACTTCTTCTGCGATGACATTCTTTGATCTGCTCAGATGGAGGAGGCGAAATTCCTCACGTTTCAGATTGCCCATCGACACCATGAGATAATCAAACAGCTCATTGGGGTTTTGGAGGAAATTTAATTCCTTTAAGGGCTTGCGGAGTTGTCTCTTCACGATCTCCATTGCTGCCAGGATCTGAGCGATCTTCGCTTTACCTATGCCCCGGATCGCGGACAGGTCTTCATAGCTTGCGGACATGAGTCCACGGACTCCACCGAGGGCGGTGAGTATCTCCTGAGCAAAGGCAAGGGCATCCGCACCCCGCCTGCCGGTCCCCAAGAGAACAGCAAGGAGGAAGGCCTCACTCAAGGCCTCCGGCCCCTTTGCAAGAAGCACTTCAGGCGGAGCTCCCCCCCCCTCCGGCCGGCGCTTTATATCAACAACCTTGTTCTTTCTCGATTCGTCCTCGACCATTGATGGATTTCCCGTGCAGTTGTGTTGTTTCCGTGTCTTGAAGCCGACCTGTCTCCAAAAGGAAGGACAGAGTATATCTACTTCACTCTTTCGGCAAGTTTTCCGCCAAGGGCCCGGCAGGCGGCTTTCGCCTCGTCGGTGGTCGGGCGCGGGCTGTCTACGGTCTCTCCGACCTGTTGGAAAAAGAGCTTTGCAAAAAATTCAAAGGGGCGCAGACCCTTACCTTTCGTGCCGTGGGAGAAGAAAAGTGCCGCAGGCTTTCCCTTGACAGACTCTCCGGCCTTGTCCCAAAGCCATATGTCGTCAAAAAAGGTCTTTATCGTGCCGGCGACGTAGGAATAATAATCCGGGGTGCCGATGGCAATTCCGTCTGCCGCCATGAATTCATCAAGCGTTACGCGGCGTTCATTCGTGTTGATCATTTCAAGCGCCACGCCGGCTTCCCTCACGCCCTCTGCGAGGGCCTCGGCGAGGGCTGAGGTATCACCAAACTGCTGGCTGTGGTACAGGACAAGAATCTTCTTCATGACTTTCCCTTTCAAACAGGTGTGATGAGTCGCCTCTCACTCCTTTCCCCATCGGGTCTATCGAGGGGAAGGAGGGCGCTCTAAGCCTCGATATCGGGATCAGGCCGGATTGTCCAGGAATTCCTGAACTATCCGTCTAATCTCTCCTGTTTTGCCCCCATAGAAGTGATCGGCCCCCTCGATGAGGCGCATTTTCGCCTCGGGATTCCACTTCTCCATCATTTCCTGAATGGTTCCAAAATCCCCGATCTCATCACGTGATCCTGCAATCACCAGCCTGATCTTGGGATTGTAGGAGAGCGAACGCATATCCATGGCGCTGACCGGGGGGGAGACCATGATCAGCCGACCCGCCTCCGTGAAGTTTCCCAGACCATGGGCACAGACCCAGGCCCCGAAGCTATATCCGCCTAGATCGATATCCGTTTTTCCCAGACCGGAGACATATTCAAGGGCCGCCTTCACATCTTTTTGCTCCTCGATCCCCTCGCCGTATGCACCGCCGCTCATTTCCACCCCCCTGAAATTGAATCGGAGGGTGGTGTAACCCTTGTCAGCATAGGCATGAACCACGGCCCGCACCACACCGTTGTGCATGTTCCCGCCGTACAGGGAATGGGGATGACACATCACGACGGCCTTTGTTCCGTCGCGCTCCTCCAAGAGGCCCTCGAGCCTGATCTCTTCACACTCAAAATAAACGGCTTTTTCCGCCATATCTCCCCTGCTGCTCCGCACCAAGAAACGGCCTCTTCAAAAAGGGCCTGCAAACAGTCCGCGGCCTGTTCAATGAGATTCACGCAGACACGCCGCCCTCATGCTGCATCGTGGGGCACTACGCGCCCTGGGCCTTGCGCCCGCCTTCAGTCTACCTCAGCCAGGGATTTGTCACCCTCTCGATGCCGATGGTTGATGAGGGCTTATCCCCATAGTCATGCCCCGGCCACACAATCGTCTCTCTGGGAAGGGTCATAAGTTTTTCCTTGATCGCCTGCATGAACTGATTCAAGGATGAACCGGGGAGGTCCGTCCTGCCGATGCTTCCCACAAACAGGGTATCCCCTGTAAAGACATGGCCGTCGTTGAGAAGGCATATCCCTCCCGGGCTGTGCCCGGGGGTATGGATGACGTTCAGGGCGACATCGCCCACCCTGATCTCGTCTCCTTCATCCACATGGATATCGGCCTTGGGGGAAATCGCAAAACCCCAGGCCCGAGCCATCTTTTGGCCCTCGGGGGAATTGAAGAGCTCGTCGTCCAGCCTGTGCATGACGATTTCAGCCCCTGTCAGCTCCTTGACCCTCGCGTTTCCGCAGGTATGATCCCCATGGCCGTGGGTATTGACGATGTACTTCAGGTGCAATCCTTTGTTCCTGATATACTCGACAACCCTGTCTTCGTCTCCAGCCGGATCTATGACCAGGGCCTCTTGGGTCCGATCGCACCAGATCAAATAACAAAAGACGGCCATAAACCCAACCCGCAACTGTTCCATTTCCATTAAAAATCTCCGGTCTTGGCTTTTTATAGGTTTTTATCGAGAAATAATAGATCCTGTTGCCTCCAGTGTCAAGAATTGCCCTTCTGCCGCAGATCGCGCGTACAAAAGAACCGCCCACTGTCGTTCAGGCATACTGCTCCGTGCGCAGGACAATCCCTGAAGGCAAAGACTCCCCAAAAAGCATGTCTTCTTCTCCCGCATTCACAGGAATCACCTTTTCCAGGTGTCTCCTGTGGGAGGCCGCCCATTCAAAGGGCTCCATCCAGGCCAATACACGGTCTCTCACCCCGGAGTCCACATCCCGCCCGCGATCCCCGGTGAGCCTGGCCAACTGGCCCAGGGCCATGGCGACCGGTTTGGGATTTGTCCAGGTCTTTGAGAGAACGGCATCGATCCAACCGGACACCTCCCCGGGGGGAATGACCTTGTCCAGTGGACCATACAGGGGTTCTCTCGCGCCGATCCGTGACAGGGCCCACCAGTACTGGGGCCGACTCTTTTTCGGGGTGAGTGTCTCAAGCAGGAAGCGTCCCCATTCCACCTTCTCCGTCACCGGCACCCGCTCCAGATTGGCAAGGCCCATCCAGATCTCCATATGCTCCTGAGGGGAAATCCTCCTTTTTTCCTTTTTCTTTTTGGGTCGAATCATTCCGGCAAATTCCTGGACGGCCCGCCTCTGCTGATTGGCACTCAGACCTGCGGAGACCCGCCGCCAGAATACCCACCATTCGCACCGTACCTGGACGGTCTTGTCATGGACCGGTCCGTCGTGGTGCAATTTCCAGAGACGCTGTATACGATGCTCGTCCAGGGCATCTCCAAAGCCTGGTCTGAGGCAGAACCCGGCCAGATTCAACCAGCGCCCTTCGTGATCCGCGCTGAATCTGCGCGTGGTCTCCAATTCTATGAGGGTATCCGCCATGCGACGGATAAAGGTAAGCGGCCACTTTTCCTTTGGGTGCCTGACCAGTTCACCGACGGTCTTGGCCAGACCCTCAGGGGGTGGGCTCGCCCTGTTGGAAAAGGCCTCTCGAACAAGGTCCAGGGCCCCTGTGACGATCGATTCCTCATACACCTTTCTGTCCGCCACCGTCCCCTCCTGATCCGCGTCCCGGAGCTGAAACTGGAGTCGCCATCGGTGGTCGGTCTGAATCGAACGGCACCAGAGGGACAAGGTACCCACCTCCGTGTAGTGGGCCTCCACCTCCACGGGCAGGCTCGTCCTCCCGGCCTTCTTGCCAAACTGAATCACGGTCCGGATGGGAGGCATTGCCGTCAGTGAATCATCCACCGCAACCACGGCCCCGATCCGGTCCCCGGCGCGAAAACTCGAACTGTAGAGATCAAAAACCACCGGCTGATTGGTGAGGACCTCAAACGCTTTGTCTTCCAGCCGGATCTTCCGCCCCTCTTCCATGCCCCGTTCCACGAGGCACAAGGCCTTTTCCTTTGCACCGTCCGCTCGGTCGCCCTGCCCGCCGTCTCCAACCCCCAGGTAGTAGGCCCTGGGGCTGCCGCTGCCGACCCTAACCCCGTGTCCCTTGCGCACGAGCCCGTAGTAGGATGCCCCAAGGGCCACGGCCAGATCAAGGTCCGAGTTATGCAGCACACCCGGGAGGGCCTCGTCCTCCTCGCCGAACCACCGCCGAACGGCGGCGCGAAGACGCTCCTGGACCGCCTGTGGCTTGAGGGACCCTCCATTGAAGAGGACAAGATCCGGTCTGGCGTCCTCTCTTCCAAGCAGGGCCGCCACCTGTTCCTTCTGATGGTCCAAAAATCGGATCATCTGCCGGGTAATGGCCGGGTCCTGGGCATAGGGCAGGCCGAATTCCGTGATGCCCTTTCTCGGCACCTCCCCCAGGTCTTCTCCGGGTTCGACAAGGGGATAGAATCCCTCAAGGATCATCTCCTCCACATCACGGCGTTCCAGGGTGGCTGAGACGGTGTCGGCGATGAGTTTTCGTCCCTCCCCCACAAGGGTTATGGTTTGTGAGGCCTGCCCACCGGCCAGGATCTCCTCCTTGGCCCTCCGGCACTGTTGACAGAGACTTTGCCAGACATGGACCCTCAGAGGATCCTTCTTATCCTTTCTGAGGCCCATCTCCAGCCGGCGGGCCAGGGCGAGGTCCATGTTGTCGCCTCCCAGAATCAGATGATCCCCGACGGCAATCCGCTCCAGCCCCGGTCTGCCCTGTTTGTCCCGAAGGGCGATCAGGGTAAAGTCGGTTGTCCCGCCTCCCACATCACAGACAAGAACCAGGGCGCCGGGGTGGATGTACCGATCCCAGACTCCCTCATGCAGGAAAAGCCAGGTGTAGAAAGCGGCCAGCGGTTCCTCCAACAGGGTCACCCCCTTGAGCCCGGCCTGTAAGGCCGCCTCCAGGGTCAGATCACGGGCCACCTCGTCAAAGGAGGCCGGCACGGTGATGATGACCGTCTGGTTCTCGAGAAATTGGTCTTCATCACCAGCCCCCAGGTGGTTCCAGGCATCCTTGATGTGTCTGAGATAGGCGGCGGTTGCTGCGACGGGTGATACCTTCTGTTGATCTTCACCGGCACCCCAAGGCAGGATAGGCCCTCTCCGGTCCACCCTTCCGTGACAGAGCCAACTCTTTGCAGAGGAGACCATTCTCTTGGGCACCAGGGCCCCCTGGTCTCTTGCATAGGCCCCTACAAAGGTACCCCGATCGGTTTTCCATGGGAGGGACATGGCCTCCCCGGCGATCTCATGTTCCCCCGGAAGGTAGAGGAAGGAGGGCAGAAGCCTTTGGGCGCTTATCTCCCCCGGTCCCGTGAGCTGGGACACAGGAAAGATCTCTATGGAGGGGCGCAATCCACCTTCATTCGAGAGATCCACATAGGACACGGCACAGTTTGTTGTGCCCAGATCGATTCCAATGATATACCGTTGATCCGACATCTACCTGCTACCCGTTTTTCTCCCGTACATTGAACTCAAGCTTGTACCGCTTGTCCCGCTCTCTGGTCACGCACCACAGTTCCAGGATTCCCACTTCCGTCACCCTCACCTGAAGGGTTACGGGCAGGAGTGTCCCCTCCTCTCCCTCCAGGACCGTCTCCAAGGTCGTGATCTCCTCGATATCTCCCTCCCAGTCTTCCACCACCACGCCCGTTTGATCCTGGCGGCGCGTGCGGGATCCCAGGAAATCAAATTTCACCGGCTCGCCGACCACCAGAGCGAACTCCTTTTGGGGTATCTCCGCCTCCGAGCCTTCCTCCATACCAAAGGGCGCCACACACAGGGCCTTCATGGGTGTCGGCATACCGGGTACCGCCGGGATGGCCGATTCCACGCCGATATAATAAGACCTCGAGAGTCCTCCCCGTATGCGGATGCCCCGGCCCCGCCGGGCAAGGCCATAATAGGCCGCGCCCCTGGCGACAGCCGTGTCAAAGTCCCTGTTCACCATTTCACGTATCGACGTCCCGTCACCCCCATCCGACCAGGATGACAGGATTGTGAGGATCCGACTCCTTAGGGCATCGGCCTTCATGACGCCGCCGTTGAAAAGGACCGCGGTCGGCCGCACCGGCAGGTCGGTTGCCTCATGGGTCTCCTGCTGTTTGAGGAACAGGGCAAGGTGTCTGGTAATAGCCGGATCGGAGGCATAGGCAAGTCCCATTTCCCGCATCCCTGTCCGACGCTCGACCCGGGGTCTGGTGTCCCGATCACAGGCCGGGAAAAAGCCGTTGGTCAGGGTCTGCTCAATCTCAGGTCGGGTCAGTTCGGTCTTGATGGTTCCGCCTATGAGGCTGCTGCCGCTTCCCAGGATCGTCACGGGGTGGGAACCGAGCGTCTCGTCCCTCAGGAGATTCTCCTTGGCCGCACGGCATCCGTGGGTCAGTCCGCGTATCTGATGGGCATCGAGTTTTTTCCCCTCCGCGCTCAGTCGATGGGCCAGGGCATAGGCCAGGGTCAGGTCCATGTTGTCCCCCCCCACCAGGAGGTGCTCACCCACGGCGATGCGTTCCAGCATCATTTCGCCCTGATCCTCCGAGACCCGGATCAGACTGAAATCACTTGTGCCGCCGCCCACATCCACAACGAGTATGACATCTCCCATCTTCACCCGGTCACGCCACGATCCCTCCGTCGCGTCTATCCAGGCATAAAAGGCGGCCTGGGGCTCCTCCAGCAGGGTGATACGGGACAAACCGGCCGTTTCAGCGGCCTCCACGGTCAGGTCCCTGGCCACCACATCAAAAGAGGCGGGCACCGTGAGAAAGATCTCTTGATTTTCCAGTCGGAGAAGGCTGTCCGACCTGGCCATCACATGATTCCAGGCATCCCTGATATGTCTCAATATGGACGAGGAGGCCTCCACCGGGGACATTTTCCGCTGGTCTTCGGCACCTCCCCAGGGGAGAATGGCCTGCCGCCGGTCTACACCCCGGTGGCAGAGCCAGGACTTGCTTGAAGAGATGAGACGATTGGGGATTTCAGCGCCGCGGCTCCGGGCATACTCTCCCACGGCAAGGGCGGCGTCTTTTTCCCACGGCAGCGAGAGCCCCCCCTCCGGCACGTCGTAGGTCCCCGGAACCAGGACAAAGGAAGGCAACACCTCCTGTTCGGCCAGGGATCCCGGGCCGACAATCTGTGGGATAGGGAAGATGTGGATGGAGAGATCTTCCGACACGTCTTCTCTTATTTCCGTATAGGCGACCACGCTGTTGGTGGTGCCCAGGTCAATACCTACGATGAAACGGGGATCGGACATACAACAAAACCCTTTCTTCACTCCCAACCGTCCTGACCATTCCCGAAATCACACGCCCAGGAGGCGAAGGACGTCTACTGCAAAGGTCGGCCCAAATTGTCGACTGTCCTTAATCGCGCCTCGACGGTTGAATTGGTAACGGCTAGCCGGGGATCTCGACCTCTGCGGGGGAAATGACATCCGGATCGAGGGTCCCTGAGAGGACGGGAAGGTCCCTGTGACCCGCGCGCCACCCGCGGTGTTGAAGAACCCCCCTGAAGGGCGGTTTTCCGGATACATTGCCGGTCAGTTTGATCCTGCTCGGGTCAAATCCCTGAGGAACCGCGACCTCCTCCCCCTCGTCCTGATCGATGATGGCCTGGGGATCGACATACCGATTCAATGCCTTTTGACAATTTTCCTGAATACTGCGCACCGCCGCTCCGATCTGTGCATCATCATAGGCCCGCAGGTCTTCCTTCAGAAAATCCACAAGTCGCCCCTCCCGCTGAAGCAGTGACAGGATCTGGAGTTCCCGCCGCCGGTTCTCACCCTCCCCTGCCCCTGGAGCTTCAGCAACGGGGCGAACCGGTTTTGCGGCAGATACCTTTTCCGCACCGGAGGAGGGGGCAAAAAGCCCCTTAAGGGCAGCCCGCAGGCTCACCCACAACAAGAGCCATACGGCCGCCAGGCTTGCGCCGAATACCTGCAGGAACCTCTGAGCGGTTTGATTCAGTGCGGCCTCGATCGATTCAAGCGACGGCTTGTCGAGCCCTTTCAGAGAATCAAGGCCCCCGGTGAAGGAACCTGTCTTTATGAGGACAAGACAGGCCATGCCTGCACCCAGGAGGGCCAACCACACGAAAATCCAAAGCATGAGACGGCGCGACAGCTTCTTTCCAGTCTCCATAGGTTCCAAATCTCCTTTTCTTCTATCCATAGGGACCTGACAGGTTTTCAGAGGCGGGACAATCTCTCGAACAGATCATTCATGTCCTTCTTTGCTCCCTCCGGTACCAGGGACAATCGCTCTTCAGGAAGGATGACGAACTCCCCTTTGGCCCTGACAAGGACCGTCCCTTCCCTGTCGACGATCAGGGCACTTGCCTTCATTCTCGGACGTTTTGAACCGTCCACCAGCCGGGCCTTCACGGTCAGGGGGGTGCCGATCGAGACCGGCTTAAGGTATTTAACCTCCATTTTTCGCGTGACAAAAAAGGATCTCTCAAAGACGAGGATCGCCCAGGACATGACTTCATCAAGCATTGTGGAAAGAATCCCACCATGAGCCATGTTCTCCCATCCCTCGTAATTTTTCCCCAGTGTGATGTCCGAGCAAAGGTCTTCGCCTGAAACATAGAACTGCAGATGCAATCCGATGGGATTGGCCGTACCACAGGCAAAGCAGCCTTGTCCCTGTGGTTTGGGTATGGGTATGTGTTCTATTGGCATGCCTCTTCTCTCCATGCGAACCGCTTCGCCGCTGTAAAAACCCTTGACATCAAAGCGGTTAGCCATGACCTGACGATGAATGTTCGCGATCACCAAGTCATAGGCCCGCTTCGGGAAATCTTCGGCCTTTCCCCCCGGAGACGTCAATGACCTCTTTCAGTTGATTCAGTCCCGAATCCCTTCTCGTCTTCCTCAGCGGCCGGTCCTTTGATCAGGTAGATAGGGAGGTCCTGATAAGGTCCAACCGTCTTTTCCCTCCGGATCGAAACCATGATACCCCTTGCGCTGCGTCTCTCAGGCCTGCAACGCCCTTCCATCCCCTCAAGGGCAAGGCCGACCTTCCGTGCCCCTCTTTTGCCTTCTCCGAGGCCCAAAGTCAAGAGGGGGAGGGGGAAATATGCCTTCCGCCCCGCGCCCGATTCGCTGCCGGGAAAGCCGGGCACATCGGAGATCCCGGCGGAGCATAGGGCATAATGGTTCTGTTGCGTGTCGTTGGGCGGCTTTGCCGGTCCCCTTCTTAGAGCCTGTAGATGGTGGGCCTGTCTTCCGAATCGATGTCGATCCCGACCGAATCACCGGTCTTGAACCCCAACTCTTTAAAATGCCTGACGATCTGTTCGTGCCGCTCGCCGCGCCAATAAACAGACCACAAGGGATTTCGGACGGTGTCGATACCGTAGGCATCGTGACTGCAGAGATTGATCCGGATCCTTTCCGCGGCAATAAGGGTGTCTGCTTCGGACAGGAAGTAGTCAATCTTGTACTGGTTGTTATTGAGGGCGTTGGAAAGTCTGGCCTGCAGTTCCGGTGTCTCGTCCAGATAGTGATTGGCGATCTGATACAGATCATCCGGCACCTGGATGCACAACCCCAGGACACCGAAGCGTTGATGACGCAGTGCGAAGTCTTCCAGTTCGGCCTCCTCGGCTGAAATGATTCCGAGGACGTCTTCGATGCCGGTCTCCCGGCCGCCCTCTCCATGCGCCATATTTTCACATTTCTCAATGATCGTCAGGTAAAAGGCCCGGTTGTCCATGACATAGACCGTACGTTCACGATAGTTCCGTCTTTTTCGAATCCGCCGGATACCGTCCAACTGGATGGATCGCTCGCTTTCCTTCTTTTCCAGCATGTCAATGCTGGATATATCCTTTGCCTGAACCACATGAATGACGCCGTCCCTCCCAACGACGTATTCAATCTCGCACCGGAAACCGAGATAATCCTGGATGTCCTGGGAGAGGTGCAGGAGTTTTATGTCATGGGGTGTCGTGGTTATGAAAAGATCCCTCTGAACCTTGTGGTTTCTGTTGCCCGCATAGCCGAATTCCCAATGGTCCCCCACCTTTTTTGCCATCACATTCATGCCGTCGATATAGGGCATAACAATAACGCCCATGTCTTCGGGATCGATCTCCGGGGCGCGATTGAATTTCTGCTGCCGTAATATGGAGAGCCTCTTCGAAGTCCTCGCAGACTTAACCATTTTCTTCCACGCATATTTTATCCCGCCGGTGTCCGCATAGGTCTCGAGGGAGTCGAAGGTCCCCCCCTTATAAAATTCCTCCACAGGGTGGGCGCTGCGGGCTACGACCTTGAAACTTTCGTGATAATCCTTGAAAAAGGCTTCGAGGCCCTCAAAATTCCCGTCTTTGAGGTCCTCAGCCGGGATGTATACCAGACCGGGCACATTGAAGCCGGCATTTTTCATTTGCTCTAGAAGCCTTGCCTTTTCCGGAACCCGCTTTTCCATATTCCCCATTTGTCCTTTCCATCTGCCCTGTTGAATACTCTGAAAAAATGATTGAATCTGATGACTTTGTGAAAACTCGACACCATGGAAGTCAATGCCTTTCAAAATCTCGATGTGTGCCCATCCGGAAATGGGCATTCCAGCATCCGCGCTGACCGCTGACTGCTCCATCCAGAAATCATCTATTTCTGGATGGATTCTAACATGATAAATTAGTCACCATTTCCAGGACTGCAAGGTCAAGACCCCGGCCCATGCAGAATTTCCACGGTCCCGAGACCCGATTACAGGGGCCCATGCTCTCCCTCTAAGAAGGGGACACGGCATTTTATCAACGGCAATATTTTATTGGATTTTTCCTATCAAAAGAGTATTACAGACCCCACTGGACAAAATTTATGGAGGATGGCAAGCCTCATCAGGCTCCATCCGAAACATCTGATTTCTATATGGAGCGGTCAGCGGTCAGCGCCCATCCGGGAACGGCCGTTTCCGGATGCGCATGCGCTAAGAGGTGTGGCTGAATGACAAAGGATCAAGATCAAGAAGGGAATCCCGGGGAAAAGATTGTGATCTATCCCTCAAGAAATGTCTGGAAGGCCCGTGTAACCCTGAAAAACGGTTCTATCGTCAAGGACTACGGTTCCAGTCCCCTGATGCCGAAGATCTTTGGAAGGCTCTGCATCAGATGGGAGGAGGCGGCCCTGAAAAGACTTGAGGGGTTCGAAGGCATTCCCCTGCTTCAGGGCAGGCCCACCCCTTATTCATTAAGACTTCAGGCCCTTCCAGGCGTACCTTTGGCTGAACTCAAGAAAGGGGATTTGACCGAGGCCTTTTTAGATCGACTGATCTCCCTCTTTGAGCGCATGCACGCGGCGGGTGTCGCACACGGAGACGCCCATCAGAGAAACATCCTGATGCATGATCAACGGCCCTATCTTATTGATTTTTCTACATCCAGGGTGAAGGGCCGATGGCCACTCATCAGCGATTATATATTCGATCGTTTCGTACTCCTTGATTTGCAGAGGATATATAAGGTAAGAAAGAAATTTTTCGAAGACCGGGATCCCCCAAAGATGTTCTGGCTGTATAGACTTGTAAGGAGGTTCAAATGATGGGAAGGCTTTTGCAGGCGATACCGATTACAGCGGCCGCTCTTCTGGTGGTCATCCTGGCACGGCCCAATTTGTTCTCTCTGGTGCTCGGGGGCATCCTCGTCATGGTTGGTGAGGCCGTCCGGATTTGGGCATGCGGTCATCTTGTCAGGAATAAGGAGGTCACGACCTCCGGGCCTTACGCCTACGTCCGAGACCCACTTTACCTGGGAAGATTCTTCCTCCTGGTTGGATTCTGTGTGATGGCCTGGGGATATAACTGGATCCTTCTCGCCATTGGGCTCGGGGTATTCTTCATGAAATATATGCCCCGGAAGCACCGAAAGGAAATGGCCAGATTAAGAGACCTCTTCGGCGAAGAATACACACGATACGCGGCCGGCGTACGCAGTTTGATCCCCCGCCTCAGCCCCTACGACCAGGCCCGGAAGAGGGCCTGGAGCTTCAGGCTCTTTTGGGACGAGAATAGGGAGCAGTACCTCCTCTCGGGTGTCATCCTGCTTTTTCTCCTGATAATAGGCCGCTATTTATACCAATATTAGGGGCCGGTCAATCGACCGATGGCGTCCAAAACAGGTTGATTTCCCGCCCCGGCCTCATTGATGATCGGACCATTCGACGGTGGCTTCAGTAAAGGCTAATCTTCTTGACTTTCTTCCTTCTTGTTTTGTTTTTTTATGAGCTTCATCCTCTTCTTTTCAAGTTTCAGCCGCTGTTTTTCGGCATCATATTCCGCTTTCACCTTGTTTTCCTCTGGATCAGAAGCCGTTTGCGCCATGCCTCCCATCCGTCGGGCATGCATTCGTTCAATCAAGATTTTGCCCAGGTACTTGCCGAAAAAGCCGATGAACCCGGCCAGAAAGACACCGACAATCCAGGTTACAACACTCTCCATGTTCAAAAAACTCCCGACAACACGATTCAACGCCCCGGCAAGACAGGGATTTCTGCAGGCATCAATTTTCCTGGAGGACCGGCATGTTGGTCCCGTGGACTGACGACTGAAAATTGAGTCGCTTGCGGCTGAGTATAGAAAAAAGTCATCGCCATGTCAATTACCACAGAATAGGCCTGATTTATAGAAACTTTTTCGTAACTACTCAGCTTGATAGGCTGTAGGCATTTAGGCTGTGAGGTGTCGCAGGAAGGGAACATGCGTGATCATAGGAAACTCAGAGCGTTTGAATC
>JBMNCO010000169.1:0-27255 GCA_049366815.1 Desulfatiglandales bacterium | reverse complement strand
CGGAGAAAATCGAGGTCAAAGACATCACGGAAATCATCCAAGAAGTGATTTAGGGGACCTAAGAAACCTGATAAGGATAGAGAGAAGTGGAAAAAGAATCATTAGAAGAACTGGCTATTGATAACGCCGGAAAAAATAATATCGGGGATGTTATGGTTGTCGGCGGGGGAATCAGCGGTATTCAGGCCGCCCTCGACCTTGCAGAATCGGGTTTTAAGGTTTATCTGGTTGAAAAATCACCGGCCATTGGCGGGAAGATGTCCCAGCTTGATAAGACCTTTCCCACGAATGACTGCTCCATGTGTATTGAGTCTCCAAAATTTATCGAATGCAACAGGCATCCCAACATTGAAATCTTGACGTATACTGAAGTCGAAAGGGTGGAAGGAAAAGTAGGAGACTTCAAGGTAACCCTGGTCAAAAAACCCAGATATATTATAGAGGAAAAATGTACGGGTTGCACGACCTGCGTTGAGTACTGTCCGGTCAATGTACCTGATCCATACAATCAAGACTTTTCTTTGAATAAGGCCATCCACATATACTTTTCCCAGGCCGTTCCGCTTATTACCTATGTAGACCCTGAAGCCTGCCTTTACCTGCAGGGTGAGAAATGTACTATTTGTATGGGAGTCTGTAAGAACAAGGCCATAGATCTGCACCAAGAGCAAGAAAAGATGGAGGTGGGGGTCGGGGCGATCATCCTGGCTCCGGGCTATGAGATCTTTGATCCAGGCGTGAATGGGGATTATGGCTATGGAAAGTATGAGAACGTGGTGACCAGCCTTGACTTTGAACGGTTATTATGTTCCACGGGGCCCTATGACGGTGAGATCCTTCGCCCGTCCGACGGCAAGCACCCACACAAGATTGCCTGGATTCAGTGCGTCGGCTCCAGACGGGTCACCCCGGGTGATAACAGTTATTGCTCGGGTGTATGCTGCACCTATACGCAGAAGCAGGTGATCCTGACAAAGGATCATGACGCGGAGGCGGAGTGCACCGTATTTCATAATGATATTCGGTCATTTGGAAAGGATTTCGAGCGGTTTTATCAAAGGGCTGAGGACCTTCCCGGTGTACGGTTCATCAGAAGCTATGTGTCCATTGGAAAAGAGATTCCTGAAACAAAGAATGTGACCATCCGATACGATACGGCTGATGAAGGGGTGAAGGAAGAGGAATTCGACCTGGTTGTATTATCTGTCGGGCTGAACCCGCCCGCTGATGTGGAAAAATTGGCAGTAACCTATGGAATCGAACTCAATGATCACAGGTTCTGCAGGATCAACCCTGTGAACCCGATTGAGACCAGTCGGCCTGGGATCTTTGTAAGCGGAGCCTTCCAGGGACCCATAGATATCCCCGAGTCGGTCATGACCGCCAGCGGTGCCGAAGCCCTGAGTAATCGGCTTCTTTCATACCGTCGAGGGAAACTGGACACGGAAAGACAGTATCCACCTGAAAGAGATGTCGCAGGAGAGGACACGAGGGTCGGGGTATTTGTGTGTCATTGCGGCGCCAACATCGGAAGGGTGGTAGACGTTCCTTCAGTGGTTGAATATGCCTCCGGTCTGGACAATGTCGCCCACGCGCAAGAGTGCATTTTTGCATGTTCTACGGACAGCGCCAAGCAAATATCGGACACGATACGCGAAAAGGGGCTCAACCGTGTCGTTGTGGCTGCGTGTACCCCCAGGACGCACGAGCCCCTGTTCCGGGACACGTGTCGTGAAGGAGGCATTAACCAGTATTTTTATGAACAGGCAAATATCAGAGAGCATTGCTCTTGGGTCCACTCTCGGGAACCGATAGACGCCACCCAGAAGGCAAAGGAAATTGTTCGCATGTCGGTTGCCCGGACCGCCCTGCTGGAGCCTTTGCAGGAATTTGAGCTGCCCGTGGACAAAAGGGTGCTCGTGGTCGGAGGAGGCATTGCCGGAATGACCAGCGCCCTGAACCTGGCCGACCAGGGTTTTGAGGTTTACCTCGTGGAAAAGGAAGCGGAACTGGGGGGGATGGCCCGGAGAATCTATTACACCCTGGAGGGTCTGGACGTCCAATCCTACTTGAGGGATTTGATCGGCAAGGTCTATCGGAATCCCTTGATTCATGTCTTTACCGGCGCCACCATGCCGGAGTCCTATGGTTATATAGGGAATTTTAGGACCAAAGTCAAATTCCAGAACAGGACAAAGGAAATAAAACACGGAATAGCCATCATCGCCACCGGCGCGGAAGAATATAAACCCAGCGAATATCTCTACGGGGAAGATGATAGGGTCCTGACTCTTCTTGAGTTGGAGGAACAGATCGTAAACGGGAATGGAAGTGTTAAGGAATGTAAGAGCCTGGTGATGATTCAGTGTGTCGGATGCAGGCAGGAAGACAGAAATTACTGCAGTCGGGTGTGTTGCAGCCAGGCCGTAAAGAATGCCTTGAAACTGAAGGAGCTGAACCCGGAGATGGAGATCTATGTCTTGTACCGGGATATGCGGACGTATGGGTTCAAGGAGGACTATTACCGTGATGCTTCTGAAAAGGATGTAAAATTTATACGCTACGATGTTGAGGATAAACCTGAGGTGGTACCTACCGAGGAGGAAGGCAGACCTGTTCTGAGAGTGACGGTGACCGATCCCGTTTTGGGACAGAAGCTTGCCCTGGACGCGGATGTGGTGGCCTTGGCCGCCGCGGTTGTTCCCTCGGAAACGCGTCATGAAATATCCAAATTGTTTAAAGTGTCCTTGAACCCGGATGGATTTTTCCAGGAAGCGCACGTCAAACTGAGACCGGTTGACTTCGCGGCGGACGGTATTTTCCTGTGTGGAGCGGGCCATTACCCCAAGCACATAACGGAGACGATCAGCCAGGCTTACGGTGCCGCAGGACGGGCCGTGACGGTCCTTACAAAGGATTCAATCGTAGCGTCCGGTGCAATCTGCGTAGTGGATGAGGATGCGTGTGTTGCGTGCGGGGCATGTATTACGGCCTGTAAGTATGGCACTATAGAGTTTATTGATACAGAACGGGGTAAAAAGGCATGGGTCAATCCTGTTCTTTGTAAAGGATGTGGGCTGTGTAACACAAAGTGTCCAACTTCGGCTATTGCATTGAAGCATTACACCAATGATGAACTCTTTAGGCAGATCGACGCCGCGGTTGCAGAGCTTTAAAATTTTATTCATGATTAACCAAGTGATTTTTGATGGAGAGAGATAAAGATGGGACCAGGAAGAGAGTTTAAACCGAGGATCTTGGGATTCTTGTGTAACTGGTGAGGATACGGGGCTGCTGATCTAGCTGGAGTTTCCAGACTACAATATTCGTCCGATATCAAGATCATCCGTGTCATGTGTACCGGCAGAGTCGACCTGGCATTTGTGCTCCGAGCAATTTCAAGAGGCTTAGACGGCGTGATCATCGTTGGTTGCCTGCCCGGGGAGTGTCATTATGTCGTTGAAGGAAATTTCGATGCACTGAGCATGACGCAAATAGCCAAAAAGATGCTGCAACACATAGGCGTCAATCCTGAAAGAGTGAGGCTCGTCAATCTTGGTGCCTCCGACGGTATCCAGTACGCTGAATTTGTGAATCAATTCTCGAAGAAGGTGAGAGAACTAGGTCCTCTTGGAAAGGGTGAGGGAATTGAAGAAGATACCCTTAAATTCAAGCTTGAAGCCGCTCAGAAGTTGGTTCCCTATATCAGGCTGGTCGAGCGGGAGCGGTTGAGACTGCCTGCCAAGTCTGTAGGGGCTTACAATGCATTTTTCAGCAGTGAAGAGTTTGACCGGTTATTCAAGGAGTTGATTGCTGATAAGATGGAAGTTAATGAAATGATGACGCTCCTGAGGGAGCAGCCACGGTCGGCAGGGGAAATCTCTCAGGTCATGAGGTTGAGTCCGTCTGAAGTGGCGAGACACATCAATAACTCAGCAAGGCAAGGATTGGTCAATTTTGATGAAAGCCAGGATCTCATTGCCGCAGCCATGTGAATGAAAAAGGCCGGCATTGGGGAAACAGACAACAAAGATTAGGAAGTGGCTATGGACAAGGATAAAATCAATCAGATTATCAATAAGCATGAAGGGAAGGCAAAGAATCTCATTCATGTACTGATGGAGCTTCAACATGAAAACCATTGGATTCCGAAGGACGTGTTGGAGAAGGTCAGTGAAAAATTAGGTGTACCGCTGAATCGCGTGATGCAAGTCGCGACATTTTATAAGACTTTCAGTTTAGTGCCTCAGGGACGTCACGAAGTTCATGTATGCATGGGCACGGGATGTCATGTGCGCGGTGCGCAACAAATCCTTGATAAGGTTCAACAGCTGATTGGCATAAGACCCGGAGAAACAAATCCGGATGGAAAGTTCAGCCTTGAGGTCGGAAGTTGCCTTGGTTGCTGTTCACTCGGCCCCGAGATAGTGGTCGACGGAAGGCACCACAGTAAGATAACGTCGGACAAGGTGGAAGAAGTATTAAAAAGCTATGATTAAGGAATGATTATGCCACGGATAAATTCAAATGCTCAATTGGAAGGGCTCAGGAAGGACATCTTATCAAAAAGAGATCCCAATAAGCGTTGTGTTGCGGTTTGCTCAGGAGCGGCCTGCCAGGGCCTCGATAACAATCGGATTATCAAAGTCTTTGAAGAAGAAATCGTCATGCGGTCCTTAGACGAGAAGGTTGACATAAGGGCGACAGGTTGCCACGGTTTTTGTCAAAAAGGGCCGAATGTGATTATTTATCCCGAAGAAATCTGCTACATGGAGGTCACTGCCGAGGATGTCCCGGAAATCGTTTCCGAGACGGTGATGGGGGGAAAGGTCATTGATCGCCTGATCTACGCAGACCCACATACGGGCGAAAAGGCCGCACATATGTCCGAGGTGCCGTTTTATAAGAATCAGATGCGGAACCTGATCAGCGATAATCCAAAGATTGATCCCAAGAGTATTGATGACTATCTGGCGATCGGCGGATATGCCGCATTAGCGAAAGCGCTTTTCGAGATGACCCCTGAGGAGGTCCTGGAAGAGGTAAAGAAAGCCAACCTGCGCGGCAGGGGGGGCGGCGGATTCCCTGCCGGTTTGAAGTGGGAGACCGCCCGTAATGCGCCAGGGGAAGAAAAGTATGTGATCGTCAACGGTCATGAGGGTCTGCCTGCGGCCTTTATGGACAGGGCCATCTTGACGGGAAATCCGCATTGTGTTCTGGAGGGGTTGATCATCGGGGCCTATGCGATCGGTTCTCATCAGGGATTTATCTATACACGTCATGACGCACCTCAATTATTGGCGAATGTAAATAGGGCCCTCGCTCAGGCGGAGGAATATGGATTTCTCGGTGATAATATCCTCGGCACCGGCTTCAATTTTCATGTTGAGGTTCACTTTGACGTGGGGATATTCGTCTCAGGGGAATCCAGCGCATTAATGCGATCCATAGAAGGCAAGAATCCTGAGCCAAGACCCAAATATATCCGAACCTCGGTAAATGGTATCTGGGACAGGCCGAGCAACCTGAATAATGTGGAAACCTGGTCAAATGTCGCCCAGATCATCAACAAAGGCGCGGATTGGTATACCGGTATCGGAACAGAGCGGAGCAAAGGCACGAAGCTTTTGTCCGTGTCTGGAAATATAGCGAATTCCGGAGTCGTTGAAGTGCCCTTTGGAACCACGCTCAAGGAGATCATTTACGACATTTGCGGTGGTATACCAAACGGTAAGAAACTTAAAGCGGTTCACTTGGGCGGTCCCTTGGGAGGTTGTCTTCCTGAAAGCCTTATCGACACCCCCCTGGATTTCGATGAAATGTCAAAGCTGGGGGCCCCCATAGGGGCCGGTGATGTGGTGGTATTGGATGAAGACACCAATATGGTGGATCTAAGCAGATTTTATCTGACCTTTCTTACGAACGAATCTTGCGGAAAATGCGTGCCATGCCGCGAGGGCCTGAAGCAGATGATCAAGATCGTGACGAGAATCAGCGAAGGAAAGGGGAGGGAAGGGGATATTGAACTCCTGGAGGAGATAGCCGAAGTGGCGGGGGCTGCTTCCCTGTGTGCTCTGGGAAAGACGGCATCAGACCCACTCAAAGCGACGCTGCGACACTTCAGGGAAGAGTATGAGGCGAATATCACCCAAAAGAAACTTGCGGCTTAATAACGGGGCCGGATTTAATCGGTGAATTTTGAAGGCCTCATGGCAACCCGTTTGGTGATCTGTAAAGATGGAAAAGCGGGAACTAAAGTCAGAGAGAGTATACAGAGATGAGTGATATCATTTTAAATATAGATGGTAAAGAAGTTAAAGCCAAGGAAGGGATGACCGTTCTTGAGGCTGCACAAAGTGCCGGGATATATATTCCTACGCTTTGTCACCACGAAAAATTGGAGCCCTATGGCGGCTGCCGGCTTTGTACGGTCGAGGCCGGAACGCGCGGCAGGTTTAAATTTGTTGTTGCGTGCCTTTATCCCGTTGAACAGGGTCTGGAAGTGAAGACCAGGTCTGAGAAAGTTGACAAGATCCGCAGGATGATTGTTGAACTGTTGATGGCCCATGCCCCTGATTCACCGAAACTGAAGGAATTGGCTGAAGAGTATGGTGCTGATAGAGATCGGTTTGAAAAGGAGTCGTCATTCTGCATTCTTTGCGGCTTGTGCGTCCGGTATTGTTCGGAAGTGAAGAAGAAGAATGCCATTGGATTTATCGACAGGGGCGGAAAACGGGAGATAGCCTTCATCCCGGAGATCGCTGCCAAAGAGTGCTGGAAGTGTAAGGAGTGTTTTCCGCTCTGCCCCACATCCTATTTGCAGGCAGCCTATGTTTTGACGGAGGCCTTGACATCTTCATCGCCGCTTTTCAATGCCGAGGCGGGAAAATAGGCGTTAAACGACAGGCTGTCCTGGTCCAGGGCAGAGAATTTATAAACAGCGTCGTGATATTTTGGCCCACAAGGGGGATGCAAACGTGTTCCGGTATTCCTTGTGGGCCATGTTAGTTTCTGATAATTCGATTTTCTCCGCTTATAAGTATCAATTCATCCTCTTTGGGTGCACAGGCAATGGTCATATTCAGTTTGTGTCCCATTTCGGCGGCAAGTGCTGTTGGTCTTGATTTGCTGACTATGATCGGCAAACGAGCCCTCGCTGACTTTTGTACCAATTCGTAACTTACCCTTGAGGAAAGAATCGCTACAAAGGCTTCAGAAAGGTCTCCCTTCAAAAAGAGCCTCCCTATGGCCTTGTCCAGGGCATTATGACGGCTAACGTCTTCGGAAAAGGCCATGACATCAAGGTGGTGGTCAAACAGCATTGCGGCATGGCTTCCGCGGGTCCGCTCATAAAAATTCTGATATTTCGAAAGATTTTCTACGCAATGGAAGAGACGGTTTATACCGATTTGTGTATTGTCCTCGGCAGGAGAAAGACCCTGATAAAGGTCTTTCAATGATCCTTCTGCGTGAATGCCGCAGCTTGTTTGGGTTGTGAATCGCTTGCGGTCCAATAGATCGGGTATTTTTGCAAGCCTTTCGGGTGTGAGCTTGACGTCGATGACATTCGGGTCCATCTCTTTAGAATAAGAAATGGTCAAAAAATCATCATGGCTGTCGACCAAGCCCTCTCCAAGACAAAAACCGGCTGCATGGTGTATCTCTTCCCCTGGAGTTCGCATGACAACGGAGTACGGCCTGCCTTCCAAGCGGATCAGGAGTGGCTGTTCACCGATCAAATCATGGTCATAGTCCCGAAACAGTCCGCCTTCACACAGAATGACCTTATAGATTTGGGTGCTGGTAGCATAGCTGTGGAAGGAGTGATTGTCTTGATTTATCAACATGTCACTCTGTCAGGATATAATATTGAATGATTTGACTCAAAACGTATTATTTAAAGGGATTGTTTCACCAGCTCGGAGATAATTTCTTTATCTTTACAAGAAGGCCTATTTTTGTGTCTTGAGTGTAGTGAGTTATATCATTTTTGTCAAATATAAAGCGTGAAGCAGGTTGAGATGCCATGGGCAAGATTCAGGGCCAAGACGCTTTCTCCTCGAGAAAATCCTCCTCCCTGCTTTTTGCTGTGCGGGCGTGACTACGACAATGTGAAGATAGCCGTTTCACATCACCAACTGCCTGATTCACTAGGTGAAATATTGAAAAATAAATTTTGCGGAGGCGATCATGCTGAAAAAATGAAGGCAATTTGTTTGACACAAAATAGCCAATTTAATACCCTCCGGATAAAATAGTGTATTTATGTGACAGATTCCATGGATGTCTGCATGAAATACGGAGGAACGCATCATGGACGTCAGACGTGCTCTCCCGGTTGACTATCATGGCATCTGTGAATTGGTAGATGCCAACTATAAATTGAATCTCTCTTCCATTGAACTTCAAAATGGTTTTCTCTCCGCCAGGTTTACATCGGAGGAAATAGACGAGATGGCGCAGGACCTTGGTATCATCGTGGCCAGGAGTTCGGACCGGATCGTCGGCTTTGTGTGTGCATCCCGGCGTGAATGGCATGGCCAACCGCCGATGGCAAAGAGAATGTGGACAGTATTTGCCCACACCCTTTTTCACGGCAGGCCTCTCAATGAGCAAGATGTATTCATCTATGGCCCGGTCTGCATCGATGTCCAATACAGGGGACAAGGCCTGCTTCAAGCGTTATATGGAGCCCTCAACCGTGAACTCTGTGCACAATATGAGGCTGGTATGTGCTTCGTTGCCGAGGAGAATCAGCGGTCATTAAGGGCGCACACAAATGGGCTCGGGATGACCGATGTCGGGCATTTCATTTACAATGAGTCCCGGTATCATGCATTGGCATTTCGTGTTGCGGAACCCATATGAATGAGATACCCTTGAAAGGCCTTCTGTCAAGGTAATGCCCTCGCCTTATAACACCCGGTTATCCAAAGGCATATCAAGAATGATTTGAGCAACACGGAAGGAAAACCCCTGCACGACTGATGCCGGACGGAGGTGTGGGTCTATACAGGGGTTTCTCAACTGTGCACAGTGAATGATGGCAAAATCGATATAGTTGACCGCTGCATGATGTCAAGAAGAAATTATGTTCAGGTCTGCATGGAGGTTGGAGGCTGTGACCGGGAACACCCGATCGTTGGCAACAGCACTGAAGAAGGACGCACCAGGAATCGACGGATCGATGTAAAAATCGCCGGACAGTCGGTCAAAACACTCCTTGGGCCGGGCTTCATGCAAAATAAGCTTGCTATGAAAAGCACTTTACAGCGAAAATGGGTTCAGTAAATCTGACGCCACGGCGTGCCACCATAAGGGGATGAAGAGACAAAAATGAATGCATTGCTGATCTATCCGGAGTATCCGAACACCTTTTGGAGCTTCAAATATGCCTTGAAGTTCGTTCATAAAAGGGCCGCCCATCCGCCGCTGGGCCTTCTGACCATCGGGGCTATGTTGCCCAAAGAATGGTCCAAGAGGCTGGTGGACATGAACGTGACCAAGCTCAAGGACGAAGACCTGGTTTGGGCGGACTGCGCCTTCATCAGCGGTATGGTTGTGCAGAAAGAGTCGACCCGCCGCGTGATTGCCCTTTGCAAGGAGGCGGGTCTGCGTGTTGTGGCAGGCGGGCCCCTCTTTACCAACGAGTACGAGGCATTCGATGAGGTCGACCACTTTGTCTTGAATGAGGCGGAGATCACCCTGCCGCGGTTCCTGAAGGATTTTGAAAATGGAAGGGCGCAGCGAATTTATAGGACCGAGGAATTCGCCGACATCAGTGAAACGCCCGTCCCTCTGTGGGAGCTGGGAATGCTTGACCGGTATGCGGGGATGTGCATTCAGTTCTCCAGGGGGTGTCCGTTCAATTGCGACTTCTGCAATGTCACGGCGCTGTTCGGCCATCAGCCGAGGATCAAGTCATCCGACCAGGTCATCCGGGAACTGGACGGCCTGTACTCACAAGGTTGGCGGGGAAACATATTTTTTGTGGATGACAATTTCATTGGAAACAAGAGGTACCTGAAAAATCACCTGCTTCCTGCCCTCATCCGCTGGCAGCAAGGGAAGCGGGGAATTGTTTTTAATACGGAGGCTTCGATCAATCTGGCGGATGATGACGCCCTGATGGCCATGATGGTGGAAGCGGGTTTCGATGCCGTATTCATCGGCATTGAAACGCCCGATGAGGAGAGCCTGGTGGAATGCAACAAGCGACAGAACACGAATCGCGATCTTGTGGCCAGCGTGAAGAAGATTCAGCGGTCCGGACTCCAGGTTCAGGGCGGTTTCATTGTGGGGTTTGACCATGATACGCCTTCGATCTTCCAGCGACAGATTGATTTTATTCAGAACAGCGGGATTGTGACCGCCATGGTCGGTCTGCTTCAGGCCCCTGCAGGCACAAAACTGTACGAACGCCTGAAAAGGGAAGGGCGTCTTCTCGGTCC
Source organism: Desulfatiglandales bacterium (assembly GCA_049366815.1). GTDB lineage: Bacteria > Desulfobacterota > DSM-4660 > Desulfatiglandales > HGW-15 > CAYNYM01. The sequence continues at coordinate 16,804 of JBMNCO010000169.1, read as the reverse complement.
CATGTCCGGCAACACCGATGGAACGACCAATATCATTCCGAAGATGGGTCTGGAATTGCTTCATGAGGGATATGAAAACATTGTGCGAAACATATATTCACCCAGGCACTATTACAAGCGTATCAAGACGTTTTTTTTGGAATACAGGCTTCCTGATCTCCAATATTCCCTGGATATTCAGCGGGTCCTGGCCTTTTTCAGATCCAGTTTTCGCCTGGGTATTGTCGGCAAGGAGCGGTTTCAGTACTGGAGGCTCTTGGGTTGGACGTTCCTTTACCGTCGCCGGCTGCTCCCTCTGGCCGTCACGCTCATGATCTACGGCCACCATTTTCGCAAAGTGTGCGAGCACGAGAGTCGCTCTATTCCGATTCGCGATACCCCCTGAGGATCATGATGGTCCTGGAATGTCAAAACCGATGACAGCGCGCTCTCCCACTTCAAGAATTACCCGGGACCGCCTGTCACCCGAGTCATCATTGTCAACGGTCTTTTAAAATTGAGCCACTTTCCCCTTCACTTCGATCCCCGGCTAGTGCCGCATCAGTCGTTTTTCCCATCAGCCTGTAACTATTGCTTGGATGTTAATGAGCATACTGTGATGTAATAAGCGATCCAGGATTGCAGTGACCATCACCGGATCATAGGACAATTCGGTCCAGTCGGAGAATGCTTTGTGTGCCTCGGGTCGGACCAAGTGAAGTGCTTGGGGGAACGGGAACGGGTCAAGTCTGCTTTTGACTCATCATGGTTAAATGGTTGGTATTCGTTGAGTTGTAGGGCTGTCGTATATTATTGAAGTATTTTTAAACGCCATATGAAGGGCTATAAATGATAAATGGGTCAAGAGCGGATTTGACCTTTTGACTGGCCGAGCGAACCAGACGCGGCATCGACCGGATCTACGAAGGGATGTTGCGATATGGCCGCCCGGCACCCGATTATACCATGTCAGATGCCACATCGGTCGTGCTCGTAATGCCCAAATCAGATGCCGATCTCGCTTTCTTAGAGATGATCCTACACCATGAGGAGCGAATTGGGACAGCCATGCCCATCGACAGCCTGATTATCCTTTCGCGCTTGCGTTATGAGCGACGTCTGACAACGCTGGATCTGATCGCAAATACCCAGAAGTCTGAACAGTCGACCCGCAACTGGCTCGAAAAACTGGTGGAGGCCGGTCTGGTTGCCACCGGTAATCTGGGGCTGAATTAGAAATGACCTTTTGAAAATGTTTTTTTATTCTCTTGCATCTTATGCCAGAAAGTTCAATTTATAAGGTCAATTGTTCGTCTTGTTGCGTCAAAAAAAGGCCGATCGCCTGGGCCGATCAACGAAACTCGGGGACTCTGCCCGGCCGGCGGGACGGTGGATGAAAAAATCAGTCGGCAGGAGCAGGAAATTTAAAAAAGTGGGGGCAGGATGGGGACGGATTCCCACCTGAAATAAAAAAGCACTTACCTTCCAATCCGGTAAGTGCTTGATATTCTTGGTGGGCCTGCAAGGGCTCGAACCTTGGACCAATTGATTAAGAGTCAACTGCTCTACCAACTGAGCTACAGGCCCTTTTTCCACATTCTTCAATGCTTCACTTGTCACTGAGCGCGCCCGGCAGGACTCGAACCTGCGACCTACGGGTTCGAAGCCCGGCGCTCTATCCAACTGAGCTACGGGCGCACTAGATTTTCCGTTATTACCAATGATCGTTCTTTTTGTCAACAAGATTTTCAGAAAAATTATCTTGACAATAAGGGCAAGGTCTTTTAAAAATGATCTTTTTGATTTTTGGAATAAGGACAAAATGTTATGAAAACCTTTGTTGCAAAGGAACATGAAGTCGATAAGAAATGGTACCTCGTGGACGCCCAAGACAAAATCCTCGGAAGGCTGGCGAGTCAAATAGCCCATCGATTGCGAGGCAAACACAAACCCATCTATACACCCCACGCAGATACGGGTGACTTTATCGTGGTCGTAAACGCGGAGAAGGTGGCCTTGACGGGGTCCAAATGGGACAACAAGTTCTATTATCGCCACTCCGGCTATCTGGGCGGTTTGAAACAGATTTCGGCAAGAAAGTTGCTTGAAAAGAAGCCTGAGGATGTCTTGCGATTTGCCGTCAAACGCATGCTGCCCAAAAACAGTCTGGGCCGCCGCCAGTTAAAAAAGCTGAAAATCTATGTCGGTTCCGAACACCCACATGAAGCTCAACAACCGGAGAATTTGGAGATATAAATGGCCGAAGATCTGATTCATACCGTAGGGAAAAGGAAGACCTCTGTCGCCCGCATCTGGATGAGACCGGGAAGAGGGATGATCACAATCAATAAAAAGCCCATGGATGTGTATATAACCCGGGAAACCGATAAGATGGTCATAAAACAACCACTTGAATTGACGGATAATCAGGAAAAATATGATATAACGGTGACCGTCAGAGGCGGGGGCATTTCCGGACAGGCCGGCGCTATCAGGCATGCAATCAGTCGTGCATTGGCGGGTATGGACCAGGGTCAACGACAGATCCTGAAGAAAGTCCATCTGATTACCAGGGATGCCAGGGCCAAAGAACGAAAGAAATACGGACAGCGTGGTGCCAGGGCCCGGTATCAGTATTCCAAACGCTAGAGATCTGTCCCCATCAGTTTACAGATATCGTCTGTTTATGAGGGGTTCAGTTCAATAGGGAAGCCGGCCGTCGGCTTCCCTATTTTTGTGCACCTTCGCCAAGGTAGCGCGAATCCGGAAATGAGTATTTCCGGATTCGCGCTAACAGCCGTCAGCGGTCAGGTATCAGCAAAAGCTATGCAGAGACAAGGCATTGGGCTGAGCTCTGAATGCCGACAGCGGACCCCTCCATCCAGAAATCAGGTATTTCTGGATCAAAGCAAGGTATAAAACGACTTAACATGCCGCCGGGATAACTGCGAGCCCCATGCCTTGAGCAACAGGGCCGTATTCACTGTATGGGAAAAGAGAAAAAAATAAGGTTGATACTGGCCTATGACGGCAGCCGATATCACGGCTGGCAGCGCCAGAAAAACGCACTCACAATTCAGGAGGTCCTGGAGAAGGGTCTTCATAAAATGACCGGTGCACCCCTATCTCTGATTGCCTCGGGGAGGACCGATGCGGGAGTACACGCCCTACACCAGGTGTGTCATTTCCTGACCCATTCCGAGATCGCCCCGGAGGCCTTCAGGCGGGGGCTCAATTCCCTTTTGCGTCCGGACATATTTGTGAAGAGTGCCGACCTTGTGCCAATGGACTTTCATGCCCGGTATACCGCCAGGAGCAAGACCTATGAATACAGGATACTGAACCGCAGGGAACCGGATGTCTTTCAGCGGCTTTATTCATGGCATCTCCCTGTGGCCCTCCGTCTTGGTGAGATGCGAAAATCCCTTGAACTGCTCCTCGGGAGGCATGACTTTACCTCTTTCAAATCTGCGGGAAGCGGGAATATCAATCCGATCCGGGAAATCCTGAGGGCCGAGATCCACGGTTTCGAAGGTGGGCTTCTCCATTTTGTCTTTGAGGCGGACGGATTTTTGAGACATATGGTCCGCAATATCGTGGGGACACTGGTCTATGTGGGGCTTGGCAAGCTGGACGCCGAAAAATTCGCTCAAATTCTTGAAATGAAAGACAGGCGCCTTGCGGGGATCAAGGCGCCTGCTCAGGGCCTATTTCTCAAGATGGTTCAATACGATCCGGTCTAGTCTCCGGTATCCTCCTCCCATGGCACATCGTTCTTGAGAGAATCCTGCACGGTCCGATGGATCTGCCTGAACACCTCATCAAAGCCCGCCACGGACAACCGGCCTGTTTCAATAAACTTGACGACTATTTCCTTGGTCACTTTAAGGGCAAGCTCATCCTCTTGCTTCATCATTTCTGCTCCTAAAAAACCCCCGCTGGTTGGAAGAAGGCACTCAAAAGCGACAGCGGGGGTTCGGTTTTAAGAAGAACCCGAAAAAGCCCTCCTTGTGCAAAGGATTAACAGAACTCTTTAAAAAGATCAAGAACCGGCAGCCCAAATACCGGGAATTTCCGTCCCACACTTGGGACAACGCCCGCCGTCCATGTTCAGGCGGGTGACGGTAAATCCAAGGCGGTCAATAAGGAGTTCCCCGCATGCGTGGCAGGATGTCTTTTCTCCTTTATCCCCCGGCAGGTTCCCGGTATAGACGTATTTCAGTCCTGCCTCATAACCGATATCCCTGGCGGCCCTGAGGGTGTCCGGCGGGGTGGCCTGTCGCTCGGTGAGTTTGTATGTGGGATGAAAGCGGCTGATGTGCCAGGGGATATTGGGATTGAGATCGAAAAGAAAGGCGGCCATAGCCTTGAGTTCGTCCCGGTCGTCATTGAGGCCGGGTATGACCAGGGTGGTGACCTCCAGCCAAATCCCCAGGTCGTTCATTGTTTCGAGTGTCCTGAGGACTGGATCTAATTTTGCCCCGCACTGTTTTTTGTAAAACCTGTCGGAATAGGCCTTCAGATCCACGTTTGCACCGTGAAGATCAGGAGAGATATCCTCCAGACACTCTTTCGTCATGTATCCATTGGATACGAAGATATTCTTCAGGCCTTTTCGGGCAGCCAGCCTGGCTGTATCCACAGCCAATTCGTAGTAAACCGTGGGTTCGGTGTAGGTGTAAGCGATCGTCGCCGACCGGGTGGCGAGGGCCTCCCTGACAATCATTTCGGGCGTCATATCATCTCCCCAGATCTGTCCGTGATCGGAAGGCATCTGGGATATGTCCGCATTCTGGCAGAAGAGGCACTTGAAATTGCACCCTACCGTGGCAATGGAGTAGGATCGGCTTCCGGGCAAGAAATGGAACAACGGTTTTTTTTCAATAGGATCCACGTGTTTAGCAATAACCTTACCGTAAACGAGGCTGATCAACGTGCCGTCCCGATTTTGGCGAACACCGCAGATCCCCCTGTCTCCGTCCTTGATCAGGCACCGATGGTTACACAGCAGACACCGGACGCTGTTCTCTTCCATCTTTTCGTAAAGATAGGCCTCTTTCATCGCCTTTTACTCCGTTTTAAGTAGGCCCCTGGGTTTTTATGGATCAGTGATTCATCGGTTCCTACTGATTCCACTGGCCAGGGTTTGCTTTGCCTTTTTGAGGCCGATTTTCAGAGGATGTTGTTCTGTCTTGACCCAGTATCGGAGAGAAACGCAGGCCCCAAGGTAGAGACCAATGGGAATATGCCCGAATTTTCTAAAATTATCGATATCTTGTGGGGTGGCGCGGGTCAGTGAGGGGCGAATCCGAGAGCAGTTCCACGTCATGTTGGAATCGCCGAATGCCTCCGACGCATAGGATTTCAGCTCCCACAGACTAAAAAACCGGGCCTGGCTGAAGAGGGACTTTTTGAAAAGGCCCTGGAGTTTTTGGCTGAGGAAAAACCAGGAAAGACTGTTGAGGACGCCGATGAAAACACCCCTCTTTGCCACTCTTCCCGCCTCTCTCAAAGCTGCCAGCGGGTCATCAAGAAATTCAAGGGTGTTGATGAGGACGGCCAAATCGAATTCGTTGTCGCTAAAGGGGAGGTCTTCGGCCGTGGCGACCTTGAGGGTTGACCGATTTCCCAGACGTTTCCTGGCCTGCTCAATAGTGTAGGGAGAGGCGTCCACGCCGTTTATGTCCAGGCCCAGTTTGCTGAAAAGAAGCAAATGGTTGCCCTCTCCACAACCGATGTCCAGTACCCGTTCGCCGGGTTGTGGGTCCAGAAGACCTTTGACGGATTCTTCCACAAATCTATCCACGATCCGACCCTGGTCAGATTTGGTCCAGGATCGATAGAGGCTTACGGCATCGGCGTCAAAAATAAGGCCCATGATAAAACCCATGGCTTTGAGGAGCAGTGCCGCTGATAGAGTTTGCCTGCAACAAAACGCACAGTCACCGGCCTGCCTCTCGGGAGCCCCTGAAACCCCTCGTGCGAATCGAACACTTAAAAAAGTCCAATCTCCTTGAAGGATAAAAGATCCCCTTGGGGATGTCAACAAATCGCCGCTTTTGTTGGACTTTGTCCAGAAGACCCTTCCCCCTGTAGGACACTTTCCATCGGGACGGCCCGGAAAGAGGTCGATACTCGACCGGGGGAACCGCAGGCTCTGATAAGAAATACGCAGTCAAGAGGACTGCCGTCCTGCTCAGGGCCATGGATATTTTCATGCCAGTCGGCTCAGGTGGCGGAGGGTTCATGCCCTGGGAGCAATGAGGCCCGGCAGATGTCTTTTCAGCCAGAGTCGTGCATCCTCATGGCGGACAAAGCCGCGTTCAAGTTCCCTGAATCTCTGGTGATGAACGAGTCTTCGTCCGTTTTTGTTCACAAAGCCGAGGGCATGGTGCAGCATCTCGTGATAGATGATATGGTCGAGTACGAATGCGGGAACCGAGGCCCTGTCCAGGATGGGGTTGACCCTGATGGTTTGGGTTTGCTGGGAGTAGCTTCCAAGCCTGATAGAGGCCTTTCCGGTCTTCCTCTTGCGGTTTCCCCAGGTGATCCTGCAGTCCATACGGTTCTGAAAATAGTCACGATTCAAACGGGAAAAGGTCTTTTGAAGGTCAAAATATCGACCCTGTACATGGATATTGTGCCGCCTGGCCCTTGCAGGCCGGGCAAGTTTTCTTACGCTGTAGGCGTGCCTCTCGATAAAGTGCCGGAGGTCGCTCTTTACCTGGCAGGAGTTCCCCCCCGAGATATAGTGTGCCAGGGACGTCAACACCGCCTCATCTGCATCCAGGAACATATGATGAAGGCGAAGGAGATAGGCCGCGTCCTTCCTCAGCACCGAAATCATGGATCGCAGATTGTCCGTAATGGTGAGGGAGAGGGGCGCATTCAAGAGGTGCGACAGTCTCTTTTTGAGCCCTTCGGAGTCCCATTTGTCTGATGCGCCCTTTATTCCCATCTCATACCATATTGAGTTATTTCCGCATATCTGTTAATTAGTGATCATCCGGAAATGAGCATTCCCGGATTCGCGCTAACAGCCCTCAGCGATCAGCTATCAGAAAAAGCTATGCAAAAACAAGGCATGAGGCTGAGCGCCGAATGCCGACAGCAGATCGCTCCATCCAGAAATCATGTATTTCCGGATGGGAATCTAATTAACACACGTGAACTGATCTCTTCAACAGAAACGCAACCTCTTTCATAAAGATGTATCTAAAAGAGATGGAAGACTATGACCACGAATTGATCGCCCGATTCAAAAAGGGCTCGATGACCGCTATGCAAAAAATTGTGGAGAAGTATGAAGAAACGCTCTTCAATTTTGGAAAGAGGATGTGCGGCCACACCCAGGACGCTGAGGATATCATGCAGGAGACCTTCCTCAACGCCTTCAAGTCCCTCAAGGATTTCAGGGAAGAAACGAAACTCAAAAACTGGCTCTTCCGAATCGCTGCCAACGCCTGCTATCGGAAACGCCGAAAGAAAAAGGATGAGCCTGATCGGGAATTGTCCCTGGATGCCCTGATGAACCCCGAGGGAAACGGACAGAAGTTCGACATCCCGGACGCGTCCAATGATCCTGGAGAGGATCTCATCCGCACTGAATTGAAGGAGGTTATTGAAGCCGCCATACAAAGGCTTCCTGCCATCTACCGCCTGGTGTTCAACCTGCGGGACATCGAAGGATTCAGCACGGAGGAGACCGCGGATATCCTGGACATCACCACGCAATCGGTCAAGACGAGACTGCACAGGGCGCGCCTTTTTCTTCGCAAAGAAATATCCGATCATTTCAGGGAGGAAAAACCCGATGCATGAGGAGTGCAGGGTTTTGTTTGAGAAAATGTCCGAATATCTGGATGGTGAACTCGACGCCGGTCTCTGCGGTAAGATCATGCGTCATCTGGAAGCGTGTCCGGATTGTCTCAATTGTTTTAAATCACTAAAAAACACCGTTGATATCTGCAAACGATTTCCGCGGGAGAAAGTCCCGAAAGAGATTCATGTGCGCCTCAGAGCGACCCTCGAGGACTGTATGCGAAAAGGAACGTTTTAAGAAAGGACCGTCAAAAAATATCCTTCCTTCTGAAACCTCTCCCGTGAATGTGGCTCTTTAATCTTTAATCAATGAACGACGGAGACAATCCATGTCCTCAAAAATTTCACGAAGGGCCTTTCTAAAAGGCGGTCTGGCGGCGGCTGCCGCGGTGGGCACATCCCGTTTGGCGTTGCCTTCAAAGGTCAGAGGATCCAGTCGGACCGAGTTGGCCACATTGATCGACATACGAAAGTGCATTGGTTGTGAGGCCTGTGTGGAGGCCTGCAGGGATACGAATGCGGCCAAATTTCCGGAGCCCGAGAAGCCCTTTCCCAGGATGTATCCCAAGCGGGTCAAGGCTGCGGACTGGTCCGACAAGAGGGATGTGACCGACCGCTTGACCCCATATAATTGGGTCTTTATCCAGGAGGCTACCGTAGAGGTTGCGGGGAAGGAAGAGACCTATACCTTTCCACGTCGGTGCATGCACTGTCAGAACCCGCCCTGCGCGGATCTTTGTCCATGGGGAGCCGCGCGGAAGCTGAAAAACGGCATTACGAGAATCGATTCGGACATCTGTCTGGGCGGTCAGAAGTGCAAGGTGGTTTGCCCCTGGCAGATCCCGGAAGGACAAACGGGCGTGGGACTCTATCTCGATATTCTTCCCTCCTTTGCCGGAAACGGTGTCATGTTCAAATGCGACAGATGCTATGACCGGATCGAGAAAGGCGAGCTTCCCGCGTGCATTGAGGCCTGCCCGGAAAACGTGCAGAAGATAGGACCTCGACATGAAATCATCCAAGAGGCCCATGCTATTGCCGAAGAAATCAACGGGTACATCTATGGCGAAAAGGAAAACGGCGGGACCAATACCCTGTATGTCTCCCCGGTTCCCTTCGACGAACTGGAAACGGCCATCGAGAAGGGGCCGGGAAGGCCCCATTTCGGCCCCGTCAAGGACGCCATGGCCCATGCCGACAACCTGGCCAAGGCCATGCTCATCGCTCCCATTGCAGGGGTTGCCGCCGCTGTCGGCCGTTTTGTGAAGTCGGCAAAAGATTCGGGAAAACCGGAGGAGCCTGGCCAATGAGGAAGGAAACAGAATTTGCGGGCATTCCGATCCTCAAAGGGGCCTACGTCTTTGTTCTGGTCGTGATGGCGATCACGGGGTTCGGTCAGATGCCCATCTTTAAGCGCTATTATATAGCCGACATACCGGGACTGGGATGGTCGGCCGATTATTATTTCACGCACACGCTCCATTACCTTGGTGCCATAGCGCTGATGGGCCTCCTGGCCTATTTCATGACCGATTACGTGCTGCGGAACAAAAACACATACAGGTTGACGGCAGCGGCCTATGTGCGTATTTTCTTCATGGCGGGGCTGGTTGGAACGGGAATCCTCAGGGTCTTGAAAAATCTGCCGGATATCACATTTTCCCCCGAGCTGACCCTCATAATAGACCTCGGCCATCTGGGATTCATGATATCCTTTGTTATAGTCGCCCTTGCATTCCTCATTTTTAAAAGGGGCTGGTTGAGGGGGACTTATTAGAAGAGGGTCATATGCCTATGAATTGTCGTTTCCATCCAGAGCGCGATGCGCGCGTAACCTGCCAGAAGATGGATATCGGATACTGTCAGGAATGTCTCGACAATTGTGAGGCCTGTACCGAACCCTGCGGATATTGCAAGTTTCGGCCCCAGTGCATCATTTGGGAACTGTGCCGCAGGAGCGAGAAGCGTTATCGTCTGGAACTGGAGGCAAAGGGGGAGGCTTAAAATGACGGGCCGTGCGTCGTGGGCGAATAATCGTGCGCGAACCGTATGCGCGCTTCCGCTTGCGTCCCGCCCGGTGCCTGACACTCAAAATGAATAGGCCTTTTTCAAAAGATCAAAAGAAGATCAAGGGTATTCTCTTTGATTTTGACGGCACCCTTACCTTTCCAGGTGCCATAGATTTTTCAGCTATCAAGCGGGCGATTCAATGTCCCTTGCAGTTACCCATCCTGGAGTATTTCGACACATTATCCCAAGAGCAGAGGGAACCTCTAAAGAAGATTCTGGATGACATGGAGGAGGAGGCGGCCCGGAAATCCTTTCCCAATCAGGGTGCAGAACGCTGTCTCTTCACACTTAAGAAAATGGGACTCCCCTTGGGCATCCTGACACGAAACAGCCTGAAATCGGTATTATTGGCCCTGGAACGTTTCAATGGCATTGATCGGGCTGATTTTTCGGTGATCATCACACGGGATGATTCCCCACCCAAACCTCGTCCGGATGGGGTTTATGAGGCGTCAGAAATGATGGGCATCGCGGTCTCGGAAATTTTACTGGTGGGTGATTTTCGCTTTGATATTCTTTGTGGAAATGCGGCTGGAGCCATAACGGTTTTGTTGACCGAGGGGGATCAGGCCGTCATGCACCCCGGCGACCCTGAACCTGACTACACCGTGAAAAGTCTGGAGGAGGTCCTCAGGATAGTTGGAGGTGGATAGGCCTGCCCAAAATGGTGCTTGCCTCCCCAAACCAGGCTCGGAACTCAGGTCAGGGTTTGATATTGTTCAGGACCTCCCTCAATTTTTGACCTGCGGGTGGTGTCTCCAACCCACCCTGGAGGATGCCCTTGGCGGTACTCACGGTGCCGTAATAGGCCCGGTTCAGATCGAAATCGTTTCCTATAGCGGCCCCCTCCAGAGACACACCGGCAAAAAGCCCTTTTGCCCTTGAGTAGGAATAGATCCCACCTTTCAGCATAATTTCGGTGGCCGCCGTGGCCTGGGCACCGATCGGTCCGGCCGCAATAGCCACATCGGCACCCAGCTTGAACTGCGATTCCAGGAAGGCATCCATGGTCTTTTGTCCAACGATCACCAGAATCAGGTCCGTGGACTGCACCCCGATCTGAAATCCCAGGCTGCCGGCACCGATGTATATAAAGGAGGGACCGGTCCAACCCTCTGATTTGTGAGCCATGACCACGCCCTTACCATAGGAACCTCCGACAATGAAACCGCCTTTGATCATGTCCGGGATAATAGCCAGACCGGAGCATTTTTCGATCAGATATCTGGGTATGCCCTTGTCGGGGCTCAGGAACATCTCTTCCACCACCACACGTGACTTGGTTACAAGGACGTCTCCGTCTTCCTTCGTCCCGGCCAAGGTCGCAGTGCCGAGACAGAAAAAAGCGACAATAGACAACGCTAAACTGACGCGGATCGGGCTCTTCATGAAATATCTCCTTTCACAAGATGTCATCGTTCCCAAAGCAATGAGGGCGGGAAAATGACCATATCAAGGACTATCTGTTTATCCTCAGGACCTTAGCACCCCGGATCTTCCGCCCCTTGAGCTCGACCAGTGCCCTGTTGGCCTCTTCCAAGGGGTAGATCTCAACTTCAGGCCTGATAGATGTTTCCGCGACAATCTCCAGGAATTCGACGACATCACGCCTGGCCACATTGGCTACGCTCTTCATCTCTTTTTCCATCCAGAGATGTGACGGATAATCCAGAGTCAAGAGACAGTCCTTGTCTCTATCTTCTTTTCTGATGGCGTTGATAACCAACCTTCCACCCCTTTCCAGGTTTTTCATGGCCTCGACGATCGGCTTCCACGCCGGTGTGGTGTCAATAATGGCATGAAGCTTTTCAGGTGATTCTTCTTCCGTATCACCGGCCCAGACGGCACCGAGATCCCTGGCAAAAGACCTTTCTTTCTCACTTCTCGCGAAAATGTACACATCGGAATGGGGAAACCGATGTCTTGCCAGTTTTAGCACAAGGTGGGCTGAGGCTCCAAAACCCGTAAGCCCCAGGCGTTGGCCGTCCTTGAGACCTGTGAGCCTGAGAGACCGATACCCGATGGCCCCGGCACACATCAGGGGTGCCGCCTCCTCATCCGTGAGCGGCCCGGGAATAGGATAGGCGAAGTCTTCCGGCACAACCGTGTATTCTGCGTAGCCGCCATGAGCATCTCTCCCGGTGGCCCTGAATTCGTGACAAAGGTTTTCATTCCCTCCAAGACAAAACCTGCATCGGCCACAGGAAGAATGAATCCAGCCGATCCCGACCCTGTCTCCCTTCTGGAATTTCTTTGCCAGGGTTCCGGCCTGCTCGACCCTGCCAATGATCTCATGTCCCAGGACCATGGGGAAAGAGGGTGGGGGGGTGCGGCCCTCAATCTCATCCAACTCGGTATGACAGACGCCGCAAGCCGAGACCTTCACGAGGATTTCACGGTCATCCGGGACCGGATCCGGAACCACCCGCAACCTCAGGGGCGTATTGTTGGCGTCGAGATCGGAAATCTCCTCCAAGACCATCGCTCTCATAGTACTCGGTCCTCCCCCTGCAAAGATTTTAGGACGAAAAAAGGAGAGTGGCAAAATTTACATTCGCAACATAGATTTTTATAATCATATTTTGAAGAAAAGGCCAATAGTTTGAAAGGTAAGAAAGGGTGCATGATTTCCTTTCGAATTTTTCAAAGGGCTAAAGTGTTACAAAATATCAATAACGTGTGAATGGAAAGCAATGCCCTAGAGTTTTTTCGGCATATTATCGAAATGTTGACGGATCCGTCACGAAAATGGACAAAGGGGGGCTCCGCAGAGACCCCCCTTCTGATAAGACTCAATTGACGGTCACTTTCAGGATTTGACCGGGGAAGATGGTGCTGTGAGGGGTGAGTTTGTTCAATTCGAGGAATGACGCAAGATTCATGTTGTGTTTCTTTGCGATGATATAGGGTGAATCACCTGACCTGACGCTGTATTTTTTTGTGGAGGGAGGTGGAGATGCCGTGGCCCTGACACTGGGAATCATAAGGACCTGGCCTATGCCGAGCCTTGAGGACTTCAGTTGGTTGATGGCTGTCAGGGCCTTTGTTGTGGTGTTGTAACGGTCGGCGATTTTATAAAGGGAATCACCTTGTTTGACCACATATTGGGAAAGTTTTTCTCCGGGACCGAGGGCATAGGCGGCCTTTTTCCCCGAGGTGGATGCGTAATATTCCTTGGTGGGTATTTTGAGGCGCCAGCCCACCTTTAATAAGCTGCTCTTCAGACCGTTCACATCCATGATGGCCTTGATGGATGTCCTGTAACGCCCGGCGATCAGGGACAGAGAATCCCCCTTCCTCACCTTGTGGACGGTGTAGGTCGGTGCAGGCGGTTGCCAGACGGGAATGTCACTCAATTCGGCACGGAGCATGTCTCCTCTGCCTTCCGGGACCTTCAGATCATAGGACCAGTCAGGGGTGAGGTCCTTACGGAGTTCGGCATTCAGGTCCCTCAAGAGGGGATAAGGGATACCGAGTCGCTTGGCGATGGCCTTGAGGTGGACCTGCTTGTTTATCGTCACCTCTTCAGCCGCAACGGGTTCATCAACAGCCGGCAGAGAAAACCCATGCGCCGCCGGATCATTTAATATATGGAGCACGGCCAGAAATCGGGGTACATAGGATGCCGTCTCAGAGGGGAGCTTGGTGTAAAGGTCCCAGAAATTGTCCAGGTAGTTGATCTTCTGGGTCTTGATGCGTCTGAGGACGGCCCCTTCGCCGCAGTTGTAGGCCGCAAGGACGGTGGTCCAGTCACCAAAAATCTGGTGGAGTTCCTTGAGATAGGCGATGGCTGCTTGAGTGGATTTTGCCGGATCCATCCTCTCATCGATCCAGTTGTCCCTGTTCAGCCCAAATTTATAACCGGTGGAAGCAATAAACTGCCACATGCCGAGGGCCCGGGCCCTGGAAAGGGCTCTCACTTTATAGCCGCTCTCAATCAGTGGGAGCCAGGAGAGTTCTTCAGGCAGGCCGGCCTCCTGCAAGGCCTGGACAATGGCGGGACGGTACTTGCCTGAACGGCGGTATGCGTCCAGAAAAAATTTTCGTTCCCTTCCGCTGAAGGAGGTCAGTTCTCGCTCCACGTGTGCGTTCATGACAAGGGGAATGGCTTTGTGGTTTCCGTTGGCCACGGTAAATCTGGAACTGTAGACCTCGATAATGCGCTTTGAGATGGTAAAACGCAGATCCTCCTTCTGTTGAAAGACCTCCGGCTCTTCATCCCCGTTGACCTTCAGAATCAGTGCATAGGCCTTGTCAAGGGCATCGAGGGCATTGTCCAGGTCCCCATGTTCCCAGAAATCATTGGATGTCTGACAATAGTCCAGCGCGGCGTCGAGTAATTCTTGTGTCGTTGAGGATGCCGATTCCGCCTCGGTGGCGTTCTCCTTTTCCTCAATGACCGAGAACTGCCGGGGTTCCTTTTGAGGCTCTTCAGCCTTTTCGTCGGTCGTAAGTGGGTCCGCGGTTTTTAGGGCTGGTGTCTCTTTTTCGCGGAGAATAGGCTCTTGGGAAGGTGCCTTCTCATTGTCGCCAACAATGTATGGGCCTGTTTGCACGCATCCGGTGAAAAACAACAAACTCAGGACCCACAGCAATCTATTTCTTAAGTTCCTGCATCTCATACCGATCTTCGCCTTTTTCAGTCCTTCGCAGCGACCATGTGACCATTGTCTTTGCCCGCGCGAAGCATGGGGGTTATGGCTCGGCCCTTACCGTCTCTTTGAAGACGGCAGTATAGAGGATGCCTCACAAATGGTCAACTCGTGTTTGTATATGCAAATAAGGGGCCAAAACAAGTTCGTCCTTCCGGGGCAGGTTCCGCCGAACGCAAGGATTCTCTTGGGGAAGACCTTGATTCTTTCCCCATTTTTGGTTATAGTCTTTCCTCTGCAAACCAGGAAGCAGGACCCTGTGGCTTTTTATCGGGGGATTTTTTTAGGGCCCATATCCTTTGATTCTGTGGATGAAATGAACAAGCTGGATATTGTCCCGTCTCAGACGGACAACAACAGAATGAGACGCTGTCTTGCCTGCGGTGCTTCCTTTTTAAAGGGGGGGAGGCGTTACTGTGCCCCTGATTGTAAGCAACAAATGCTCTGGGTCCTGTCGCTGTCAAAAGGCCTGCTCAAGGTCTTTAACGCGAGATACGCCGCATTTACCTTCAGCAAGCACTATGTCATCCTGGATGTTCTCCCTGTGTGGTCAAAGGAGATCTCCAGGTTTCTCCTTGAGAGACGGTCAGGACAAAAACCTGCAGAGGATCTCAAGAGACTCATACTTCAATCCGGTGAGGATTGGTACAGCATCATCAACAACAGGAATTCTGGAAGCTATGCGTCCCTCCTTCTCCTGAAAAAGAACCACAGGAAGGGCATTACTCCCGCCTCAATCAGGCCATACCAAACCACAAGACCCAGGGTCTCAAAAAACGAAAGACAGGCCATGGCGCTGCTGCAACTGAAGGCGGATGAACTCTATTCGGATGGTCATGTGGGGAAAATAAAATCGGCCTACAAGAGACTGGCCAAGATTTACCACCCTGACATGGGGGGCGACGCCGAGAAATTCAAGCGGTTGAATGAGGCCCATCAACAGATGCTGCTATGGGCTGAAAATCCCCAATTCACCAGCAGGAAGGCCCTGGATGAAAGCTGGTCCTATGACGGGTCCACCAACAAGTGGTCTCCGCCCCTGTAAAGGGCCCCAAAGAGGTGCAGGGCCTCATGGCACCGCGCAGTGGTCTTGTGCTCCTCCCTTTAGGTACGGTGCTTTCCTCCTCAGAGAAAGACTTTCTGATGACTACATCATTCCAAAAATGCAGCAGTCCCTGTTCACAGGGTCAGACACCCCATGGTCCGGACGGTTTCTTTTGATACTATGCCCACCTCAATCAGAAAAATCCTTGAAAAGAATACCGTAACGGCCTCTGCTCCCTGTAGAATCGACGCAGGCGGCACCTGGGACATCAAGGCGATGGCCCTCCCTCTGGAGGGCATTGGGCCGGTGAGTGTCAATATGGCCTTGGATCTAAGGACATGGGTCTATTTATCACCCTATGAGGAGGGTCGGGTAAGGATCTCTTCAGAGGGTTTCTCGAAGAGGGAAGAGGAGAGGATCGACCGGCTTCCCTTTGATTCGGCCTTCGGTCTGTTTTTTGCGGCAATCTCATATTTCGGATTTCATGGGGTGGAAATCAGGATCCGGTCCGACTCTCCCGTGAAGTCTGCGCTTGGCGGTTCAAGCACCGCTCTTGTCGCCCTGATCAAGGCCCTCTCCAAGGTGGCCGTGCTGCAGGGAAAAAAGGGCATGTCAGGCGGAGAGATCCTCCACCTCGGCTATCACCTTGAAGACGGTGTCAGTACGGGAAAATGCGGCATCCAGGATCAAGCTGCAGCCGTTTACGGCGGGGCCAATCGCTGGGTGTGGCGATATGGAAACCGGAGAACGCCCTTTGAGCGCCGGGCCCTGATGAACCGTGACGACTTGAAGGCCCTGTCCAAGCGGATTCTCGTGGCATTCAGTGGAAAGAGCCACGTTTCTGCCGGAATCAATCGCCGGTGGATCACCGACTTTCTTTCCGGCAAAACCCGATCCGGCTGGATCGAGGCCAACAGGATCGTTGATCGCTTTGCCTCGGCCACTGAGCACATGAAATGGAACGGGGCCGCCGCCCTTTTGAGGGAAGAGATGGCCGTTCGGAGGGAAATTACACCGGACGCCCTCATACCCCTGACCCAAGAACTCATCGATCAGGCGGAGAACAGGGGATGTGGCGCACGGTTTGCAGGGGCAGGTGGAGGAGGCTCTGTCTGGGCCATCGGGAGTGAAAAGAATATACGTGGCCTGAGGGAGATCTGGGCCGGGACGCTTGCCACCGTGAGGGGTGCAGGAGTACTTGATTGTGCTATCGACCCACAGGGCGTCCTGTAAGGAC
>JBMNCO010000168.1:0-10665 GCA_049366815.1 Desulfatiglandales bacterium | reverse complement strand
GGCCGATAGGTTTAGGCAAAGGTTTTGAAATCATTTACTTATCCTCGACACCCTCCAGGAGGATGGGTTTGGCCACGGCCTGCTGCTCATCCGGAAATCATGTGTTTCTGAATGGGGAACGGGCTAATAGGCCAAGCAACGGAATCCCAGGATATTCGAGTGCCACTCAGCATCCAGAAAGAACCGGTCCGACAGTTTGAGGTGGCCGCTTGAAACCCAGCTTCCACCCTTTGCGATATAATGCCCGGCCGTTGAACCCGCCTGCCCCCGGAAGGGCGACGTTGTCCATTCCAACACATTTCCGAGGGTGTCGGCGATTCCGAGAGTGTTTTCCTGATCGAGGAATCGATCGACGGACGCCGTGTCCCCGATCGATGTCTTCTCGACATTGCAGACTCCCTCCCGCCATTTTTCTCCCCAGGGATAGGGATGGCCCCTCTCCGTCCTGGACGCGGCCTCCCATTCATCTTCCGTGGGCAGTCTCTTACCGGTCCAGGCGGCAAAGGCCATGGCGTCTTCAAGGCCTATCTGAACGACAGGATGGCTCCTCTTGTTGTGAAGGGTGCTTCCGGGACCCAGCGGCTTGTACCAGCAGGCCCCCTCCACGAGCCTGCTCGTGAGGGCCGAGTTCCAGCTGAATGTCTGAAGGCCTGTTTCCTCATTCACTTCCCTTTTTTCCCGGCCGTAATAAACCGTGCCGTATCCCACCTTTTCTGCGATGGTCCTGTACCCCGTCTTCTCTACAAATACCTCGAAAAGGGCGTTCGTGACCGGAAATTTTCCAAAATAAAAAGACGGTAGTTCCAGGGACTGTTCGGGCCTGTCATCCCTCCCGGGCCTTTTTTTCCCAATCGTGTACGTGCCCCCGGGTATGAGGATGTACTGGTTGTAGAACCTGTCCATGGCCGCGAGGGAGTGGTTGAATTGTTCAGAAAGGTGCCTCGAACCCCCTTTTTCCCCAGGAACTTCGTTCAGGTTTTCCTCACCCTGGTCCGACAAAAGCCCCCCGCTTTCCTCGACCCCGGCCAAAAGCCCGGCCTCCTGAAAATCGATCGAGGTCTCCGGGAGATCAATGCCGCCCCCCTCCTCTATAAGGTCATCGTCATCGACCTCTTCCAGTTCCTCCAATTCCTCCGTTGTCCCTGCTTCAAGAGTTTCGAA
Source organism: Desulfatiglandales bacterium (assembly GCA_049366815.1). GTDB lineage: Bacteria > Desulfobacterota > DSM-4660 > Desulfatiglandales > HGW-15 > CAYNYM01. Next base: position 9,504 of record JBMNCO010000168.1, on the reverse strand, counting down.
GACACCGCCGTCACCAGCCTCATCATTTTCGTCGACCTCGATCTCCTCTACATCACTGTCCGCTTCCTCTGATTCCCCGCCCGGGTCCAACAACTCCGAGGCCCCCGCGTCCTCGGTCTCGTCATCATCAATGAGGACCTCTTCAAACTCGGAATCATCCGGCACATCCTCCTCTGATATCTCCTCCAAATCCTCCGCCTGATCCCCCACCCCTTCCAGGACCTCGTCGACCGGCTCCAGTGCGGCTGCATCTTGCATCTCCTCCATTTCATCCACAGCCTCCTGAAGCTCAAATTCTTCCAGGTCCGTCCCGTCCGGATCTTCCACGATATCCCGGTCCTCGATGACCTCTTCCAACCCTTCCGGTTCAATCTCCTCCTCGATTTCCACCAGGTCATCGACAGATTCAAGATCCTCTCCTGAAGACACGCACGCTGCGGCGGATGCGAGCGGCGCTTCCCCTGGGCCTCCTTCCGAACCCTCCCCGCCCCTCGATCCGGATCCTGTATCCCCGAGGCCCTGTGAAATGCCGCCTCCAGGTTCTTTTGGAGCGTCCACGGATCCGGAACCGGGCAGGTCCCCACCGCCTTTGAGACCTCCCATTTCCATGTCTCCGGAAAGTTCCCGGATGAGTTCCATCAACGCATTCAGTGCCTTCGGGTCCCCTCCCGGCGCGAAGCCTCCTACCGTCCTGGATTTTGTCAGAAGTTCCTTGAGGGTTTTCAGGATATTCCCCAGTTCGGCCGGTGAGGTCCCGCCCTCCCCGCCGATCTCCCCTCTCATCGCCTCGAGGGCCAAGTCCTTGGCCTCATCCGACATGACAAAGGTGTTGGAAGGACCGATCATGATCCCTTCGGGGTTCTTATCGGCCTCATAGAGTCTTCGCAGGTCGGCGTTCACGGATGACCTGATGCTGTTGAGGTTCTTTCGCCTGTTCCTGAGGGTGGTCCGATCATGGCCGGTCTTCCAGAGGGAACGGATAAGGGTTTCAGTATCAATCGACTCCAAGGACTGAATGGACGCCTCATGCACATAGCGCCCACGTATAGCCTGCACCAAAAGGTACTTGGGACTGTTTTGATTTCTGTAATTGAGGCTCGAGATGGCCTCATCAATACCCTTTATGGTGATGACCGGGGGCAAATGACACTCCTCTTCAGTCCTGTTTCCCCTCCCATAGTGCAAAACCCATTCCACGACATTTTCACGGCGGGAGCGCAGGGAAGAGGACATTCCGGACCATGCTTGGATCGGCCTATTCGATTTCCATCCAGAAGCCCGTGAGTTCCGGGTGGGGCGGTCTGCCATCGGCCTTCAGCGCTCAGCCGGATAGCTCAAAGGGCATATAACACTGGTACAGGTTTTGCAGATCCCCTCTAAGCGTTACAGGGATAACCATTTTGCATGAAAAACCCGACCGGGTCATGGACGGATTGATGAGACTCTCATCAGTCTTGGCATATCTTTCTGGAATATTTTATCGAACATGGGCCAGATCATCTGCATTTCGAGCCTGAAGGGTGGGGTTGGGAAGACCACCACAGCCGTCAATCTTTCGACGGCCATGGCCATGGCTGAAATGAAAACGCTCCTGGTGGATTGTGATCCCCAGGGGCATGCAACGACAGGCCTTGGGATTGACAAGGAGAGGCTGTCAGAGACACTGTACCAGGCCCTGATCGGCAGGATCGATATCACGCGTCCCATCATCGATACCCAGCTTGAATTTTTGAAGTTGATTCCAGCGGGTTCGGACCTGTGTCACGCCGAAGAGAAGCTCGCCATGCGATCCGACGGAGAAAGACAACTGGGGAATCTTCTGGAAGGACTCAGGGCAGCCTTTGATTACATCATCATCGATTCACCGCCTTCGATGAACTTCCTTGCAAGAAACGCCATCGCGGCCGCGGACTTTCTGCTGATTCCCCTCCAATGCGAATTCTATGCCCTGGAAGGCATGGGGGATCTTTTCCAGGCCGTTCGATCCCTGAAGACCCGACATCATCTGCGAATCAGGATAAAGGGCATACTCCTGACCATGGCGGACGAAGGCGAAGAAATGTGTCTGAAGATCGTTGAAGCGGCCCGAAGGCACTTCAAGGACATGGTCTTCAGGACAACGATTCCGAGGAACGTCGAACTGAAAGAGTCTGCAGGGTATGGAAGACCGCTCCTTCTCCGAAACATTCTTTCACCAGGGGCAAGGGGCTATCTCGAGCTCGCAAAGGAAATCATGGCTGACGCCCAATCAAACAAAGGAGCATATTCATGAAGGTTAGCGATGCAGAAGTGATCAGGAGCAGTGAAGGGGAGTTGATCGACGCGATCACCGCTGATCTTGACTGGGGGACCATCGAGGACATCTTCAGGAATGAACACGGCCTCGGGATAGACGAAGATGTCGAGTATAAGAAAGGTGACATCGTCGTTTATGAGGGCCGTGTCGCCTACCGGTTGGATTTTGAGGTCAAGGTCACCCTTTCCGTCCTGCTGGATAGAGACGGCACGTATATTTCCATGAAATCTTCCCGAGATTTCGACAGGAGCCGGACGGAAAAAGAAGAGCGCATCCCCGGGGCGCAGGGACCCTCCTCATCCGAGACGGTGCCACCCGAACAGGCGCTACAGCCCGGCACCGATCCCGAGGCCCCGTTCAATGATCCCGGCACGATGCCCTCCCCTTCCGAGGGCGTCACACCCGAGGACAAGATTTCTCGGATGGCCTCACAGGCTTCGGACGTCATGGTGGCCATGGAGTCTTGACTCCAAAGGTCCCGGAGACACCCATCCAGGGCTCCTCTCACCATCCGGGCCGCCCGGGCGTTTGAAGGGTCCTGGGGATGACAGAAAATTATTGAAGGATTGCGCAGGGCACACAAATGGACACGGAAATCCAGACGGAAGGTATCGTTTCCAGGAATCTTACACTCAGGCAATGTTTCGACCAGGTCCTCGAGAGACACATGGGAAGGTTGATCGGGGCCCGGTGCGGCATCGGAGGCCTCCCATTCAACCTGGTCAATATGGCATGTATCATTCTGCTGACGGAGCAAATGACGGAAGAGATGGACACGTCTTCTTCCGCGGCGGAACGTCACACCACGAGCACCCTGTTGGGCGAACTGTCCGAAATGGGCATCACGCTCGATGACGACCCGGAATCCCTTCTGCAGGACCTGATCAGGATGGAATACGTTGAGGTGGATCGTGAGGGAATGGTCTGTGCGAAAAAGCCCGCCGTCGACACGGCCCGAATCCTGGAACAAGTCTTCCCGAACATGCCCGCAATGAGCCTGCTCGCCGCACTTGCACAGACCATGGACGAGGTGCGGGGGGGAAGCAAAGACCTTGAGAGTTCCCTCAGGAGGTTCGATCAAATCCTGAAGATACAGGGTCTGCCCCTGAAAACAGAAAGGACCCTCGCCGGCGGCGCCCCTAAAGACTCACCTTTTTCTTCGAGGCAAAAGATCGAGAGGGCGGCCGGACCCACACCGCACGCCCTGACTCAGATGCGGACCGCGCCGGTCCGAAGGGCGAAGCTCTCGGATATCTATACAATCCCTCTTGATCAGCGCGCTCCGTCACCCACTGTTTCTGCATCTGAAACCGTCGAAGAGCCCCGCGGTGAAGCTTTCCAGCGGCCGCAGGAACCGGAGGATTCGACCGGCATTTCCCTGATCCCATCTGAAGAGCCCCTCCTGCCGGCTGCCACAACCGGCCCGAGCCGAGAAGTCACGATCCAAGGACACGATGAGCACGAGGAACCTGAGCTCCCGGTCGAGGCAACGCCCGATATCCATTCGGCTGCCGGGAGGCCCACCGAGTCAGCGACCGATCCCGATTCACCGCTTGAGTCAGTGAGAGACGGCCTTCCTTTACAGGATCTGCCGGAGGAAACCGCCCATCCGACGGCCTTTGACGGCCTGGGATGCGAAAAGGTCCGGGATGGAGCGGAACACCCATCCTCCGGAGGACAAAATGAACAGCCCCCAGCGGAACCGGACATACCGCCGGAGGACGATGAAATTGAAAAACGCATTGCCGAATTCGAGGGCAAATTGGCCCTCCAGTGCCCGATCTGCAAGTCAGGCCTCATTAGAGAGGAAAAGACATCTGCGGGGAAGGTGTACTATAAATGTGCCGGGGACGACTGTAATTTCATCAGTTGGGGCAGACCCTTTCATCTTCCCTGCCCCCGCTGTGAGAATCCTTTTCTCATCGAGGTGACCGCGCGTGACGGTTCTCTCTTCCTGAAATGCCCGAGGGCGACCTGCGCGCATCGGCAGGCCCACCCGTGGAGCGTTGACGAGAGCCCGAAAGAGGGAACGCCTTCAGTTTCACCGAATAAGGACCAACCGGAGAACGGTCCCATAAGGGTGAAAAAAAGACTGGTGAAGAGGCGTGTGGTCCGAAGAAGGGGCTGATGGACAAAGGCGGGCGGTCTCATCCCGGACACTGCTTGGAGCGGCACATCCTCACTCACGCAGCGGAGAGCAGGGACCGGGATTTTCTCGGAGCGGGCGTATTTTGTCCCTGAGTCAGGATAGATGAAGGGGCAAAATCCCGCAGCGACCGGAGCCATGGACGGCGGAGGGAGCGCAGCGAAGAGAACATCCAGGGCACTGCTTGGAGCGGCACATCCTCACTCACGCAGCGGAGAGAACATCCAGGACCCGGCCTGCAGCGCCATACCCTCACCCGGGCCACCGAGAGTGCTCCTTAATATGCCGGGCTTGGAGTCTGCTCTACAAGCCCTGTCAAAATGGTCTGATAGACGCGTTTCCTAAGACCGTCCTCCGAGCCGTCCTTTGTCACATGGACTCGGACCCTTGAGATCATCTCCGCAGGATTCTCCGCCTTTAGATCCTCCACATATTTTCTGACCATGGAAAGTCCCGTCTGAAAAGGATAGGCCTCGGTGAACACCTCTCCCCAGGTATTTCTGCATACAAGGTCAATACTCCTGGGGCCGTTCTTCCCCTTCACATCTTCAATATCCACAACGACCATGATCCGATCATATTTTGCCTCCTCGCGCAGATCCGTCTCCAAGGCCGTCCGGTCCGGGTTTTGCGGGAAAAAATCCTCCAGACTGCGGAGGAGTTCCACCAAATCGACAAGGATAACGCCAGAAGGATTAAAAGGCATTTCAATGATTGTTCGATAGCGGTCGAAGATCCCGTTGACGACCAGCCAGGTGGCGGCCTTGACAATTCTTCCTGCAGTGAAGATCCTCGGAACCTTGCCGCTCTGTTCCGCGGGATATCGCGTGGCATCATAAAGTGCCCATCGCGTCTTGCCCGACGTATCGCGTCTGAACTGAAAAATACATTTATCCAGGACAGGTCTTTGCCCTGAAAGAGACGGGTTCAGCTGCAGCTTTTTCTGATGCCTGGCGAAAAGCACATAGATCTTCCTGGCCAAAAGCGTCAGGTCCTGATTGTTGATGGCCTGCCTTTCTTTTAAGAGTTGCGCCTCGGAAAGGCGGCGGTAGGTGGAGAAAAAAAACCTGTTGATCTCGGTCGACATCTTCAACCGGCTGGCATAACTCCAGCTCTCCATCCGGTTGAGTTCCTCCGCATGCACCGGAGACCAGTCCCAGGCTTTCATGAGGTCCGCGAATGTTTCCTCTTTATGGTCATTGACCGCTCTTTTGAGTTTTGCTCTCGTCATGTCCGGTTTGGCCTTAACGTAAAAGGCCTTTCTCACCAGATCCACGGCGTCTTCCCTTCCCTGGTTACTGTAAAAATCGAGAACGGTTTCGACCATCAATTGATAAGGGTCCACCATCCTGAGACCTTTGGGTCCGGCAAGGACCCTTTCCTTGAGCAGATCACAAAGCAGTTTTCCATCAAAGGCCTCTGACAGATACCATTCCATCATCCCCATTTTGAGCAGGGCCTTGAAAGGATCTTTGATACCCTTGCTCAACTGCCACAGGGCCGTACCCAGGAATTCCTCCTTTGACAGATGACCCAGGAACCCGAGGTCTACAAATTCATTGAAATCATAAGGGGCTTCTTTGCGCAGCCGATCTTGACATCGGTCATATTCCTCTTGACTTATCCCGGGTGGAAGGACCCACCAGATGGGAATCTTGCCGGACACAAGAAGCATGGTGCGATAACATTCTTCCTTCAGAAACCGCTTCTGGCTTGATCCCGTGCTCTCTTCGTCCACACTCCCGAAGTCATTGTTCCTGACACGTTCCAGATCCGAAACAAAGAAATGGACCTCCATGTCGTATCTGCGCTCGCACCATGCCGCAATTTTCCGGGTCTTTTCCTCCAGTTTTTCTATGGTGCCCTTATCGAAAAGAGAGGTCTTCACACACACCCAGAAATCGAAATCGGATTTTTCAGTCTGTGCGATCGTGCCGATGCTGCCCATCACAAAGAGCGTTTCAACGATGGGGCGCTTGATGAGATACTTCTGATAAGGAATAGGCCTGTCTTTCGTTTCGGGGAAATATTTCTCGATCAGTTTCTTCAAATCCCTGGCGGACCCGACGCCGTAGACGCCGCAACCCGTCTCGCCGCTACCGACATATCCCGGCAAATCAGATTCATCGAGGGTCAAAAGGGCGGGTATAAGCTCAAAGGCGACAGCGGCCTTTTCCGCATTCAAGTCATAGGCATAACGCCGGCGGATTTGGGTGTATTCTCTGAAAAGGATCTTATTCCTGCGGATTAAACCGGTTTCAAATTCCATGATATCGACTCACGAGGGCCCAACGGCCGGATTTTCATCGGAATATAGGACAGAGAAAACAGAGGGGTCAATGGAAAAGAGGTCTGAGGACACTCTCCAAGGAAGATCAGGCTCTTAGACCGGCCTTTTTTTCAGGGCCGGGACATGAAGAGACCACCCGTCCCTTTCCAGGGCCATCCCCTTACTCCCGGGAGTGCCTTGATGGGAGCTGACTCTTCAATTTCCGCCTGATAATCAAGTACCCGATAATGACCAGGATCAGCCCCAGGACAAAAACCACATTGTTCGGTCTGATCATGCCGTAGCACACCCCCACAACACCGGCAAGACAGACGAGGGCGGCGATCAGCTTCTCCATCATGATCTTATCGGGTATCAAGGGGTGTCTACGCATAGTCGGTCAAGGTCCTCAGTCTTTGTTTTCAATTTAGCACGTCATACAACCTCTGTCACCCGCGGAAAATCCCCCCGTCCCACCTATAGGACATCCTTTGCGGCGAATTCTGTTTTGGACAACACCGATTTAATGTTGTAGATTAAAGAGACAGCTCGCATTGATGCTCGTGAGGCCTTTTTCGCGGTCCTTTCCGTCCCGTCGAGATCGATATCTCCATAAGTTCATATTCACTTCCCAACGCTGAGTACATCCTGCAACAGGGATGCGGGGGCGGCCGTTTTCCCTTTCCGGCACTGTTGAAAACGGGCCTTGAAAGGTATCGGCGCGTGCGTCCTGCATGAGGAGGGCTTACATGGAACAAAGACCCAAGAGAAGATTTTATCTTCAGGAATTCAAGGCCATCAGCCATGCCATTTCCACCTACGATGACTTCAATCTGCTTGTCAACCACATTGCAGAAGGCACGGCTCGATCTTTCCGCGCCAAGGGTTGCAGCATTATGCTCCTGGATGAAAGAGAAAACCAATTGTTCCTCGTGGGCAGCTACGGCATCAGTGACGCCTATCTTCGAAAAGGCCCCATATTTGTCGATGAAAAGTATTGCGCCTTCTTTTGCGGAGAACCCGTTTTTGTTGAAGACATGAGCACGGACCCAAGAATCCATTATCCGGCGGCGGCCGTCAAGGAGGGTATCGCCTCCATGTTCTCGGTTCCCATTAAGTATCGACAGAGTATTATCGGCACCATCAGGATCTACCAGAGCCAATACACGGCCATACACGACGAGGACATCGATTCCATGCGTATACTGGCCGAACATCTCGGACTCGTCATTGAAAATAACGGCCTGAGGAATTTCGTGGAAAAGATCAAGATGGCCATGGAGAGTCTACCGGTTCGGATGCTGGAGGGGCTGTAGCGCGTGGAGGGACGACTCTATCAGGATACTTCTGAAATCTTTTCCATAGATCACGGCGACATTATTCAGATCCAGGACAAAAGATACCTCGTTACAGGTCACGAACGCGAGCGTCGCTTTGGCATGGACGACCCAAAATTCTGGGTCAAGAGAGCCATTGATCTTGACAATGGTGACAAGAAGATTCTTAAGCTGACCTTTCTCGAGTCATTCGACACCCGTTTCGGAAAGACCAGTATCAAATGCTTCAGGAACCCTCTGAAGGAGGCCATGATTCTTGACGCCGTGAAGGATCACCCCCATTTCATGCACGGAATGTCATTTCGAGACGCCAAGGACAACATCATACGGGTTCTGGACATCGTGCGGGGTCCCAACTTTTTCCTCTATATCGATTCACAGCAAATGGGGCACAGGACCTACTTCGATGAGGTCCTGCCGGGGATCTTGAAGAGACTCATCAAGGCCTTCGACGCCATTCGTTATCTTCATCATATGGGCTTCAAACATGGAGACATCAGAAACGACCACATCATCGTGGAGCAGGACACAGGCAATTACGTGTGGATCGACTTTGACTATGATTATGAGGCCCTTGAGAACCCTTACAGTCTCGACATATTCGGATTGGGCAATATCCTGATCAACGCGGTCGGCAAGGGGTTTCACAACATCCAGATGATCCTGGCCGACCCGATAATCTACGGCGACCTCAAGGATCGCCTCGAACGGGATGACTTTTCCATCATACACAAAAGGAGATTTATAAACCTGCGCAAGCTCTATCCTTACATTCCAAAAACACTGAATGACATCCTCATGCATTTTTCCATCGGTGCCAATGTCTACTATGAATATGTGGAAGAAATGATTGAGGATCTCAACAGATGCCTCTACACCGCTTTCGAATCATAGGGGGACAGTTTGACGAACTCAATCCTCGTTTCCTTAAATGACTCCGTGAGTTCAAGGGCCGTGGTGGATTATCTGACCAAGTTATCGTTTTGTCCCGAGGACTGGCATATCACGTTGATCCACCTTTTCAGAAAGACTACGGCGAGTGAAGAACTGATGGGGAAAAAATTCACCCAGGAACTTCCCGCCCGGTATTTGGCGGTTCTTGAAAAGGCCAAAGAAAGATTGGTGGAAAGCGGATTCGATCCCCACAACATCGAAATCAGGCTTGTGACCGAGCCCTATCAGACCATTGCAGACGGCATTATTGATCAGTGCAGGAAAAAGCACTATAACCTGGTCGTCATCGGGCGCAAAAGGATGTCAAAGGCGGAAGAATTCGTGCTTGGAGACGTGAGTGTCAAATTGATAAGGGCCCTTGAAGGAGGGGCCGTCCTGGTCATCAAATCAGAATAGCCGATCACCGCATATTAATCGTATGCCTTCACCATTGATCCCGTCAGCCTGTTCTTCATCAAGGAGAGGTCATCCAAAAAAACGGAGGTAACTACTCAGCTAGATA
>JBMNCO010000167.1:0-4811 GCA_049366815.1 Desulfatiglandales bacterium | reverse complement strand
CACTCGGGGACATTCAGACAAAGTCCATCGGTCTCAATCCGGGCCTTTACCGCATCCTGTTTATCGCCGTCAGTTCGGTAATGGTCGCCGTGTCGGTCTCCATTTGTGGACAGATATGCTGGATAGGCCTTGTCATTCCTCATATCGCCCGGACCCTGGTCGGCCCCAACCATGAGATCATGATCCCCGTAACCGCCCTGATCGGGGGAATTTTTCTTCTCCTGGCTGATACTCTTGCCCGCACCCTGACCATGGCGGAGCTACCCATCAGCGTGGTGACCGCCTTCAGCGGTGCGCCCATCTTCGCCTACCTCCTCTACAGGAACCGGGGGAGTGGATGGACATGAGCCTCAAGTGTTCCCATTTAAGTTTTTCCTACGGTCCCCGGGAGGTGCTTTCAGGGGTGAGTTTTGAGGTTGATCGCGGCCTTTTCTGCGCCCTTTTGGGGAGAAACGGTTCGGGCAAGACGACGCTGCTCTATTGCCTGAACGGTCTCCTCAGACCCAAGGGCGGGACAATCGAGTTGGACGGGTTGGATATATGTCGGGCCAAGCGCAGAAACATTGCCCGAAGGGTAAGCCTGGTCCCCCAAGAACATACTGAGATCTTTCCATTCAGTGTCCTCGACGTGGTGGTCATGGGCCGGACCGCCCATCTCGGTTTTGCTGAGAGACCGGGAAAGGCTGAATACGAGTCGGCACTTGAAATCTTGGATCTCCTCAAGGCGACGGATCTTGCAAAGAGGAATTTCAACAGGATTTCAGGCGGTGAGAGACAGATTGCTCTTCTGGCCAGGGCCCTGCTCCAGAGCAGCGACACCCTGCTCCTGGACGAGCCTACCAACCATCTGGATTTCAAAAACCAGTATGTGTTCCTCGACAGGATCAAAGGGCTTTGCCGCCTGAGAGGCACGAGAGTCATAGCCGCCATGCATGACCCGAATATGGCCGGCCTCTTCGCCGATCAGATCGTAATGATCGGAGACGGCAGGGTCCTTGCCGAGGGGCCCACTGCAAAGGTCATGGACGCCATGAATGTAGCCAGGCTCTATGATGCTGAGGCCCGGCGTTTTGATTTCCCTTCGGGGCAACGATTCTTTCTCCCTGAATCCATCTGCTCGCGACATGGGGTGGAAAATCCCTCTTCCCCCAGAATCGTGATCGTGAGCGGGGCAAAACACTCAGGCAAATCGACCCTTGTAGGGCATTTCGTTGAATCGGCTGTTGGACACGGATACCGCGTATCCGGAATCCTGGCCAAGGGGTACTGGAAGGACGGTCTCCGGGAGGGATTTGATATCGTCGATCTTTCCGACGGTTCCAGCGTTCCGCTGGCACGGCGCAGAAGGTACGAGGATCCCCATGAGGTGACCGTCTTTGATTTCAACCGGGAGGGCATAGAAGCCGGTGTACGGGCCCTTTCCCCCGAACGGTGCAAAAGGGCCGATATCGTCATCCTGGATGAGGTGGGGAAGCTGGAGGCATTGGGAAGGGGCTGGGCGCCGCGCATCGGTCCCCTTCTCGCCCTCGACCGTCCGCTCTATATCTGGGTGGTGAGATCGGAGTTGCTTGAGAAGATACAGGAAATCTGGAACCTGCAGGAACCTTTGGTCATCCGCCTTGATGAACGCGATCCCCTGGGTCGCCTCGAATCGCTCGCCTGCGACGCCCTCGGGCCTTCCTGAACAGAATAAGACAGACACGTATGGCTGAGGGGATTGCGTGAGAACAAAGGCAATCGCGCAAGATCCGAAAATCCCCCGAAAGATTCCCGGGTCGCAGACTTTATGGAATCAGGGAAAAAGTGTTTGAGGTTTCCCCGGGGCTGGTCTATCGTTAAATGTGAAGTGTGGTATCCGGCTTGAAGAGAGTTTCCGACACGGACTCTCACAAAAGAGGAGAAGGGCGCAATGATTCGAAACAGGAACGCTGCCGGGGGTGAAAAAAAAGCAATGCGGGTCATCAGGGCGGAAGATGATTTCAATCTCTCTATCCCGGAAGACAGGGGGGTCCGCATTGAATATACAGGCCGTTTTTTTGGTGAAAACGGCCTGTTCAAATGGATTGACGAATTCAATCTGGGGACCGCCGGGTACAGAGATACCCTCAACATGGAGAATTTTTTCGCCACGGACGCCCCGTTTAATGCACACACCGTGATGATTTTTGCCGAGGCCATGGCGAGGGTCTATGTTCGGCGGGGGTATCAATCGTTTCATGTGGGAGGTGAGGTCAGGAGGTATACCCGGGAGATCATAGCCTTGGTCAGCCGGATATTCGCGTCTCACGGGGTCACGGTTCACCTGCACGCGGACCGGGAGACCATTCCCATCTGGGCCTCGTCTTTCGGTGTCTTCTACAACGAACTCGACGGCGGGGCCAACGTGACGGCCAGCCACTCGCAGAGCTATAAACAGGGGATCAAACCCATGGATGGGAGTGGGATGCAGCTCCTGGACATGGCGGACGAGATCAGGGATGAAGTGCGGAAGATCGGAGAGGAGGTGCATAAGGGGACACTCAACCTGACCCTGAGCCCCGGCGCTTCGACTCTGATCAGAAAGGACTTTCAATACTTCGATGCCTACTCGAGGTACCTGGAGGGTATCATTCCCAGTGAGGCCTTTCGGTTGATCCTGCAGGCGCAGGATTCGGGGATGCGGGTCGGCGTCTCCACGGTCGGCGGAAGTATGCACGAAAATTCGGTTCCTATCTTTGAATACTTTGGAATCAGGACAGGTCCCGAGGGGATGATCCGATACCTCCAATGGGAGAAGCGGGATGATTTCCATCGGGTGGGCGAGATCGACGGAGAAGACCATGGCTGCGATCCAACAAAACCGATCATATACCGCAACATCGGGTTGAAGGAGCGATTGCTCGCCGATGAGATCCATTTCGGTTTTATATGGGACCCTGACGGGGACCGCTATAATATCGTCACCCTGGCCGATGCCTCCCTCGCGATGAAGGCCGACGAGATGGGCCTCGAGGTTGAGGTGATTGAAAACAGCAATCGCTGTGTGGTCTACTTTAAGCCCAACCAGATCTATTTTCTCAATGCTGCCCTCAGATTGGAGCTCATGGCCAGGGAAGGGGAACTCTTTGAATATGATTTTATCATCGGCACAACCTATCCCACATCGAAATCCATTGGGGAACTGGCCCGTGTGTTCAACCAAAAGTATGCCGAGAGATTTGAGGAAAAGGGCACCCGGATACGGGTTTTCAATACCCCCGTGGGATTTAAATATTTCGGCCGGATGGTGCAGGATATCGAAAAACTGATCGAAAGGGGCGACGAGGTCCGTCTGCAGGACGCCACCGGAGGGCTGGTCGACCTCGGACGCAAGCCCCGCATCTTGATCATGGCCGAGGAATCAGGCGGTGCGGCACTGGGGAGCGCATACTGGAATGTCAGTAAATCCGGGAAACGGCGGAGCCTCGCCTTGAAGGAAAAGGACGGCATGCAGCTCTCCCTCATGAATCTTGGTGTCATGGCCAAACTCTTTCTCGAAGGAAAGTCCTTTGCAGGGCTCTATATCGACACGGTTGAGGATCTGGGCATTCGATACCGCTACTACAACAGGATCGACAAGAAGCTCTTTGACGAGGCACTGACCGGTGAGGCAAGGGAGAGGGCACGCACCGTGGGGAACGATGCGAAGGCGTTTATGGTCGAGACCTTCCGGGAGTTGACTCAGGGCCAGGAAAGGGAAACGGTGAGGGAGAGACTCCAGGCCCTGGTGGGCGGCCGGATGAGGGTGCCGGAGATCCACCGCATATTCTGGGCCGGCGACGGGACGTACATCGATTTTGGGGATTTCTGGTTCGAGCTCAGGGCCTCCGGGACGGATGCCGTGTTGCGCTTTTATATCGAGGGCCAGGAAAAGGATATCCTTGAAGGCGTGAACCGCGCCTTTGTGGAGGTCGCGGATGAAAAGCTCCGGGAACTGTCCGGCGTTCATCACTGAACTTTCTTTGGCATGCGCAAGGAATATTACGGACTCAAACCGGTCCGCCATTCTCCTTTTGACATGAAAGAGGGAAAGAAAAGGAAGATATTCGTTGAGAGGATACCGGGACCCTTTGCAACCCTCTATGAAAAGGCCGCTGTGACGGCCTTGGGAACCTATTACGTTCCCCTCGCAGAGGAGGTTGTTTCGGGCCTGGGCGCCGGAAGAATTCTGGATCTCGGTACCGGACCCGGATATCTTCCCATCGAGATCGTGAAACGGTCCGCTGCAATCCGAGTTGACGGCATTGATTTGAGCCGCAGACTCATTGAGATCGCAATCTCAAATGCCTCCAGGGCCGGTCTGGCCCGTCAGTTGCATTTTGAAGTCGGCGATGCATCCGGATTGCGGTTTGAGAACGGGACCTATGACCTGGTCATCAGCACCGGAATGTTCCATTCATTGAAGGATCCCGTTAGAGTCCTCAAGGAATGCAGGAGGGTCCTGAAGCGGGGCGGACAGGCATGGATTTACGATCCCGCGCAGCTGGCATCCCTGATAGACCTCCGGCAATGGAAGGCGCGCTTCACCGCTTGGGAGCGGCTTATGTACGTCCTCTTCGTTCCGTTTGAGAAGATCAATCCGGGAAGGAGTTATAATCGGGAGGAGATTGGCGTCATGATCGATGCCGCCGGTTTCAATAAATACGAGATTCAAGTACAAAACGATGAGTTGAAGATAAAACTGCAGAAATGACTTGTCACGGTGAAGCATGAAACGCTATCCGGACGGGTTTCACGCCGGAATGGATTTCTGCTTACCTTCTGCTCCTCCGCAAATGGGCATTCCCGCATTC
>JBMNCO010000166.1:0-45773 GCA_049366815.1 Desulfatiglandales bacterium | reverse complement strand
CGGGAATGCTCATTTCCGGATGTGCATCAGCCGATTCAAACGCTCTGAGTTTCCTGTGATAACGCATGTTCCCTTCCTGCGACACCTCACAGCCTTAATGCCTACAGCCTATCCAGCTGAGTAGTTACATAAAATTAAACATAAGAAGGATTCTGTCAAATCCCATTTGTCATCAAAACCCAAAAAAGGGAATCTCTCCCTTTAGGAGAGACTCCCTTTCCCGACAGAACCGCGCCCTGTTGCTTAACATTGAACACGCCTCCCTCCAGGAGCGGAGGATAAGGCTACAAATCCAGCCATGAGTCGGAATACAGGCTGCGCCCGAGAATGACCCGGGCCGTCTTGACGAAGTCCTGCATCTCTTTGGACAGAGATGCCACGTCGACATCCTCCTCGTCCATCACCTTGTGGATGATCTCCACAACGTCGGGTCTTTCGCCCCGTGCAATGGCGATGAGCCGGTCGTCATACGCGTCCGCAATGCAGGAATACATCCCCTTTCGTTCCAGCATGACCATATAGGTCTGGTTGAGTATAGGCCTGAGTTGGGCGGGCGGTCCGTTGGAGACATTGGAAAGCCCGCAGGTGGATTTCACTCCGGGGAACATATCCTGGAGCATCTCCTGGAAGGCCAGGAGGCTCATCAGTTGCGGCTGCTGGATGTTGACAGGCGTTACGATCCCATCTACAAAAATATCCTCGTTAGGCACACCGGCCTCGTTGGCGGCGTAAATCAACTCGGCCGCCAGGGCACCCCGCTCGTTTTCATCCCGGGGGAGACCCTCCGGTCCCCACATAAGGGCGATCATATTGGCGTTGTATTTGACGGCAAGGGGGATCATGTTTTCGTACCGTTCCGGTCTGCACATGATGGAATTGATGATGGCCTTACCCCTGTGGGCGGCGAGTCCGGCCTCCATGGCCTCTATGTTGGAGGTGTCGAGGCAAAGGGGCAGATCATCGCCGATTGCGTCCTGGACGGTTTTTACCACAAATTCCATCAGCTCGGCCCCCCCCTTCCTGGCGGGTCCGAGGTTGATATCGATCCAGTCCATGCCCTTTTCCTTCTGCCTCCGGGCCTCCTCGGCGATGGGGCCGGGATCCTTCTCCTTAAAGGCCTTTCCGATCACCCTGTTGATGACATTTAGGTTTTCACCTATCAGTAGCATGTTATACCCCTTTCTGTAAGATCCCTATTTGACCATATCCTTCAGGTACTTAGGGATGAGCGACGCGTCCCTTGGTCCGATCAGCACCTCCCAATCCGGCAGGTCTTCTTCCATCTCACCGCTGATGGCCGCGGCATATCCGGGGATAACAATCTTCTTGTGGGCGACCTTCTCGGATATGCCGCTCTTTTTCACGAAGGTGGCCACCGCATCGCCCGCAAACTTTCCGGCGGCCCAGGCGGTCATGACGGACAGGCCCTCCGTATCCATGATGAGCAGCCAGGCGGGCACCCTGCTCCCCTCAATCTCCCCACTGACTATGAAGTAGGTGAGGGAGAAATTTGTGGTGACCAGGACCGGCGAGTTCTCGTCCGGGCCGTTGATCTCGTAGACGCCCTGGGTCACCGTCATGGGTCGCTGGGGATCGGTGAAGATATTCAGACGCTCCAGGAGCAATGGAAACAGGCTGTCTCCCCTGAAATCCGAGAGTACCACGATCCCTGCATACTTGGCAATGAGCATGGCGGCGATGGCCGTCTCCACATCCAGGTTTCCGGCCATTTCACAGGGAAAGGTGATGGTGGGGAACCCGAGTGAGCGGTTTCCGGCCTTGAGGGGGGCCCTGCGGATCGTGACCTGGTCTTTGAAGAGCGGCTGCATCTCCCTCGCGCCGGAATCCAGGACAAGGTCCTTGAGCCCCATACCCGTCAGTTTGTCGCTCAACGCGATCAGACCGTCCATATCGTCGGCCTTAACGGCCAAGGGCAGTCCCTTTTCCTTGGCCAGGTTCCCCATGCCCTCGGCATTCTGATCCGTAGCGGCATAGAGAAGGGGCTTCTTGAAGGCGCAGGCCTCCACAGCGGCCTTCATGTTGTCCAGGTTGTCGCTCATCAGTATCAGGCCGAACTCGCTTTCCTCAGCGATTCTCTTCGCCGCCGCCGCAAATCCCGCGCCGTCACCACCGGCGTCCCTGAGGGCGATCAATTCCGGCCTGAGATTCAAGCCGACCCTTTCGTACTGAAGGGCGTTCCATATCTTGAGCTTGCGATCCAGATCGTCCGCGGAGATCCCCGCCTCGACCAGGGCCGCCAGTCCTGTGGGATTGTAGAAGGTCTTTTCGTGCCTGAACATGACGGTTTCCCCGCCGATCTTCAAGGCCCTGACCCCTGCCCCTATGGCCACAGGCCTGATAGGCGGGGCGGAGGCCTCTGCGAGTTGTTCCCTCGCCTCGTCCGAGACGTAGGGGCATGAATCCAGCTCGGCCTTGCCCGAAGCCAGATTCATGGCAAAGGCCAGACAAGTGGGTACCCCGCATTCGCCGCAGTTGGTCTTGGGTAAAAGCTTGAAAATCTGAATTCCAGTAAGTCCCATGATCATCTCCTGATTACGATAAAAGTATCAAAGCCTCTTGAAGATTCAATGGGAGATCTTTTGATCTCCCGTCCTTTTCAACCTCTTCTATCCAACGATGGGATCCATCTTCAGGGCGGGGTGGTCCTTCTCCTTGAGGAAGGCCAGGACCTCGTCCTCGGTCAGGCCGACGGTCTCGTCGGCGATCCGGTCGACCAGATCGGGGATGCCCACCTCCTCCCCTCTTTTGAGCAGACGTTCCCTGATCTCTTCCTTGAGGGATTTGGGCATCCAGACCATCCGAAGGAGCCCGCCGTCACCCACGATGAATTTTCTCTGAGTAATATTGTATTTTGAATGCCCCACAAATCCCGGGGATGACTGACCGCCGCCCATCACACCTGCCAGGGTGGTGAACTTCATTCCGCAGGGTGTGTCTCCGGTATAGTCCCGGTGTACGGTCATAACCCCGTTGCACCCGGGCAGGACCGCAGCGATACACTCGCAGCAGCCACAGGTCGTCATGGGGTCGACCACCAGGCTGTAAAAGTTGTAATGATCAATGGCCTGGCGGGAGGCCTTATAAACGAATTCATTGATCCCTTTCCACTGGCCCAGTTTGGGGTCGAGACATTCCCCCTTCTGCACGGGCTGATTGGGTCCCGTGGGATTGATTTCATAGGAGGCCTTGCAGTCCATCCAATTGTAGGCCCCGCAAAGCCCGGTTCTCTCCGGGCTGACCATACACACATGGCTGGGGGCGAAGGACTGGCAGAGGGTACAGGAGTAATAGGTCTCGACACTCTCGTCCGTCATCTTTTCCACGCGATCGTCCCTTATCTGGTATTCGGAACGGGCCCTGGCCGTCAATTTTTCCACGTCCTCTTTTTTGGTGTAAAGCGTGACCTGGACCTTGTCCAGGATGTTGCCGAAGTCCTGGTGAAATTTGGCGTGGAGCACGGTCCCGATATCCTTGAGGGCGAACCCTTTTTCCACGGCGGGCTCACCCACACGGATCCAGGTAATGTCCCGCTGTCCGATGTGCATGATCCCCTGCATGTAATTGATGAGATGGTGGATCTGCCGCTCCAGGATGGGCTCGAAGTCCACCTGCATCTCACGTCCGGCCGCCTGGACAAAAATGCCGAGGGGCAGTCTGTCCCCCTTTTTGATATCCTTGATGTCCGGACCGATGACCGTCACCTTGCCGTCTTCTATCTCGTTCATTTCGGCCATCTTACAGAGTTCTGTGGCCTGGGTCCTGCCGCCGCCCATCTCCAGGTAAAGGTCGTCCTTGCGCACACGCTCCCCCTCAAAGGCGGGACCATAGGCCAGGGGGATATCGATCTGCGTGATGCTCACCTTGAGTCCCCGGATCTCGATGGACTTGGAGGGCATCTCGTCGTGTTCCACATTGGCCACTACGTGCTCGTAAGTGCAGACTCCGGTGGGCAGGATTTCGGGGATATCGGTATCCGCGATGGTCGGGAAGCCCCAATTGACGGCACCTGCGGCGTTGGCCGCCCATTCGGCATTGACATCCCCGAGGGCGTTCACAAAGGCGAAGATACGGTCCTTCTGGTATTTGAGCTGTTTTTTGTAATCCCCGGGCTGGATCCCTCCAAAGGACATTCCCGCGCGATTGGCGAAGCCGAGTGCGAAGACCGCAGCTGAGATATCCGGTCCAAAGGGTACGAGACGGGTCCCCCATCCGATTTGAACCTTTTCCTCAAGCAGCTGCTCCGCGAAGGTGGTCCCGTTCTGGTTCGCCGCCATGAAGACATATATAGTCTTGAGCTGATATTCTTCCGCCATTTTCTTGGCTGTGGCCGGATCGGGTGCGGCTCCCACGATGGCCGCAAAGCCCGGCGCAGTGCCGTCTACGAATTCCACGCCCCGCTTTCTCATGATGGCGTCATCAGCGGCTCCCAGCCAGATCTTGCCGTTGTCCACATCGGGGTCTTCGACGGAAGGCTGGTAAAAATCAGGGTCCTCGACATATCGAATGGCCTCAACGATTTCCTCCGCGAACAGGGCGGCCATTCCCGCGTCTAGGAGGGGGCCGAGATAGGGCAGATGACAGTCCTTCTTCACATGGGGGGGTAAGAGATTTCGTGCAAATTCCAGGGGCTTTTTGGCGGAATCCAGGTCCGTCACCTGGATGCCCGTCAGGGAATAGATTATCGGCAGAAAATAGGCGGTATTGGGAAACTCCAGTTTCTGACTCCCGCCATAGGTCTCCAGTGCCCTTTTATAGGTACCCTCCGCCTTGGAAACAATGTTGTAGGCGCCTTGAACGGCTGCAAATGCAACGAGCTTAGACATAATATCCTTCCTCCCTTCTTAAGAGGCTTAGTATACCGTTGACTTTACGCGGCTTCCATCTCGCGTCGGTCGGCCATGTCCATCAACACGCGCTCCCGGGCCTTGTCCAGACCGAGGGCCTTTCTCTTCTTATCGATATGGGCGATCATTTTGTGAGCGTGTTTGACGGGATCGACCTCCAAATCCCACATACCGCCATAGAGGTCTTCCAGTTCGCGGTAAAGATGGTTTTCAAAGACAGGTGCTCCGCTGACCGGCATGGTCACCCCGAAGACGGTATAGACGCCGGCCGTTACGAAATAGTGCCCGATGCTGATGGCCTTTTCACTCATCCATTCAGGCGCTGAGCCCGCAGCGGGAAGGTCGCTGATGTCGTTACCCAGGCCGCCCGCCTTGACCACTTCAGTGGCCGCCATCAGGATCCGGCTGTTGTCCACACAGGAGCCCATGTGAAGGACCGGCGGGATACCCACCGTCTCGCAGACCTCCGCCAATCCGGGCCCGCAATAGACCTTGGCGGATTCCGGGGTCAGAAGACCCGCCTTTGCGCAGGCAATGGCATTGCATCCGGTGGTGAGAACGATCACGTCATGCTTGATAAGTTCCTTAACGACCGTGATATGCCCATCGTCCAGAGAGGTCCGCGCGTTGTTACACCCGACCACCCCGGCCACCCCCCGAATGCGGCCGTTGATGATGTTGTCGTTCAGGGGCGTATAGGACCCGCGAAAGGTGCCCCCCAAGTGATAGTTGATAGCCTCGTAGCTGAAACCGGCTATCAGGTCCGATTTGTCGTCCGGGATCATGACCTCCTTTTCCCTCTTCGGAAAATTCTCGATGGCCGTAACGACGATCTTCTTGGCATCTTCAAAGGCGGTATGTTCATCGAATTCGATGTGGAGGGTGTCGCCCGACGCTATCTTCGCCCTCGGGTTGGTGGTGATAATCTTTGTATGAAAACACTGGGCCACGTTCGCGATATTTTCCATGATGCACTGGACGTCCACCACCATGGCGTCCACCGCCCCGGTGATGATAGCCAGTTCCTGCTGCAGAAAATTTCCGGCCAGGGGCACACCGTGACGCATCAGAATCTCATTGGCCGTGCAGCAGATGCCGCTCAATTGAATCCCCTTGGCCCCTTTCTTCCTGGCCATTTCCACCATTTCAGGAAGTTCGGCCGCGGTGACGATCATCTCGCTCAAAAGAGGTTCGTGGCCGTGAATAACAATGTTTACGTGATCTTCTTTCAAGACACCCAGGTTGGCGGAGCTTTTCACGGGATAGGGACACCCGAACAGGACGTCCTGAAGATCCGTGGCGATCATGGAGCCGCCCCACCCGTCTCCAATGGCGGCGCGTGTACACTGGGCGGTCAGATTTTCATAGTCCTGGTCCACACCGATGTGGGTCCTGTGCATGATCTCGACGATCTCCCGGTCTATACCTCTCGGAATGACACCAAGTCTTTTCCACAACTGGTATCGGGCTTCGGGAGCCCTCTTGACCGTGCAGACCTCACCCGTTTGCTGACCCCACTGGGCCAAGGCCTTTTCGCCGACTTCCACGGCTATTTCATCGAAATCCCGATCCAGGATCTTGCCGTTGTCTCCCTCGACGGTCGTCTCCACACCGAAGTCAGGGGCGATTTCGAGGAGCTTTTTCGTATCCTTTATGTGATAGTCCTCGGTTTCCTTTCTGGCCGCGGCCAGAAAGGTCTCCGCAACGCCCCGCCCATGATCGGAATGGGCTGCCGCACCTGCCGCGACCATCCTCGCAAAATTTCGTGCCGCTATGGTTTCAGGTGTTGCGCCGCACAGGCCCTTCCGGGTGTCCTTTCCTTCGATGCCGCTCTTGGGAAGAGGGAGTCTACAGGGACCCTGGGCACAATTTTTACAGCAGGTGCCCTGTACACCGATGTTGCAGGGCTTCATGTTTTGAGCACGATCAAAGATCGTTTCAACCTCCATCTGACGCGAGCGCTCAATCATCTTAACGCTTGCTCCGTCGACCGTTAGATCCTGGGGCTTGGGTGCTAGCTTTTCCTTGGCCACGACGACTTTTTTTTTGACTTCTTCTGTAGTCATATCTGAGGTCCCTCCTCCGATGTCTTCCTTTGTGAATCTCGTCACGATCTCTTGTGTATCCGTTTGAGATTCATGGTCAGCTTTTCTACGAGATCAAGCTGTTCGGTCGCTGCAGATTTTGGTCGAGATTCGCCTCCTGCGACCTTTCTGTCTGCTTCCAACCTTTCCTTTTCCTGAGCCCTTTTCTGCCTTAAGGCCTGCAACTCTTCCTTTTCCTTGGCCTTCCTCCGGGCCTCTTCTTCGGCTTTTGCCTTGGCCTCAGCCTTCCTTCCAGCCTCTTCCTCCGCTTTGGCCCTGGCCTCGGACTCAGCCTTCTTTCTGGCATCCTCCTCCGCCCTGGCTTCGGCCTCGGCCTTCTTTTTGGCCTCCTCCTTCTCCGCTTTGACCTTCGCTTCCTCTTCAGCCTTCTTCCCGGTCTCCTCCTCCGCCGGCCTGGGTTCCGGCTCCGTTTTCCGTTCAGCCGCCTTTTCCTCTGCCTTAGGTGCGGGTGCGGCGGGGGCTTTCGGCACTTCAGACTTGGGTTTGGCGGCCGCGGGTTTTGCCTTCAGACCCGCTGCCTCTTCGGCGATGGTCAGGTCCGGCTCAGGTGACAGGGCGATCAGATCGGCCTCCCCCGGCGCCAGTCTCTTTGCAATCCCTTGCACCTCCACCGCCGAGCCGCCTTCGGTCATGAGCTCGATAAAGGTCCGAACGAGTCTCACGCTTTCCGGGTGCCTCAATATCGTCACATCGGCTCCAGCCAGAAGATAGCTTACCGCGGCGGTCGTCTCCATAAGGACGGCTCTCCTCTCGGGATCACCCAGAGTAGGCGCCTCTTCCAGCCTCTGCCCGGCTTCCTTGCATTTCCATATCTCATTGCCGATATTAGAGATCATCGGCATCTGCAGTTTGTCATCCTCCTGGGTAAGGGCCGCCATTCGAATCCTCTCCATGACCGAATAGGAATACTCGAGGCCGTAGCCCAGACCTCCGGTTGTGGGATCAATGATGATTTTGTCGGACCGCACCCCAAGATTGTTCAACAGGATATTGAGCTGTTTGGCCAAATTCACATCAATGGGTGAAGATGCCACAATCGTATGACCATATCCCAGGGCACTGGCGCCGATCCCCTTGTGGTTGGCCTCCTCGACCGGCGAAAGGGCCACATTCATGCCCTGGCCCTTTTCGGAAATGATCTTGAGAACCTCTTCATCCTTTTGGTTGTTCGCCGTTCCCCAACAAACCACGGGAACGTTCACGGCGTCCGCCACCTTTTTCGCAACCTGCGCAGCCTCCTCGGGCGCCCTGTCCATACCGTTGGGATCCGTGCTCTTCAGCTGAAGAACGATAATATCCGCCCCATACTCTTCCGCACATTTCTTTGCCCAGGCCTCGGGTGACGAAATAACATCTTTGAAGGGTTCGACCGCAGCGGCCGGCCACTCTTTTGAGGGATCGTAATCCCATACCTCCATAGCAATCTTTGGAGGGTTAGCCATTCGGCCCTCAAAGAGATGGAATGGATATGAGTCCTGTCCCCCAATCGTAACAGCACGGCCGCCTGTTCCAATGGTCGTTTCCCCTATCTTTCCTGAGTATGGCTGTTTTGGGATTTCAAAGGCCAATTTTCTACCTCCTTCTCTTGTTTTAATATCTTTTCAATTTTCCCGCTGTTCTCCGCCCTCACCAACTGAGATATACGCACCTGTGCTCAGGCATAGGCATCCGCACCGGTCTTTTCACTGGCTCATCCCCTAGAGCCGGCTAATTGCTTGAGATAAAACAACGTCACAGGCCGGCGTCAAAGGATCTTCCTTGCAGCTTATTTACTGAGCGATTAGGATATTGAAGCTGAGAAACGCGATCAAATGATACAAAACGACAGCGTGAATAACAGTTCAAGATCGTAGAGAAAATAGCGGGTAAATGAGAACCTTGTCTTGACGCTACCTGTTTGATTGAACGCCTGCAGATTTTTTCGAAAAAATGTTCTTCTGCAGAATAATGGAGGACTTCAGGCTTTGCTGAAGGGATCAAAATATCACCCTCATATTATGAGGATCTTCTACAGCTTAGTTTACAAAAAATACCTTGTCAAGAGGTTTTGTTAATAAAAAGAGAACTTTACATTTTGGAACATTCCGGTATGTGCGGATACCGATATGGTATACTTCGATGTTTCAAAAATCGCGTATGCTGCAGATCCAAGGCGTTAAGCGTGAAGCTGTAGTTTAGCAGATTGATCCTCTACCCTCAATATGTGGAATGCACTTAAAATGCTTTCCGGATAAATCCATGAAAACGGACAAATTTGGCGGCCTTTCATTTTCGGCCTGTTCAATCTTTTTTCTATACAACGTCGGGGTCTATCACGTAAAGGACATCATTGCTGCAACACGTTTTTAAAGATATCGAAGGCCGCCCGGAGCGCTGCGCTTTCCTCATCCAATGTGATCGTCGGCTTGCCCTTCAGATCAAACTCATTGACCTTTGGGTCTTCAGGAATCATACCTGTTAATACCAGGTCGTGCTGATCGACCAACCTCCTTATGCTCTCACCCTGACCTTCTCTCGCCTGGTTGACGATGAGATATTTCTTTGCGATGTTCAGATTGAGTTCGTTCGTCAGTCCGTAGATCCGAGCCGCCGCCTGTATACCTCTTCGGGTGGGGTCGGAGATCACGAGCAGGACATCTATGTTATTGGTCGTCAACCTGCTGATGTGCTCCATGCCCGCCTCGTTGTCTATGACAATATACCTGTAGTTCTCTATGAGCTTATCGAGGTAGGTCGTCAGAAGGGTATTGGCCGCGCAGTAGCAACCCGCCCCTTCCGGCCTTCCCATGACAATCAGGTCAAAGCCCTCGGCCTCCACCACCGCCTGTTCCAATTTCATCTCCATGAAAACATCTTTGGTCATTCCGGTGGCCACGCCCTTTTTCATTTCTTCTCTGGCGTTACCGAGCGTGTCCTGGACCTCCAGGCCCAGGACGTCGTTAAAGTTGGCGTTTGAGTCGGCGTCCACGGCCAGAATCGGCACCTTATTATTTTGTAATAGGTACTTGACAAGCAGGGCTGCTATGGTGGTCTTACCTGTTCCACCCTTACCCGCGAGACCAATGGAATATGGCATTATCCTCCCTCCAATCAGGGAAATTTTGGTTGATATTTTGATTGGATTTTTCTAGAATTCAAGCAACTTAAAACCCATTCTCATTTCGATATCACTATGTCAAACAAGAAAGAAATATGGTCCGGCATTCGAAGAACCCTCCGGTCCAAACTCACAGACGAGGAATTTAATACATGGTTCTCCAAGGCCACCCTGGAGGATTTTTATTTTGATCTGGCAATCATCGGCGTTCCGAACAAATTTATCGCCAATTGGTTGGAAGACAAATACCTTCCCGATATAAAAAACGCATTCAGATCCAATTTGAATCAGTCACCGGACATCCGCTTTACATACGCCGACAAGGCCGATCCATTGGAATTCAAAAAGCCGCTTTCAGAAACCCCACGTAAAGTAACATTCTACAGCGCCAATCTCAATCCTTCAATGACCTTTAAACGATTTGTCACCGGTGAATGCAGCCGATTTGCCTATACTTCCGCCGTTGAAGTAGCTGACAGGCCCGCCGATTACTATAATCCACTTTACATTTACAGTGCCGGAGGTCTTGGTAAGACCCATCTTCTCCACGCAATTGGAAATTCTATAAAAGACAGGGAGCCGACACGTCGAGTCAGATATTTATCCTCAGATTCCTTTACATCAGATTTTACATACTCCATTAAAAACGAAAAAATTCAAGAACTTAGAGACAAATACCGCAATTTAGATATCCTGCTGTTTGACGACATCCATCTTCTCGCAAACCGGAAAAGGACCCAGGAGGAATTTCTCTTCGTCTTCAATACACTTTATAACGAAAGAAAACAAATCGTTATATCAGGAGACAATCCTCCGAATAAATTGAGAGATATCAATACAAGATTAACCTCGCGGCTGGGATGGGGCCTGATTACCGAGATCAAGTCTCCAGATAATAAAACAAAGGTCAAAATCATCAAGGCGCGTTCAAAAGAGGACAATATGACTATCCCCGACGATGTGCTTTTTTATTTTGCAAACTCAGTGCAAGATATCAAGGCACTCGTCAACAACATGGTTCGGTTTGAGACCTACGCATCTCTGAATGACGGCGATATCAATATCTCCTTGGCCAAGACCCTCATCAGGGACGGCCAAAAGACGGAAATCGGTATAGAAAACATCAAAATGACCGTGGCCGGCTTTTTTAATCTCTCGCTTTCAGACCTGGTTTCAAATAAGAAAAAGCGTGCCTACTCATATCCCAGGCAACTCGCTATGTATCTCGCCAGGAAATATACGCAGTTGTCTTATCAACACATTGGGGCCGCCTTTGGGAACAAAAATCACTCAACGGTTATCCACGCCATCAAACGCATCGCCGAGAAAAAAAAGGACCAGAAAGAAATCAGGGATCATCTGACTCAGATTGAGAATATTCTTTCCTGAACCACCGGGCAAAAAAATATCGACGATACGCCATGGATACCTCCTTTAAGGTATTCCACAAAGTCTCGACAGGATAGGGTACAGGATTTTGTCAGTTTTTGACATGTTGAACATCGGATAAGAAAAAAAGGGTGGATAAAATGGAGCGGAGGTTGAAAAGGTGAGATAAGCGTCAGGTCTTCCCCTAAATCATTTCATCTATTTTCAATGAGTTTCATGACTATTCAACAAGTGAACATCCCATATAACTATTATCTTTGGAGGATATAATGGAAATAACAATAGACAGGGATCAATTGTATCGATCCATATCCAGAGTTCAAAGTATCATCGAGAAAAGAAGCAACATGCCCATTCTTTCCATGGTTCTGATCTCCACAGATGAAGGGACGATAGACATATCCGCAACGGATCTTGAAATCAGTTTTCAGCAAAGGATTCCTGCAAAAATTATCTCCCCCGGCAATGTGACCATATCCGGACGGAAGCTGTTCGAAATATTAAAAGAAAGTAAACATCCTGAAATTTACATAAAAGAAAAGGAAAATAACTGGGTTTTCATTACCGACAAGGCGGCCAAATACAATCTGGCGTGTCTGCCGTCTGACGAGTATCCTGTCTTCGTCGAACCGGAGGATGTCCCCACAGTCGAGATTGATGGAGATGTCCTTCAAGAGATGATTTCAAAGACCATTTACTCGGTCACCATGGAAGAAGCCGGGTTCAAGCTTTCCGGAATCTACGTGGAAAAGGTGGCCCTGGAAGGAAAGACCTGTCTGAGAATGGTTTCGACGGACGGTCATCGGTTGTCCCTGATCGACAAAGAGATCCCCGGCATTAATGACCTGGAGATGGACGGCGGGGTCATGATCCCCAAAAAGGGCATGTCTGAGTTGAGCAAGATCGCCTCAGAGGGGGGGAAGGTACACCTGGGTTTCAAAAAGAATAATTGCCTGGCCAGGCGGGAAGATGCCGTGATTGTTATTCGTCTGCTCGAGAGCAAGTTTCCGGACTACAACGCCGTGATCCCCAAAAAGGTCAGGAGTGTGATCAGAATGGAAAAATCTTCACTCTTGGACGGCATGAAAAAAATGATTATATTGAGCAGTGAAACTTACCGAGGCGTCAAGATTACGTTGGATAACGACAACATGGAGCTTGTATCTATCAACCCGGATTTGGGAGATGCCCAGGAAAACCTCAAGATAGAATACCAGGACGAGCGAATGGAGGCTGGATTCAACGCCAGGTTTTTCATAGAGGCCCTTCAAGCCATGGACAGTGAATTTGTTGAGATCGGTTTTATCGACAATTCAAGTCCGTGTCTATTAAAAGGTGATCAAGATAAGGGATTTGTTGGATTAATTATGCCAATGAGGCTTTAAAATGGTAAATCAGGAAGTAACAAGCTACGGTGCCGAGAGTATAAAAATTCTGGAAGGTCTGGATGCCGTCCGGAAGCGACCGGCCATGTACATCGGGAACACGGGATTCGAGGGTCTGCATCATCTGGTTTATGAAGTCGTGGATAACAGTATCGACGAGGCCCTTGCAGGATATTGCGACAAGGTGGATATTGAAATATTGAGTGAGGGCAGTGTCATCGTTCGCGACAACGGGCGGGGCATACCCGTAGATATGCACGAGACGGAAAAGGTGCCGGCCCTCGAAGTGGTCATGACCAAACTACACGCCGGCGGCAAATTTGACAATAAGAGTTACAGCGTCTCGGGCGGGTTGCACGGCGTGGGTGTATCCGTGGTGAACGCACTCTCCGAGTTTCTCAACGTGGAGGTCTATCGCAACAAGAAGATATATTCACAAAGTTTTCAGCGAGGAAGGAAGGCAACTGAACTTTCCGTCACAGGGGAGACGAAGCGGGTGGGAACCCGGGTGCAATTCAAACCGGACAGAGAGATATTCGAAGATGTCAATTTTGACTTCGATACCCTTGCGAAACGGATGCGGGAATTGGCTTTTCTGACCAAAGGGGTCAGAATACGGATTTCCGATGAACGCAGCGGAAAGAAAAAGGAATTTCTCTATGAGGGCGGCATCATATCCTTTGTTGAATACCTGAACAAAAACAAGGAGGTACTCCATCGAAAACCGGTTTACATGTGCGCTGAAAAGGGAAGCGTTCAAATGGATATCGCCATCCAGTACAACAACTCCTACCAGGAAAATATATTCAGTTTTGCAAACAGTATCAATACGAGAGAGGGCGGCAGCCATCTGAGCGGTTTCAAGGCTGCGCTCACCCGAAGCATCAATCAATACCTCGAAAACTCCCCTTTGTCTAAAAACTTCAAAGAAAAACTCACCGGAGATGATGTGCGGGAGGGCCTTACAGCCGTCGTCAGCGTCAAACTGCCCAATCCCCAGTTCGAGGGTCAGACAAAGACCAAACTCGGGAACAGCGAGGTCAAGGGCCTTGTCGAGAATATGGTGAATGAAGGGTTGAGCAACTTTTTTGAAGAGAACCCTGCCATCATTAAGGGTATTCTGACAAAGGTGATCGACGCGGCAAGGGCGAGGGACGCGGCAAGAAAAGCAAGGGATCTTGCCCGACGCAAGGGGGTACTGTACGATCATTCCCTTCCTGGAAAGCTGGCCGACTGTCAGGAACGGGATCCGAGCCGCTGTGAGATCTTTGTCGTTGAGGGGGATTCTGCAGGGGGCTCTGCAAAACAGGGCAGGGACAGGAAGTTTCAGGCCATTCTCCCTCTAAGGGGGAAGATCCTGAATGTGGAAAAATCCCGATTCGATATCATGATTTCCAGCGAGGTCATCCGCACGATGATATCCGCCTTGGGTACGGGGATAGGGGACGAGGAATACAATATCGACGCCCTCAGATATCATAAGGTGATCATCATGACGGATGCGGATGTGGATGGGTCACATATCCGGACGTTGCTCCTTACCTTCTTTTTCAGACAGATGCCGGAACTCATTGAAAACGGTTATCTCTATGTCGCTCAACCACCCCTCTATCGCGTGTTAGACGGCAAAAAGGAGATGTATGTGAAGGATGAAGAGGCATTTAATGATTTTATCCTGAACCGAATTTCGAATCAAGAGAAGATAGCCTTTGACGACGGCCCTGAAATATCCGGGCAACGGCTGGTCAAGTTTTTAAATGATCTGATCAAATTTTACGACAGCCTGAACCAACTCTCGAGGAGGGGATATCTGCGGCGGTTTATTGAATTCCTGGCCTCCTACGGTGTAGCGGATAGAACACTCTTTAAAGACAAGGCCTTTATGGGCCAGTTCTTCCAGAGGCTTCAGGAAAAGGGTTTTCAATTAGGGGATGTAAAGATCAACGAACTTAACGGCTACTATGAATTTCTGGTAACCGAAACAAGAAACGGGGGGCAGAGTTTCTCCGTGAACTGGGAATTTCTGTCTTCCCCTGAACTGAAACAGCTTATCGGACATTCAAAGGAATTCAGCCTTATCGCCGAAAATGGATGCACCGTCACCGGCGACGGTGTCGAAAAGAGGATTAACGATCCTCAGGAACTCCTGAATGAATTGATGGAAAAAGGGAAAAAGGGGCTCGGTATTCAGCGTTACAAGGGCCTGGGGGAGATGAACCCCGACCAACTCTGGAAAACGACCATGAATCCGGAGACGCGTTCGCTGCTCATGGTGCGCATAAAGGACGCGGTAGAGGCGAACGATATCTTTACCGTCCTCATGGGCGATAAGGTCGAACCGAGAAGAGAGTTTATCCAAAACAATGCCCTGGAGGTCACCGACCTGGATATCTAAAGTTTTGATGGGGTGAAAGAAGCGAAGGCGATGTCCGATTCCGGAACATCTCGAGGATAGGGCATCGCCTTCGCGCTGGAAATCGAGAGAAAGAGGAACTGGGGAAGAGCGATGATTACGGATTTAAAGATTGATCCTGTCAATATTGAAGATGAGATGAAAAAATCTTATCTGGAGTATTCCATGAGCGTCATCGTGGGTAGGGCCCTGCCGGATATCCGCGACGGCCTGAAGCCGGTTCATCGCCGGGTTCTCTTCGGTATGCACGATCTTCGGAACTACTTCAACAGACCGTACAAGAAATCGGCCAGAGTGGTCGGTGACGTCATCGGTAAATACCATCCCCACGGGGATGCCGCTGTCTACGATACCATCGTCAGGATGGCGCAGGATTTTTCCCTGCGTTATCCCCTGGTAGACGGGCAAGGAAACTTTGGATCCGTAGATGGGGATCCCCCTGCGGCCATGCGATACACGGAAGTCCGCATGACCCGTCTTGCCCAGGAGTTTCTTAGTGATATTGAGAAGGAGACCGTCGAGTTCAGCACCAATTACGACGATTCCCTCGAGGAACCCACCATCCTTCCCACCACGATTCCCAATCTGCTCATCAATGGATCGTCTGGAATCGCCGTCGGAATGGCCACCAACATTCCACCCCATAACCTGACCGAGGTCTGCAATGCGGTGGTCAGGATGATCGAGAAGCCGGAGGTGGACCTCCGGGAACTCATGGGAATTATTCCCGGGCCGGATTTTCCTACGGCGGGTTTTATACTCGGAAAGAAGGGGATCAGGGACGCCTATGAGACCGGCCGGGGTATTATCAAGATAAGGGCCAGGGCCTATGTAGAAAAGGTGGGCCATAACAGAGAAAGAATCATTGTCACGGAGATACCCTATCAGGTCAATAAGGCCAAGCTCCTTGAAAAAATTGCCGAACTGGTCAAGGATAAGAAGATAGAGGGCATTTCGGATATCAGGGACGAATCGGACAGGGAAGGTATGAGAATCGCCATTGACATCAAGCGGGACAGCATGGCCCTGGTGATTCTCAATCGTCTCTATAAATTTACCCAGATGGAGGTCTCCTTTGGCATCATTTTCCTGGCAATCGTCAACGGCAGACCGGAAATCCTCAACCTCAAGGAGATTCTTAACCACTTTGTTAATCATCGCCGCGAAATTATCGTCAGAAGAACCGTCTATGATCTACGCAAGGCCGAGGAAAGGGCCCATATCCTTGAGGGATTGAAAAAGGCCTTGGATTTTCTGGATGAAGTGATTGAGGTCATTCGTTCTTCATCGGACCCGAAAGAGGCCAAAAGCCGACTCATGGCGGATTTTGAGCTCAGTGACGTGCAGGCCCAGGCCATATTGGATATGAGGCTCCAGAGGCTGACGGGTCTTGAAAGGGAAAAGATCAATGCGGAATATCAGGACCTCATTCAGGATATCGCACGGTTTAAATCCATACTGGAGAGTTCGCAGATGGTCCTCGAAATCATCAAGAGCGAGATGCAGGAAATCAGGGACAAACACGGTGACGGGCGAAGGACGGAGCTCCTGTCGGATACCGGGGACATTGATGTCGAGGACCTTATAGCGGAAGAAGATATGGTGGTCACATTCAGTCACGAGGGATATATCAAACGAAACCCCATCAGCCTGTACCGGGCCCAGGGCCGCGGTGGAAAAGGGCTGACCGGTGTCAAACCCAAGGAAAAGGATTTTGTGGAACTCCTCTTTGTGGCCTCTTCCCACGACTATCTGCTTTTTTTCACCAACAAGGGGAGAGTGTACTGGAAAAAGGTCCACGAGATACCGGAAGGCGGGAGACTGTCAAGAGGTAAGGCCATTGTCAATCTCCTCGAACTGCAGAGAGATGAAAAGGTTGCGACGACACTGGCGGTCAGGGACTTCGAAGAAGGTAGGTATGTGCTGATGGCCACGAAAAAGGGCGTGGTCAAAAAGACTGAAATGAAAGAATACAGTCGGCCGAGGACGGGGGGCATCGTGGCCTTGAAGATACGGGACGATGATGAACTCATCGGTGTCCGGATGACAAGCGGTGAACAGGACATCTTTTTGGCCACCTGTCGCGGAAAATCCATCCGGTTTGGCGAAGATGATCTGAGAGCCATGGGAAGGGTCGCCACGGGTAATATCGGGATAAGGCTGGAGGATGGAGACGAGGTGGTCGGGATGGATGCGCTCGTAGACGGGGCCACTATCCTTACTGTGACCGAGAATGGCTTTGGGAAGAGAACCCGTACAGAAGAGTACCGGACCCAGGCAAGGGGTGGGAAGGGCATCCTGACCATGAAAACCACGGAGAGAAACGGCCCCGTGGTCTATGCCTATCAGGTCGCCGACCATGATCAGCTCATGATCATCACGGAACACGGAAAAATCATCCGCTTGAGGGTGGCAGATATTTCGGTGATCGGTCGCAACACGCAGGGGGTGAAACTTATCGACCTCGGTGACGGAGAAAAGGTTGTCGGGGTGGCCAAGGTGGTGGAGGAATAGGCCCAGACATTTTTACGGGCCGTCCGGGCTGCTCAAAGGAGACACCCGGGATTCCCTTCGCGGCCCGGAGAATGAAAAAACGGACAACAGGGAACAGGGCCTTGGACTGATCAGGGCCCTGTTTTTTCATAGAGGATGCGACGGAGTTCCCTGTAGGTAAAGTAGGGATCGTCGTTTCTGAGGTAGGGGAGAAGAAGCCTTTTACGACGAACCAGTTCCCTCGATAACTCTGCCGTGATAACATCCGTTTTGTGATAGGCCGCTTTGGCGATAACCTGCCCGAAGGGGTTGACTATTTCACTTCCTCCCCAAAAATTGTAGACCGTATCGCCGGGGGGAGATTCCCGCGAGTTCTCGTTTACGCCGCCTGAAAGGCAATGGGCTTCCCGATCATTCTCCTCACCTACGCGATTGGCGCAGATGTTATATATCCCGAAAATGCGCGAATAGAACTTGTCGATGATTTCCCAACTCTCGATGTTGCTGAATTCACTGCCCATGGATCCCTGGGAGGAATTAAAGATACTGACGAAAATATCGGCCTTTTGCACTACGCCGAGATAAGGGAGAGACGGGTGCCAAAGGTCATTGCAGATAAAGACGGCTATATTGAAATCCTTCAGCCTGAAGACCGGGATCCTTTTGCCTGAACTGAAGAATTTTCTTTCCTCAAACACGCCGTAGTTGGGCAGATTGAGTTTTCTGTAAGCAAAAAGGACCTTTCCGTCCACAGCCACCAGGGCTGAATTGTAAAAGTTCATGGACCTGGACTCCTCGATGAATCCGATCACGGCCGCAGTGCCCTCCGTGGCTCCGGCCAGACGCTCCACCTCCGGCGAGTCCATTCTGAGGGCCACTTCATGGTACCTCTGGCCGACAAAGTATCCGGTCAGGGCCATTTCAGGGAATACGATCAAATCAGCACCTCTTTCGCGGCCGTGCGAAATCTTTGAGATGATATGCTCCGTATTCTTTTCCAAATTCAGGAGTTCGGGATCGGTCTGGTAAACGGCGACCTTCATGTCCTATCTCTCTTTTTTTATCATGTGAGGAAGGCCTTGCCCGTGTTTTTCAGGGTGTGGTCGTCCCGCATATAGTTGGCCTGACTGCCGTTGCGTCGGATGACCTCCAGACCTTCAGGGTCGTAGGGTTCGATTTCGAAGAAAGGGGCTTCTTCAGGGGTGGTACGGCGGCAGAGATCGATGTGTCTTTCCAGTTTTGCGATGGAGAATGAGATGAGTTCCTTGAGAAAGCCGAATGCGTGTCTCATTTGGTGAAACCCATACTTCTTCATCAAAGCAAAGCCTTTGACCGCGTCTTCTTCGGCCTGAAGGCCGGGCTGCTCCTCGCTGGTCGTACAGGAGGTCTGGATGGAGGGTATTCCGAGTCTTTTATTGACCTTTTCCGTCAGCAGATTGGCGATGTTGTGAGAAAGGAGGCCAAGATCCACGGCGTAGTTCTTGCTGATGTTGGCGATCGACGGAAGACCCGCGTGAACGGTCATGATTCCGGGTCGGATCAATTGGGCGAGCGTGATGCCGAAAAGGGCCTCTGCATGTGTCAGGGTCAGGAGTCCGGACATGGAGTAGGGACCGGAAAGACCGGCCATGGGCATGGAAGAGACGTAGACGGGTATTCCGCGTGTTACGCATGAGAAAAATGGCTCGATCATGCCTTCGATGACATTGAGGGGACTGTTGATGATTGAGAACTGGAGGGTGAGATTGCCGCGGGTGTCTGAGATCTCACCGGCCCGGGCGATACCGGCCTCGGTCACGGCCGCGACGTAAACAGGCTTTCGGCAGTGTTCGATGATAGCGTCCATGACCTTGATTTCCTGATTTTTTATGAGCACACCCCTGGCCATGAAGTCCACGACGTCCGCCTCCTGCACGATGGATGCGATTTTTGTGAGATGGTCAAAGGTGGGCTGTATAAGTTCTCCGGTCCGGTCGTCATATACAAAGGGAGCCGTGCCGCCTACCCCGAAGGCGTTTTCTGGAATCCAGTAGCGTTCCCGCTTGGGGGCCGTGGTCAAGGCCTGTTCCACCAGGGCTGAAAGCACATGGATATGCCCGGTGCTCTCGTCATAGGCGGCAAGGCCCGTGTCTTCAAAGACCCTCTTGACCCTTTCGGAGATGCACTTTACCCCCACTTCCTCCAGGACCTGGAGGGCATCGTTGTGGATCTGTTCGACATAGGCCGTTTCTTCAATGGCATGAAAACCATGGCCTTCGAAGGTCGGAGCGGATTGTTCGGTATGCAAGGGAAACCTCCCTGAGAGCGCGAATATGTATATTTGAGGTTTTGTAAGCGACTTTTTACGGAAGTTTTAGGTCATAATTTTTAAGTATTTGTTTTTAATTTATATTCTATTAATTAAAACTGAACATCTAAAAATTAAAAATAGTTGCACCATTTTTGCGTGAATCCCCGGGAAGGAGCGATCCTCAGCGCTCAGCATATCCGCTCCTTCCTGCGGCGATCTTTATGTAAGGGGCCTTTTGTCTTCCCTCAACTCCATGGAAAGGGGCTGTGTGACTCGGGAAGCAGCTGTCCGGTCTTGTAGCGCTCATAGCGGAAGGGTTCGAGTAATGCCTGTTTTTCTCCCATAATCTCCTTTGCCACTAGTTCGCCCACGCCGATCATCTTGTAGCCGTGGCTTGAATCCGCGATCAGGTAACAGTTTTCCCGCATGACGTCAAAAACAGGGAAATTGTCCGGGCTGAAGGCCCCGAGACCCCCTGAAGGTTCGTTTCTGTACCGGGGGTATTGGTCTTCATATCTCTCCTGACAGTGGGCCAGGGCGGACGTCCACATGTGGGCGAATTCCGGGCCGACGATGAAATGGGGCGAGTCGATGCCGTACGGGTCCACAGCAATATCTTCACCCTCGACCAGATAGGGCGCGGCGCCCCCCTGCACGCCTCGAAAGTGGAAATCAGGCTTGTAATAGATGCCCCATGTCTCTTTTGTAATGACGGAACCGTCTTCGCTGCTCTCAAGCACGGCCTCTGAATCCACGTGGATCACCGGAGGCATCTTGCCCCGGTTATCCAGGCCGTAGGCTGGTTCAACGCCGAGGGTCCCTTCCTGAAGGCACTGATAGGTCCACGTGGTCCGGTCCTTTTGGACCGACCCGTCCAGGCCTTTGACATCGATCTTTGATGGCAATCCCAGCATCTCCCAGAAATACTTGACCCACGGGCCTGCACCCAGGATGACGTAGTCGCACTGGATTGTTCCCCTATTCGTCTCCACGGCGTTCACGCAGCCGTTGACCTGGAATCCTTTGACCTCCACGCCGCTCATGATCCGGACCCCCTCGGCCTCGGCCTTGTCCGCCAGGCGATAGAGGGCCGTGGTGTTGTGGGCGTATCCTCCACGCTTTTCGTGGAGGATGGAGGTAGTTTTCCGCGCCTGCCAGTCTTGGAACACATTGTCCTTCATGTATTTGAGGCAGTCTTTTTCGCCTTCGATAAACTCTGATTCATAACCGATGTTCTTCTGCCGGTCGTAGATTTCGGCCACGTCGGCGTGCATGGTTTCAGGCGAGATCTGCATGTAACCTACGGGCTGATACCCGTAGCCTGCCGCGTCTTCTTCCCACAGGCCGACGCTGTGTGCGATGAGCTCCTGCATGGCTGGCTGATAGTAGTTGTTTCGGACAATGCCGCAGGCGATGCCCGAGGCCCCGGCCCCGATGGCGCCCTTGTCCAGGAGCAGGATGTCCCTGCCGTCTCCGGTACCCCTGGCGCGAAGTTCCTTCGCAAGGTGCCAGGCGCTGCTCAGGCCGTGGATGCCGGCGCCGATAACGATATATTTACAGTGTGTTGGAATAGACATAATTATACCTCCTGATATTCATGCTTGAGTTGGCCGTCTACCGTCCCCTTTACGTGCTCTCTTTCCTCAGCGAAATCAAAACCGGTCCATATGCCGATGGATCCGAGGATTGAGTCCTGGGGGTGGAATTCTCGGAATATCTTGAAATAAAAGGCGGCTTCCTTGCTGTTGATAGTGGCCTCGGGATGTTCGACCTTGATCTGCTCGAACTCGTCATCGCTCATCTCCTGGAGGGCCAGCTTCTCTCCCAGGCTTTCACACCCCGCCCCCTGGGTGTACTGGACCTTGTAACGCCACAGAATTTCATCGGGCAGATAACCCGTATTTTCAAAGGCCTTTCTAAAGATCCATTTTTCGATCTTGGCCCCGTTATGCTCCCTGATCTTGAGCTCGGGTGGGATCTTCATGGAAAGGTCCACCATCTCCACATCCAGAAACGGGACCCTCAGTTCGAGGCTGAAAAGCATTCCCATGCGGTCGGCCCTCTGCAGATTGATATTGTGGAGGTTTCCGATACAGCGTCTGGCCTCCATGTTGAGTTTGTCAAAGGGAAAATGTTTCATGTAATGGTAGCCGGTAAAGAGCTCGTCGGCCCCTTCCCCGGTCAGTACGACCGTGACGTGCTCGGCCGCCAGTTTGCAGGTGAAATAACAGGGCACGGCGCATCGGACCAGAGAGGGATCGTAACTTTCGAGTTTCTGGATCACGACGGGCAGTGCGTCGTAATACTCCTGTTCGGTAAAGATGAGTTCGTGGTGATTGGAACCGATATGCTCCGCAGCGATGCGAGCCGCCTTGACGTCATCGCTCAGGTCCCCGTTTTCGTCCTCCATGCCCACGACAAAGGTATGAAGATTAGGAATGTCCTCGGCCGCAATGGCCGCGACAATGCTGCTGTCGAGGCCGCCGCTACAGAAAGAACCGACAGGCACCTCTCGATCGGCCAGCAGCCTCTTTTTGACCGCTCTGATGAAGGTTTCCCTGATCAGATCGCCGGTCTCCTCTATGTCCGTAAGAAGATGATCCTCGATCGCGGGTACCTGGTAGTAGGGGACAAAACCCTCCTCCGGCGTGTAGTAATGTCCCGAAGGAAATTCGTGGACTTCGTCTACGCCTGCCAGGGTCATGGCCCCCAGCTCAGAGGTAAAATAGAGGTTATCTTTCTGATAACCGTAATAGAGGGGTTTGATGCCTATCGGATCCCTCGCCATCATGAATTGACCGTCGGAAAATAGGGCAAAGGCGTACATGCCGTCCAACTCCTTCACGCATTCCGGCCCCTTCTCCTTATAGAGATGGAGGATGGTTTCCGTATCTGAACTGGTCTTGAAGTCGTATTTGGGCTCCAGTTTGCATCTCAGCTCACGAAAGTTGTAGATCTCGCCGTTGCAGATGATTCCCCTGCTTTCATCATCGGCAAGGATGGGCTGATGCCCGCCGGCCACGTCCACGATGGACAAACGGGTGTGACCGAAGACGGTGTTTCCGTTTACATAGATACCCCTGTCATTTGGCCCCCTGTGGGGCAGGGCATCCAACATCCGGTTAATCGTGTCGGAATCGCGAATACCGACACATCCTGCTATGCCACACATGAAATAACTCCTTTGATGTATTTATTGATAGAGTCGATGACTAGGATACGAACACCTTTCCCAGGTTTGCCGTGGTCAGGGGATCGTCCATGTACATCCCGAGACCGATTTTTTGGAGGGATTCCATGCCCCTTTCGTCGTAGACCGGGTGTTGGACTGCCGGCGCGTCCTCCGGGGTCACTTTTTGCGCCATGTCAGCGGCCTTTTCGAGTTTCTCGAAGGAAAAATCAATCAGGTAGCGGAGGAAGGCGAAAGGGTGACGCATCATGTGGAAACCATATTTCAGACAGAGGGCCTGTCCCGCCCTGGCGTCCTCATAGGCCTTGGGCGTGGGATGTTCTTCGTGGGTTGTGGCGGCGCTCTGGAATGCGGGGATATCCAGGATGAGATTCAGATGGGTCATGAGAATATTGAGGAGGTTGTGACTGACCAGACCGTAGTTGGGATTGTATTCAATGCGGGGGTCCGCGATGGTGGGATATCCCGCATGCACGCAAACCACGCCGGGATTGAGAAGCTGGGCCGCGCAAATCCCGAAGAGGACCTCAGCATGGGTCATGGAGAGCACACCGTTATAACAGTAGGGCGCGCTGATTCCGGCCATGGGCATGGCGGAGATAAAGAGAGGCAACCCTGCCTTGGCCACCTTGACAAAGTGATCCGAGAAGTTTTCATTGACTTCCAGGGGTGGACGCGTCAGACAGAATACGATCATGACGTCTTTTCTTTCCTGGTAGATTTCCTTTGCCCTGGCCAGGGACCTGTCCGAGGTTACTGCAAAGTAGATGGGTTTCCTGCAATTCTCGTGCATGAGATTCATCTGTTCGACTTCGTCCTTGAGTTTGATGCCTCGCCCCATACCGGAGACCATGGGATGGCCCTGGGCAAACTGAGCGATACGCACAGCGTGGTCGTGGGTGGGCGCGAGACCACCTTCCCGCGCGCGGTCGTCATAGACGTAGGGGGCGGTTCCTCCGATAAAGAAGCTGTTTAAGGGCACAAAAAAATTGTCTATACCGGGTACCGTCTCGAGGCAGCGTTCGACAAGAGGTGTCGTGATATAGACGCGGCCTTCATAGACGACGGCGAGACCTTCGGCCTCGAAGCGCTTGAAGACCTCCTGCATCTCGGGCTGCCTGCAGCCCACGCCGAGGTTTTCCAGGATCCAAAGGGCATCTTGATGCGAACGCAACAGCATGTCCACGGTATCCTCTCCGAACAATGTCTTTGAATGTGCGAGATGGTCGTTATTCAAATTAAAACTCCTTGCTTTTCATTCTCATGGTCTCTAAAAACCCTGATTCGCAGATCGGGGCGGCCAAGGTTTAGGTGTTGTCTATGGGAGAACTATAAAATTTTAGCACACATGATAATATATGCAAATATTAGAACTGAAATTAGTTTACAAAAAAAATAGCGCCCTGTCAAGTCCGGCTGATAAAAACCGGATGGGATCAGATCGGGAAGCGTCGAATAATACCTCTTTTCGTGGGACAGGGTGACCGGGGAGGGAATGAGGGTTTGGACTTGTCTTACTCCAGGACCAGGTCCTGCACATCGAGAAGGTCTGTCAGTTTGGTAAGGCCGAAGACGATTTGATTGACCTCGTCTTCCGAGAGCCTTTTTAGACCCTCGACAATCTTCTGCTGGATCGGGGGAGGGGCGTTCTCGGCGAGCTTTCTACCGGCCTCCGTGAGTTCGATGGTGATGACCCTCCGGTCCGGCGAGTCTCTGTGCCTGGACACCAGACCCTTTTGTTCGAGACGATCTACGATGCCGGTTATGGTGCTTGATTTGACCATGATATAATCCGCGATGCGGGAGGGCGGCAGAGAGCCGTATTCATAAAGGGTGAGGAGGCAATTGAGCTGAGGCGTACTGACCTGATATTTTTTGTTCAGTTCCTTTGTGTAGAGTTCTTCGGCCTGCATGAGTCTGCGGATAGCAAAAACGATGCGCAGGGTGCGATTCAGATAGGGATCTTTTTGCGGGCCCCCTCCGGGCGTGTTGGTGGATTGAATTGTTGACATATGGTTCGTCCCTGCTCGTTCATGGTTGACGCTGCATGGAATACTAGCATTTTAAGCGGCGGTCTATAAAGGGGAAAATGAAGAAATTGATAACCCCATTGTATTTTTCGGGACGGTGACACGAAAAAGGGATGAACCTGAATCCACCGTCAAATTTCCACATCGTGAATGTGGCCGACGGATTTTGGTGCATCCCTGGTCACCGGCAAGGTATCAGATGACAGCCTTGACGCCGAATCAGGGGGAAGGATTGCGGTTGAATATCTTTTTGAGATGGAGTAGCTTTGTTTGGTTCTTGATGAAAAGAAGCAGGACGGGCGGTTGAAAGGCCCGCGGCTCTTTTTGAACAGGTATAAATAAGGTACTGAGGGATGGAAGGACGCGAAATCAAACACATTGGTGTGATCGGCGCCGGAAGTTGGGGCACGACCCTGGCCAATTTCCTGGCCGAAAAGGGTTACGCCGTCGATCTGTGGGTAAGGGAGGAAGAGGTCTATTTTCAGATCAAGGAGAGTCGAATCAACAGGGTCTTCCTTCCGGACATGCCCCTTGTTCCCTCTCTGAGGCCGGTCCGGACCTTCGAAGAGGCCCTTGACGGCAAGGAATTGGTCCTCATGGTGGTTCCCTCCCATGTGTTTCGGGATGTCCTGAACGGGATGAAACCCGCTCTGCGTAAGGAAACGGCTTTGGTCGCTGCGACAAAGGGCATTGAAAATGAGACGCTCATGACCATGTCCGAGGTTGTCAGAGACGTCCTGCCAGACGTTTTCACCAAGAAATTTGCCTGTCTGGCGGGGCCGAGTTTTGCCAGAGAGGTCTATCGCCGGAACCCCACAGCCGTGACGATAGGGTGTCGGGACAGGGTCCACGCAGAACGGCTGCAGAAGGTGTTTTATCGAGAATTTTTCAGGGTTTATGTGTCCGACGACATCACAGGGATCGAGCTCTGCGGGGCCCTCAAAAACGTGATTGCCATTGCTGCGGGTGCCTCGGACGGGTTGGGTTTCGGGCACAACGCCAGGGCGGCCCTAATCACCAGGGGGCTTGCGGAGATGACCAGGCTTGGCGTCTCCATGGGGGCCGATCCCCGAACTTTTGCCGGGCTGCCGGGCATGGGGGATCTCGTGCTTACCTGTACCGGTGACCTGAGCCGAAACCGGACCGTAGGGCTCAAGATCGGCCAGGGCATGACACTCGAAGAGATCGTGGGCGGTATGGACATGGTGGCCGAGGGCGTAAAGACCTCCATAGCCGCCTACCACCTGGCCAGGAAAATGAATGTGGACATGCCCATTACCGAACAGATCTACCGGACCCTCCACGAGGGAAAGGACCCCAGGGTCGCGGTCCGCGAACTCATGACCCGGGAATTGAAGGCCGAACTGGAACATTGAAACGGAAAACGGGAAAGGAATCTTCAAAATGAATAACAACCTTGCCTCCCCATTTTTTGACATGGAGAGGGATGTCATCGGCGGTGAAGATGCGCTTCGTCCGGAATGGCTCGGAGAGGCCTTGGCCTCTTCCCTCTTTTCACAAAACATCATCTACCTTGAATCCGTCGACTCTACCAACCGTGTGGCAAAGGAGTTAAGCGCGGCTGGGGCGGCGGAAGGGACCCTCGTCCTCGCAGAGGAGCAGACCTTTGGAAGGGGCCGCAGGGGCCGGTCCTGGCTTTCGCCCAAGGGGGTGAACATCCTTTCGTCATTGATTGTGAGGCCCCCCATTGACGTCGATCAGGCCTTTGTCCTGACCATGATCCTCGCCCTGGCGGTCAGCGACGGCGTGAGGGACATCGCGGGCATCCGGCCCCTCATCAAGTGGCCCAATGATCTGTACGTGGGTCGACGAAAACTCTGCGGCATCCTGACGGAATTTTCCGTGAGGGAAGGGACGGTGGATTATATGATCCTCGGATTCGGGTTAAACGTGAACTGGTACCCTGACGATGAGCGGGAACTCATCAATCCGGCCACGAGCATTCTTCGGGAGACGGGTCGGCCGGCAAACAGGGAAGACTTACTTGTGCGCATCCTGAGTCATTTAGACGAGTCCTACCGCACGTTTCTGCTGGGCGAGGTCACGGGGTTTTACAGGAGATGGAATGAACTGTCCATGATCCTGGGCCGCGATGTGGTCATCGCGGCAGGGGAGGAAACGCTCAGGGGGGTGGCGGTCAGCATTGACCGGCAGGGTGCCCTGATCCTCAGGGATGCCTCGGGCGTCGACAGGGTGGTCCTCAACGGTGATGTGTCCCTGAGTCTCTGACGGAGAGGTCAAGAGCATGGAAGTCATGGTTACGGGAAGACTGCCAGAAGAGGTGCTGTCGCTCCTGAAAAAGTCACATCAGGTGGAGGTCAATCCGGAGGATCGGCCCATGACGAGGAAGCGGCTTCTCCAGAGGATCGGAGAAAAAGAGGGTCTGTTGTGCATGGTGACCGACAGGATCGACGGCGAATTCCTGCAGGAAGCACAGCGCCTGAAAATGATCGCAAACCTGGGGGTCGGGTACGACAACATTGATCTGGGCGCGGCCACGCTGGCCCGCATCCCGGTGTCCAACACACCGGACGTTTTGACCTCGGCCACGGCGGACATTGCCTTCGCCCTGATCCTGGCGGTTGCAAGGCGTGTCGTGGAGGGTGACAAGAGGACGCGCGCCGGGGAATTCCGATTCTGGGCCCCCCTGGTCTTCCTCGGCCGGGAGGTCTCGGGTAAGACCCTGGGGATCATCGGTCTGGGTAGGATCGGAAGGGCCGTGGCCAAAAGGGCCAAAGGATTCGACATGCGGGTGCTGTATTGTAACCGTCACCGCCTGAACCTCGATGAGGAAAAGGCCCTGGGCGTGGAATTCGCGGAACTTTCCGCACTGCTCTCTCAGGCGGACTTTGTTTCTCTCCATGTCCCGCTGGCCGGGGAGACAAGGCACCTGATCAATCGGGAAACCCTGGGATGGATGAAACCGGACGCCTTCCTTATCAACACGTCCCGGGGCCCCGTGGTGGACGAGCCGGCCCTGCTTGAGGCCCTGAGACAGGGTCGGATCTCCGGGGCCGGACTGGACGTGTACGAAAGGGAACCGGACCTGACCGCGGGACTCATCGATCTCGAGAATGTCGTTCTGTTGCCTCATGTAGGGAGCGCCACCCTGGAGACCAGGACCCGGATGGGGCGACTCGCCGCTCAGAATCTCCTCGCGGGTCTGCGGGGAGAAAGGCCTCCTAACTGCCTGAACTGGGAAGATATCCATACATAAATGACCCAGGCCAGGTGACCGGTTTAACCCAAAAAGGCCTCCTGAATCCAATCCCTGATCTCATCCCTTATCCGCCGGAAGACCCTCATCTTTTCCTCCCGGGTCCCTTGGGCGGCCGACGGATCGTCAAAGCCTTTGTGAAGGACCTCCTTCCCGCCGGGAAAGTAGGGGCAACTCTCTTTGGCATGGTCGCAGACGGTCACCACCACATCGAGCGCTTCATCGAGAA
Source organism: Desulfatiglandales bacterium (assembly GCA_049366815.1). Classification (GTDB taxonomy): domain Bacteria; phylum Desulfobacterota; class DSM-4660; order Desulfatiglandales; family HGW-15; genus CAYNYM01. Next base: position 17,049 of record JBMNCO010000166.1, on the reverse strand, counting down.
AGGGTTCGAGCCCCTTCGAGTAGTGGTCGGAAATATCGATCCCGATCTCCCGCATCACCTCGACGGCCTGTGGTCTGACATCCGATGCCTCGGTACCCGCACTGAATGCCTCATATCGGTCACCGCCCAGGGCGTTCAGAAGGCCCTCGGCCATTTGGGACCGGGCCGAATTGTGGGTGCAGATGAAAAGGACCTTTTTCTTTTCTCGGATCACGGGACGAATCCTTTCTTTATCTCTCTTTAAACAGGCGGCGGATGTTTCGAAAGCTCCTCCGGCAAAACGTCGTGACACGCTTATTTCCTGCCAATATGCTTCTCTCTTTCTGTTTTGTAAAGTCTTTCCCGAAGAATTAACAAGACCTTAATGATGCCCTAACACCCAGGTTTAATGCTTGCAAAGGCTCATTTGATAAACGGATCGGAATGCCAAGGCTTTTTTCGCGTACCTCTGCTCGGATGCGTTAAGAAGCTGGAACCCGGTTTAGGGCCGGGTGGTGTCACACAGCCGGACTTGAAAAATTTCAGAAAAGGAGATCAGAGATGCCCTATATCACGACAAAAGAGGATGCCCCTTGGGATTCGGGGACAGAGAGACGGTACCCATTAGGAAAGTGGTCAAACCTTGATGGCTGGGGTCTAAGGGGACTGAAGATAAAGCAAAAGGCCGCATGGGAAAAGGAATTGTCATTGGTCAGGGGAGGCGCGTCGCCGCGTCCTTCCGAATCAACGACAAATGATATGATGAACATGGTAAGAATTCTCTCACACGATATACGCGGGCCATTGGTCTCCACGGGGGCCGCGGTAAAACTCATAAGGAGGGGCGCCTATGGAGCTATCGATGAAGCGGTGGGCAAAGAGCTGGACAAGATCCTCGTAACCGTCCAGGGTTCCATCGGTATCCTGGAGGACTTCCTGGGAAAGTCCTTTGTGACAAACGGCGGACTCGTGATCATGCGGGAATCGCTGCAACTGAATGAGGACGTCCTGTTGCCCGTATTAAATGAAATTTCAGCAGAACTAAAATCCCATGAAGTCAGGTTTCACAACGGAATGGTGTACAAAAGTGAGCAAGACCTGACTATCCAGGGAAACCGATTCTGGTTGAAGGCCGTTTTTCGGAATCTGCTGAAAAATGCCATCGCGTATGGTGGCAGGGGGTGCATGGTCGCGGTGGGTGTGCGGGACGAGGGGGATCGTCTCCGTTTGAATTTCTACAACACCGGAAAAACAGTGCCACGTGAAGATCGAGAAAAACTATTTTCAAAATTCTCTCAGATAACCTGCGGAAATAAGGGAGCGGGCGGCGGTATGGGCCTCGGGCTCTATCTGGTCAAGGATATCGTGGAGAGACATGGCGGTGAAATTGCCTATGAGGCCAGGAGATACGGTTCTAATTTTGTCTTCACCCTCTCTAAAGACTGAGAGTCTTATCGGGTCCATCGTAACGAGACCTCTTCCACTCTCCCTCCTTTGTCCTCAGGATCCACCGGGAATCCCTTATGCTAGCCAAACATGCAATAGCGGACTTCGTGCCAAGAAACGGCATGACTGATCACGCCTAATGAAATCTTTACTCAACTATAACCGAATGCTAACATTTCGATAATATATTTGATTCATGTCAGATACGCACGCCAAGAAAAGAGAGATCCTTTGCCATGGTCAAAGAACGCATTCTCGTCGTTGATGACGAGGAAGACATCCTGGAGCTGGTGAGGTTCAACCTTGCCCGGGAAGGTTATCAAATCCTGTGCGCCCTGTCCGGGGAGAAGGCCCTGGAGACGGCGCGCAACGAGCTTCCTGACCTCGTTGTCCTGGATCTTATGCTCCCGGGCATAGACGGCCTCGAGGTGGCCAAGGCCCTCAAGCAGGATAGCGGGACAAAAGAGATACCCATCGTCATGCTGACGGCAAAGGGCGAGGAGGCGGACGTGGTCACAGGCCTTGAACTCGGAGCGGACGATTACGTGACAAAGCCCTTCAGTCCGAGGATCCTTGTTGCGCGGGTCAAGGCGGTCCTCCGGAGGAAGGCCAAGGGAGCGGTTGAAGAGGACGCCGTGGTGAGGATACACGATCTGGTCATTCACCCGGGACGCCGTGAGGTGACGGTCGGTGGCACACCCGTCCCGCTGACTTATACGGAATTCGCGATCCTCGATTATCTCTCGAGAAGGCCGGGATGGGTCTTTACGCGGTATCAGATCGTGAACGCCGTGCGCGGGGATGACTATCCGGTGACGGACCGGTCCGTAGACGTGCAGATCGTGGGCCTGAGGAAGAAACTGGGGGCGGAAAACCAATATATCGAGACGGTACGGGGCGTGGGCTACCGGTTCAAGGAGTGATATCCCCATGGCAAGCGCCAAAAAAAAGAGGTTGCTTTGGCAACTTTACCCTTCCTATCTGTTGATCACCCTTGTCTGCCTTGTCGCGGCGACCTGGTTTGCGTCCCATTCCTTGAGGAAGTCCTTTCTCTCGCAGAACGCAGCTGATTTGGAGGCGAGGGCTCGTCTCCTTGAAGATCAAATCATTGAACGCCTCGACCCCCTCGACGCATCCGGAATCGATCGCCTGTGCAAAAGGATCGGTGCAAGAGTCTCTACACGGATGACGGTGATTCTCCCTTCCGGCAAGGTGGTGGGGGATTCCCGTGAAGACCCCACAAAGATGGACAATCACATGGATCGACCCGAGGTGATGAAGGCCCTCAAAGGAGAAACGGGCGTCTCCACCATGCGCTACAGCAGCACCCTGGAGGAGGAGATGATGTACGTGGGCGTCCCCCTTGACAGAGACGGAAAGCGGGTTGGGGTGGTCCGCATGTCGGTGCCGTTTCTCGCCTTGGATGAGGCGGTGCGGGATGTCGAGATCCGCATAGCCCTGTGGGGACTACTCATCGCGATATTTGCCGCTGTCCTGAGTCTCTGGGTCTCCCGTCGCATCAGCCGACCCCTGGAGGAGATGAAAAGGGGGGCGGAAAGGTTTGCCAGGGGGAGGCTGGATCATCGCCTGCCGGTGCCCGGTACGGAGGAGATGCGGGGACTGGCTGTGGCCATGAACCAGATGGCCGGCCAGCTCAGCGAGCGCATGTCTACCGTGATCCGCCAGCGCGGGGAACTCGAAGCGGTCCTCAGCAGCATGGTGGAGGGTGTGATCGGGGTGGACTTGGAGGAGCACGTGATAGTTATGAATGACGCCGCCGCCGGGATCTTCGGGTGCCGCCGGGAAGAGGCCCAGGGCCGTAGCATCCAGGAGGTGGTGCGGAACCCGGAACTGCAGGCCTTCGTGAAAACGGCCCTCTCCAGTGGTGAACCCGTAGAGGAGGATATCCTCGTCTACTCAAGGGATGAAAGGGTCCTGAGCGGGTGCGGCATGGTCCTGGTGGACGGCAAAGGAATGAGGGCGGGTGCCCTGATAGTGCTTAACGACGTGACCCGGCTGCGCAGGCTCGAGAACATCCGCAAGGACTTTGTGGCCAACGTGTCCCATGAGATCAAGACGCCCATAACTGCCATCAGGGGGTTCGTAGAGACCCTCCGGGACAGCGGTGAAAGGACGCCTGAAGAGACCGAGCGCTTCCTGGGCATCATCCATAAGCATGTCCATCGCCTCGAGGCCATCGTGGAGGACCTCATGAGCCTTTCCCGGATCGAGCAGGAGGCGGAACGGGAGGAGATCCTCTTGTCGGAAGGCCGGCTCCAGACGGTCCTCCAGACGGCTGTCCAGATCTGCGAGGGCCGGGCCGAAGAAAAGAAGATCGCCATTGAGCTCTCCTGTCCCCCGGACATGACGGCCCTGATAGACCCCCCTCTCCTCGAACAGGCCGTGGCCAATCTCCTGGACAATGCCGTCAAGTACAGCGGCGAGGAAAGTGCGGTCCATGTGGAGGCCCTGGGAACCGACCATGAGGTGATCATCCGTGTCCGGGACCAGGGACGGGGCATCGAGAAGGAACACCTCCCCCGAATATTCGAGCGATTCTACCGGGTCGACAAGGCGCGCAGCCGTAAGATGGGGGGAACGGGTCTGGGTCTCGCCATTGTGAAGCATATCGTCGAGGCGCATAAAGGGCGCGTGGAGGTGGAAAGCATCCTCGGCCGGGGAAGCACCTTCTCGATAATCCTGCCGAGGCCCAATACGTCCCAATGATGGCGTGGCACCGGGCCGAACGACCTTAATTTATCATATGTCCATATCTTCTGGTGGGATCGTCTCTTCTGTCTTACAGGCTCAGGGCACTGGTCGCGGTCACAAGGGCAGGTGTGCCGCCGAATAAACAGGCCACCTCAATCGCTTCATTGATTTCTGCTTCCGACGCACCAGCCGCGCGGGCACGGTCTGCAAGCGCAGCACATCCCGTGGGGTGGCCTGCGACGGCATCCACAATCATTGTCATGAGGATCTTGTATTTGGCGGGTATGGCCCCATCCCTCAATATTCTCTCACTCATACTATGGTACATGTCTGCAAATTCCGGGTTGTGGCGCTGAATCTTTTTCATCCATTCCGACGTATTTGGGGCCATGATTGCCTCCTGAATTAAGGTTTTTATTTACATAAACCGTGATCACGCCTCTTCACGTTGCTCCGGGGCCGACAGGATGGTAAAAAGAAGGGACGTTCATCCATCGCACCGCAAACCCTGCTTTTTTACCGAAGGATGTGATAGGGCGGGGCGTTGATCCTTGGCAATATCTTCAGGAAAATCCCGTCTTCGCCTCTCTCGGTCGCCCCGTCGGCCCGTCACGCTGCGCCCTTTACTTATTGGTTAGTATTTTCCGCTGACGGACCTTAATTGCCCTGATCTTGTGCCCCTTCACCTTGTGCGGCGGCAGTCTCCACCCTTCAAGCGCGCCATCGCTTCCGAATATTTTGCGGGGACGAAGCCTTTTGCCGCATTTCGAGCAACGATAAATTTGATCACCATCAGGAACAATATCTTTTTGATCACACCAGTCGTCCATATTTTCTCTCACATAAGGCGATCTATTTTTCTTTTTACTTAAGCGGCCATCCGGATCATACCTTCCCGGGTTTCCTCAACTTCCTTGCTTTCAATATACTCGTCGAAATTCATGAACCGATCGATGACGCCGCCGGGGACGATCTCTATAATCCGATTGACCAAGGTATTCACGAACTCGTGGTCGTGGGAGGTAAAAAGAATGACTTCCTGGAATTTGAGCAGGCTGTCATTTAAGGACGTGATCGATTCCAGGTCGAGATGGTTAGTGGGTTCATCCAGTATCAGGACATTGGATGCGCTGAGCATCATCCTTGAGAGCATGCAACGAACCTTTTCCCCTCCGGAAAGCACGCTGATATTTTTAGTAGCCTCTTCCCCGGAAAAGAGCATGCGTCCCAAGAAGGATCGAGCATAGTTCTCTCCCTCCTCGGGGGGGCAGAACTGCATGAGCCACTCGACAAGGTTCCGGTCGCCTTTGAAATAGGCACTGTGTTCCTTGGGAAAGTAGGAGTGGGAAATGGTGACGCCCCAGCGGAAAGTACCACTATCCGGTTCCAACTCCCCGGCCAGGATTTGAAAGAGGGTGGTCTTGGCCAGGCTGTTTCCGCCCACAAAGGCGATCTTATCCCCGCCGCTCACGTTAAAACTCACGTTGTCCAGCACCTTTTCGCCATCGATGGTCTTGGTGAGTCCCTCCACTTCAAGAATCACGTTACCGCAGGGTCGTTCCGGCTTGAAGCGAATATAAGGGTATTTTCTTGACGACACCGGCATGTCCTCAATGGTAAGTTTCTCTAGGAGCTTCTTTCGGGAAGTGGCCTGTTTCGATTTTGAGGCGTTGGAACTGAACCGCTGAATAAAAGACTTCAGTTCATCGGCCCGGTCGGAGGTCTTCTTATTTTCCGCCTGTTTCTGTTTCAGGTGAAGCTGGCTGGCCTGGTACCAGAAGTCGTAGTTTCCCACGTACACCGAGATCCTACCGAAATCGATGTCTGCAATGTGGGTGCACACCTGGTTCATGAAATGACGGTCGTGCGATACCACGATTACCGTGTTCTGAAACCTGTAGAGAAACTCCTCAAGCCAGGTAATGGACTTGATGTCCAGGTTGTTAGTGGGCTCGTCCAGAAGCAGGACGTCCGGATTCCCGAACAGGGCCTGGGCAAGAAGCACCCGCACCTTTTCCCCGCCCTCGAGTTCCTTCATCTTTTTGTGGCACATCTCCTCGATAATTCCCAGACGCTTCAACAGAATTGCCGCCTCAGACTCCGCCTCATATCCGTTCATCTCAGCGAAATCCGCCTCAAGCTCACCTGACCTGATTCCATCCTCTTCGGAAAAATCGGGCTTTGCATAGAGAGCATCCCTCTCCGTCATAACGGTGTACAGCCTTTCATGACCCATGATCACGGTGTTTAAAACTGTCTCCTCGTCAAAGGCAAAGTGGTCTTGCCTCAAAACCGCGATGCGCTCCCGTGACCCCACGGAGACGGTCCCGGAGTCCGGCTCGATGTCCCCGGCGAGAACTTTCAGAAATGTGGACTTACCTGCGCCGTTGGCGCCGATGAGTCCATAACAATTGCCCGGTGTAAACTTGATATTAACGTCTTTGAAAAGAACCCTCTTGCCATAGGCGAGGGTGATGTTGTTTGCGCAAATCATTGTTATTTTTTCCCTTATTCAATAAATAAAAAACCACAGGAACGAATCCTGTGGCAAAAAAAGGTATTTATATCATTTTTCCAATTGAAAACAAATCTTTTTTTCAGAGTGCTTCAGGTTTCGCAAACGGGTCGGCCTTGATGCGGTCGTCGAGGCGGTCCGCTTTTACCGCGGACGCAGAAGGATCAAGATGGAAGAGCTCATGCGCTGTGCAGGGATGTGCCGCTGTCGATAGACAAACGTTTAACGCATTTGGACCGCAAACAGCCCCTGGAAATATTAGGTTGCGGATTTTTGAGTGAGACGAACTGCTGAGTTTTTGAAAACTTCTCGTATAAGAGCGTAGTCTTCCCTGACTGTCTCGGCCCCGTGACCAGCACCGCAGGAAAAGTCTTCATGGCCCTGCTGATAGAGCCTTCTAAGATCCTGGGCAACATTCCAAACCGTTATCGCGGCCATATTTAATTTTCTAGTTTAAATTTGGACGAAACGGACCATTCTGTCTCTCGCACTTGTGTAAAGCGATTCGGGGCGTAATTCTTATGAGGCATTTTGATACTCCCGAATTTATCTGAAATTCCTAATGCCGCTCATCACCGCTTCTCCGTGTCACCCTGTCATCGCGTCTCCGCCTCTCGGCGGCGACTCTATCCCGACGGCTTTCTTACTTTCAATATTCTTAAAAAAACTCAAGACCCCACCGATAAAATTAGAAGTTCCAGTCTTTATTGATCCGTTCCAGCAGGGCATTGATTTCCTTTCGAATTTTTCAAAGGGCTAAAGTGTTACGTTCGATTGAATTTCGCTCACAGAGTAAGACTGTACTGTTACTGCTCACGATAAAGTCGGAGTTTCTTATCAGCTTCAATCAATCTTGGTTCGTCCTGTACTTATGCCTCGTAGGTCGCCTGTCAGCTGACGGGTCCAAGTGGATTATTGTTAAATTGCTCGATCTTTGCTTTTTACTTTGTTAAACGACGGAGTTTTAACAAAGAGAAAAAGTATCGATTACAATAAGTTATCCTGTAATCGCGACACGGGGGCCTTTGTTAAAATGAATCTATATTTATAGGTTTAGCAAAGAAACCTCCAAGGAGCACCCATGCCGGTCGGGTCCTAGAGCCTTGGTTCCCTATCAAGCCTAACGGGCCTGCCAGTTCATGAGGGAGATTATGTGTTTTTGATTTTTTTTGACTCTCGGTAATGGGAAAGGGGTCACCCATAAAAAGGCCCTCTGTCAAGAGAAAGGCAGTTCCGGTATCACACGGGGATCGATCTTTGATAAATCGTTCAGCGGCGTCCTGGAAATGATATAATCAGATTGAAGTGAATGATCTGACCAGGGAATCACCGCATCAAAAGCTTGGGTACCTTCAAAATAGCGCCCGATCCATCAGCGGAAAAGTCTAACCGGACATTATCGTGAAAAGCGAAATTACGCAGTGTCCTGCAAAGCACCATACACCCCTCAATAATATCTAACAAATCTTTCGCAGGGACCTAACCGCACGCTAACGGGGTCAATCCAGTCTTGGTCCTTAGATTCATTCGGAAAATCAATTTAAAAAGGAGGAATGAGTTATGCGAAAGATCATGGTTTTTTTTCTGGTTTGGGGTGTCCTGCTCGGTGTTCTTATAACGACAGCGGAGGCGTCGGATAAATTGGTCACGGTCTACGGTAGTGTTCGGATGGATACCTGGTGGGTAGACAGGTCAAAAGAAAAAGCGGGAGGGGATTTTGACGACTCGGATCTCCTCTGGGACCAGGACATGGGTTCCAGCCGTTTCGGCGCCAAGTTCAAGACAGGAGATATTAAGGCACAAGTTGAAATTCGGCCCAGGGATCGGGACAAAGGAAACGGGACCCAAAATGAGACCCTCAGACAGTGGTGGGGAGCATGGAACTTCGGAAAGGGCGAGCTCCTTATCGGGCAGGCTTATGTGCCCTGCTATGCCAAAATCTCCAACGTAAGCCTCGAGGGTGGAACGATTGCCACCCAATACGGCGACTTTGTTTCAACCTCCCGGACGCCCATGATGCAATTGTCCTTCCCCTTCTCTGTGGGGACCCTGAAGATGGCAGCCCTTAAACCGAGCGACAAGGGGGCGGATACGGTCGTAAAAGGTACACGGGACACGGATATTACCCTTCCCAAATTTGAGGCGAGCTTTGATTTCAAATTCGGGCCGGCTTCCATGATGGTCTTTGGCGGATACAACACAACGGATGAGGTGGATACGTCCACAGATAGGGAATACAGTATCGATTCCCATGTCATCGGTCTCAATGCCAGGGTGAATCTAGGGCCTGCCTATCTGAAAGGCATTATCTATACCGCCCAGAATCAAAAGAATTACGGTACCGAAAAAGACTGGGTGTGGAATGCCTATTACGATGCCGCAAGTGACAGCATTACTGATATTGACGCCATGGGTTGGTTCCTGGTGGCCGGCTGCAAGGTGAGTGATATGCTCAGCGTCGAGGCCGGTTACGGCCAGCGAAAGCTGAAAAGAGAAAGGCCCGGGTTTGATAAGGACGAAGATAAGAACGCCATGTTCTATATTAATATGCCCATCACCGTGGCCAAGGGATTCACCATTACCCCCGAAATAGAATACTACGATGAGAAGGATCAGAAGATCGCGGGAGTCTCCAAAGATCAGGGGAACACGACTTATTACGGGGTCTACTGGAGGATTGACTTCTAGGAGCGCTTAACTCCAAGACAATACAGTCAGCGACCGACCGTTCAAGCGGTGGTCGCTGATTTTTATGTGTACCAGGCATGGTGCAGATCTTGAGGGTGAAAGTCCCCTAGGCCGTAGTGGTCGGAACTGTCAGCCAAGGGAAAGGGCGTTGTCGCGAGGCAGCGTCTTGAGTAAACCGGAGGCAAAACCCGGCCACGACGGATTTGTTGGATGATTTGGATAAAGCTTCGGAAAGGCGGGGTCGCCGCGTTTGCTGCCGGCGTTATGCGGTAAAGGATGGTGGCGGATGTCAGGCTCGCCACAGGCAAATGAGGAGATGTCGATTACACCGCCGCCCATCGACCCTCCCGCCTTTTGCACCACGCATCATTCCAGGGGGAAGCGGTTTTATTGATTTGTGCCGAGTTCTTCACTCTAAAATATTTGCTCCTCCGCGCACATTTAACAAATCACTAATCCAGTCAAAAGAATCCTCGAACAATCAAAGCTCATATATGAAGACGTGCTTGTGGCATCCCCATACGAATATTGAATGCGAGGACGTTGTGTTTTTTTTAAGGGACCTGAAGACAAAGGTCAAGGTCGAAAAGCCTGTGTATGAGCAGGTTTCATTGAATGTCTTATTGAACAAAATGAGGAGGTGATGCCAGGATTCCAGGATGTTTTTTTGTGCTGTGTGAGCGGAACAATAACCAATTGAAATGAAAGCGATGAATGATAAAGGAGGCAAGTGATGAGATTCAAGAAGTATGTGCAAACGATGATGATGGGTGCGGCCATTCTGCTTTTTGCTACGGCCGCCGACGCCAGGCCCAAGTATGTATTCTTCTTCCTGGGAGACGGGATGGCGAGCCCCCAGATCCAGGCCACGGAGGCCTACCTGACGACCGTTAACGGTGGATCGGCCAGGGAAGCCGCAGACCTGTTGCTGGCGGACAATCGCCTGAATATGAGCAAGATGGCCGTGGCGGGCATGCAGACCACTTACGACGCCCATGCCCTGATGACCGATTCCGCCTCTTCGGCAACGGCCTTTGCCTGCGGCCTTAAAACAGTGAGCGGCACCATCGGCATGGACGATGCGAAGACCACCAGCTACAAAAGTATTGCCCAGCTTGCGCATGAAGCCGGCATGAAGGTCGGTATCCTCTCCAGCGTGTCCCTGGACCACGCCACACCGGCGGCTTACTATGCCAGTGTAGCGAGCCGTAACGACTATTCAAATATAGATATTCAACTCGGGATGAGCGGGTATGCGTTTTTCGGCGGCGGTGGCCTGAAAGTTTCCAGGCCTGCTGAATACATCGTGCTTAATGACCGCGGATCCATTATGGCGCTCAAAGATAACCCCATTGAAAAGGTCATTTGCATCAACCCCTGGTTGCAGGACTCCGCTGCCATGCCCTATGATGTCGACAGAATCAATACCGGTAGCGATAATCTCTCACTGGCTGAGATGACCGAAGTTGCCATAAAGAATCTATACGGCCTGCCGAGTGATTCTGGATTCTTCATTATGGTGGAGGGCGGCAAGATTGACTGGGCCTGCCATGCCAATGACGCGGTAGCCACCATCGGCGACATGCTGGACTTTGATGCGGCCGTTGGCGTCGCCATGGCATTCCTGGAAGAACACCCGAATGAAACACTGATCGTCGTTACAGGTGATCACGAGACGGGCGGGATGACCATCGGTCACGCCACGACCGGCTATACCGCCTATTACGACCGCCTTCTGGGTCAGAAATACAGCTTTACCTACTTTGGACAAAATCAGTGGGGTGATTATAAGAACGAGAATGCCAAAAGGGTTTGTAAAGGTAAGAGTTACCTGGTCAAAAATGATGTAGAAGACGACGCGGCACTATGCACATTGATACAAGATGCCTTTGGTCTGGATTACGCCGCCCTGAACGATTATCAGAAAGAAAAACTGGAAGATTCCTATGACCAATCCGTGTGCGGATCCAATGACAACAGCGACGCCGAGAACACCTACCTCTACGGCGGTTATGATCCCTTCATCGTGACCATTACTCACATCCTGAACGAAAATGCGAGCATCGGCTGGACCTCTTACTCCCATACCGGCGTTCCGGTCCCCATTTTCGCACAGGGCGACGGAGCCGAGGCGTTTGCCGGCTTTTATGACAACACCGACATTGCCAAGAAGCTGGCTTCGGTCATGGGTGTTGGGACCCTGCCGACCGTCAAATAGCAAGATATAAACCTGAAGGCTTTTGATCATCAAACGGTGCCGTTTTTCCTGCGGCATCGTTTTTTATTGGATTTCAGGAAGGATAGGGCAATGTGGCATCTTAAACGCGAGTGGGTCTTTTCTCTCATCATTGGGAGCGTCTGCGTGGGTCTTGCATTTGTGGACCTGGCAAAAATTCCGCAGGCAAAGAGCGGACTTCACGCACGGGGCCTGGTCACTGCCGTGGACAACAGCCACGTGCGTCAAAATCTCATGGTCAAGACCGAGGAGCAATTGCTCACCGTGCGGTTGCTGGACGGTCCGCACAAGGGCCGTGAGACGGCCATTACCAACATGCTCACCGGGAAAATGGAATTCGATGAATTTTATGAAGCCGGTGCAATCATACTGGTGGAATACGATGCGGTTGACGGTGAACCTCGCCATGGCCTGGCTCGCGGCCACTACCGGCTGGGGTTGCAATGGGCGCTTATCGGACTCTTTGGTCTGCTTCTCCTGGCCGTTGCCGGGGCAACGGGACTGAAGGCGGTGCTGTCCTTTATTTTCGCGGCCATGATATTGTGGAAGATCTTCTTTCCGCTCATTTTGCGGGGCCTTCCGCCACTGGCCACCGGGCTATGTGTCGTCGCCCTGCTGACCGCGGTGATCACCTTCTCCGTGGGCGGCCTCAGCCGGCGCGGCATTGCCACCTACGCCGGGTCCATGCTCGGTGTTTTACTCACCTGCGGGTTGGCCGTATGGTTCACCAGGAGCTTTGCCCTTCACGGGGCCGTGCGTCCTTTTGCCGAGACTCTTCTTTACTCCGGCTATTATTCACTCCGTCTGACGGACATCTTCATCGCCAGCGTGTTCATCGCATCTTCCGGGGCCGTCATGGATCTGGCCATGGATATTGCCGCCAGCATGGACGAAATCAAGCGCAAGCAGCCTGAGCTCGGTATTTTGGAGCACATCCGATCCGGCCTGCGTGTGGGAAGGGCCGTCATCGGTACCATGACCACCACCCTTCTTCTGGCCTATTCGAGCAGTCACATCACCATGTTTCTGCTATTCATGGCCAAGGGACTTCCAGCGCAAAATATTTTGAACGCCCCGTTTGTGGCTGCTGAAATATTAAATATTTTGGTCGGAAGCTTTGGACTTGTCACTGTGGCGCCCTTTACCGCTTTGGTCGCCGGATTGCTTTATCATGACAGCAAAACGGGATCTCGAACCCGCCCTTAAAGGGAGGTCCTTATCCGCAATAGATCCCGACCCCCAGGGCAATCCCAAAGTGGCAGATCATAAATCCGGGAAACCGATTGACCATCCGCCTTGGAATGATATTCCAGGAACGTGTTCAGACCTTCTGGTCCCATATAGCGCTTCATGATCCTTGGGTCCGCGACCGTGAGATCGACGATGATGAGGCCGTCCAGTGCGTTCCCAAAGGCGGTATCCAGGTTGAAGCTGATAAATTTTCCCCCCAGCTTTAAGTACTGCTTGAGGAGAATGGGAAGGCCTTTGCCGTCCGACTCAATCCCCGATATCCAGGAAGACACCTCTTCCAGGTCATTTGCCCAGGGCCCGAGCGTTCGGCCCTTCAGGCCCATAAAAGGGCGCCTGTAGGGATTTCGCGGTCTGACCATTCTGGAGAGATGGGGAAGGGAGTGTTTAATCTTCAGAAAGGTGACCATGAGTTGCCTGGAATAGGACCGATAATCGTTGGTAATGCTGACGGCCCCGAACAGCATGCGGTACTGCGGATTCTCGACCACATACCGACCGATTCCCTTCCAGAGGAGCAGGAGGGCCGAGTAACTCTTCTGGTATTCGGGCTGTACAAAGGTGCGGCCCATCTCCAGGGACGGACCGATATCATTGAGAAAGGCATTGCGGTAGCTGAAAAGGGTGTGGGTGTAAAGACCCTTTTTGCCTTCGCGCGCCAGGAGTTCGTCGGTCCGGCCGAGACGACAGGCACCCGCGATGTCCCTTTTCATTTTATTCCAGAGAAACAGGTGAATATAGGTCTGATCAAACCGGTCAAGATCAAGGGCCTTACCGGTACCCTCGCCCGCTGCCTGAAAGGCCTTCTCCCGCAGACGCCCGATCTCGTGGAGGGTCTCGGGGATTTGCCGGGCCCGGGCATAATAGACGGAGAGTGTATCGCTTTGGGCCAGTCTTTGTCCCACGGGGAGTCGGCCGATCTCACGGCAAAGGAGGGAGGCGTCCCTACGGGGGGCGATCATCTCTCTTTGCCGCGGCCTGCTCCTGTGTTCGCCTGAAAATCTCAGTACTTTCCCTGGACCGTGGTCGGTTTCCTCGAAGGTTTTTTCCAGGAGATAAGTGCGAAAGCGCAGGTAGGTCGTCAGGCTTCCAGGATCTTCAAAGCAGGTGAGGCGCTTGTAAGGAATCAGGTTTCCGATTTTCAGTTGCACGTGTGTACGCCTTTTTTTGAGGAGCTCTCTGGGCAGCATGGCTGTGCGAAGCCGCGGGTGAACCAATCCGGCTACTTGAAACAAGGGGCTGTTTCCCCCCTTGAAGTAGACCGGAAGCACAGAGGCCCCGGTCAGGTGGACCAAACGGCCGGTGGTTTCGTTCCAGGCCGGATCCGCAATCCGCCTTCGCGTAACGGAAAAATGAGAAACCTCGCCAGCCGGGAAGGTTAGGAGCGTGCCGCCGCTCCGAACCCAGCGGACGGCCTTTGCAAGGGATGCAATGTTCTTCTTTTTCGAACGGCTTTTTCCGAAGGGGTCTACGGCAAGCACTATAGGGCGAAGTTCAGGAACGGCGCCCAGGTAGAGGTTGGCCAGGATGCGAATGTCTTTCCGGACACGGGCCAGGATTGCGGTCAGGACCAGACCGTCGATGCCGCCGAAGGGGTGGTTGGCCACCACAATGAGCGGGCCTGAGCCGGGTACGGCTCCCGTGTCTTCACTGCAGGGGACATATTGGATATTGAGTATTTCCAAGGCCTTTTCGACGAAGTGAAAGGCGTCCCGACATGGGGGAATGTGTTGGTAGCAACCTCTGACAACGTGGAGCAGAAGCAGTCTATCGAGAGACAATGATGCAAGTCCCATGATCTTATGGCTGAGGGGGTTGTTTTGCCTGCCGGCCATGGAAAGTGGTGCCGTCAGAATGGTGTGATGCTTCGACATGACTTATCCTCCTTTGGGTTAAAGACCTTAAGGAATGCATTATGCACTCTTATGTTAGAAGGGCGTTATTTAGTTGGTAAATTGTTATTACATTTGTGTTGGCTTCCGCGCCTTGAAGGCCTGAGGGTATGCTTTTTAAGGTAATAAGTGCTTCCATCTTATAGGTTGAAAATGTCTTCTCAGGGCTGGCGTAACAAAAAACTCGTCCATCCCTCACAATAATTTAAGGATGTTTCCTATAATTCCATTCACAGAAATGCGTATGTTGCGCCAAGCAGGGACCGGGATGTTCTCTATCAATGACTTTATGGTGTCTGAATCTGGAAATTCCCCTGCTTTGAACCCCAATCTAGAAGGGAGAAAACATCAATGAAAGGCTGGATGGAAAGTCTCGTGATCCACTATGAGGAGGTGAGGGATCGTTACCCCGGTGATAGGCTGATGATCCTATTCGATGTGGACGGCACCGTCGTCGACATGCGGTATGCCATCGCCTATGTCCTCAAAAGCTTTGATCGTTATTTTCAATCCCGTTTTTTCCGATATCTTGAGGCGTTGGATATTACGCTGCACGAAAACAGGATAGAGGATCTGCTCTCCGAGCTTGACATCCCAGCGCTATGGAGGAAAGACATCCTTGAATGGTACAAGGGGCAATACTGGGCCACCCCGTCCATTGTCAATTCGCATCGGGCCTTTGACGGCGTGATGGCGGTGATCGGGTGGTTCCAGAGGCAGCGAAAAACCTTTGTAGGGCTGAATACGGGAAGACCTGAATCTTTGCGAAGGGCGACGCTATATTCGCTGAATAATCTGGGAAGAGACGAAGGGGTTATGTTCCGAGGGAAACACCTCCATATGAACTGCGGGGGCTGGCATCACAGCGTTCCAAGCAGCAAGGTTGATGGGCTTTACCGGTTTCGGGCCGCAGGATACCGGGTCTTCGCCATGGTGGACAATGAACCGATAAATCTGGAGGCCATTGCCCGGGAAGACCCGGAACAGGAGATTCTTCTCCTCCACGCAGATACCTTGTTTGAGTCAAACCCCAAACGCCTTCCCTCCCGGGCGGTGGCCGGAAGGGTTTATGATCCTTCGGCATTGTTTCGGGTAAGGGCCATGCGTCATATGGAGCCGATTCTGCTACAAAGAGGCCTTGAGGGCCCCGATGGCGGAAATGTTATGCCTGCTGGTAAGGAGATGTTTGAAAGCGGTTCTAGTTCTTTCGTTTACCGCCAACGGGATGACAACCTGAGTGTCATCGAAGGCATACATGGCGTTCGGGTTGTGCTGTAGCACGTTGGTGTCGATAATATCGATCTTTTGCATTGTTGCGAACTCCGTGCAAGAAGTTTCCACCCACAAGGTGTCTTGTTTCTTATCCTTTAAATCATTGGGTTAAACCATGTCACCTTCCTCTCCGATTATTCCAAAGGAAGAAAAGGGATTGCCGGGTGTTTGCCCTGAAAAGCCCCACTGGATTCGAAAGGGCCTCAAGCAGGGGGCCGAAGTGTTCAGATGGATCCCGAAAGCATTCTCAGTCACAACGGCTGCAGGCCTTCCCTTCCGGTGGGGGTGTCCAATCTGCATCCCCGTAGAGACCCAATGTTTCTTCTCCCCTGTATCCGCAGGGATAGGTCTGCGCCTCCTTGGCATTGATAAAGAAGAAGTCGTTCATGAAAAGGAAGCCGTTGGTTCCTGTGCGGATATAGGGAATACCGTGGTCTCCAGCGCGTTGAATGAGCAGGGCGAGCTCGTCGAGATAGAGGAAGGGCTCTCCTCCGGTAAAGGATACGATGCTCACATTCCGCTGGGCGGCGCAGTCCAGGATCCGTTTCACAACACTGATTGAAAGCTTGGATCGGGTGAAGGTTTCTCGGATCCTCATGCCGCATTGGGGGCAGAGGGCATTGCAGCGGTCCGTGAACTGAATGACCAGTTGCCCGGGGACCCTTCGCTTCAGTAGGGCATAAGCAGGGCGTCTGATGTGTTTCAGGGACCTGATGGTCTGCTTCATCGGACGCCGTTGTTCATTTGGGAACAGGAGACAGGGGCCTCTTCCGGGCGAAAGGTCTTATAGCTTTCCCAGAGCTGCCGAAAGGCCGATTCGAATGATCGCTTCTCCACATATTCCCTGGCCTTTCGTTTCATGGATTGTCGCTCCATGGGATGGTCGATCAAGGTCAAGAGGGCATCGGCAAAGGCATCCGAATCCCCTGCGGGAACGACAAGACCCGTCTTGGAAGGCAGGACATTTTCCTGGGGGCCGCCCTGATCCGTCACGACCACGGGAAGTCTGCCAGCGGCCTCGTGAAAATGTATTAGAAATGGCCGTTTAAAAATGCATTGTA
>JBMNCO010000165.1:0-47151 GCA_049366815.1 Desulfatiglandales bacterium | reverse complement strand
TCATGTACTTCTGGATGGAATCTAATAGCCTTTAGCCTACAGCCTAACCAACCTGAACAGTTACAATTTATTATGTTTGCGCGGACATGGCCGGTACGGAGTCTAAAAGTATTGAAAGTCCACCGAAGGTGGGCGCTATGAAGAATCGCCGAGCGATTTTATCTGGAAAGGACAGGAAAAATTGAACGAGAAATTAGTAGACATACAGCAACAGACACCCGGAGACCTGGAGAGACAGGCCCAGGAGGAAATCATCAAACAAAGGCTCACGAGCATTAAACGTAAAATCCTCGTCATGAGCGGCAAAGGCGGTGTGGGGAAGAGCACCGTGGCGGCCTATCTCGCCCTGCTTCTGAGCAAAAACGGCTCCCGTGTGGGTATCCTCGACGTGGATCTGCATGGACCCAGCATCCCACGTCTCCTGGGGGCGAACGGCACCATGCAGGTGGTCGGTGAGAATGCCGTAAAACCGGTGGACGTTTCAGGTACCCTGAAAGCCGTTTCCCTCGAAATGGTCCTGGGAGACAAGGATTCGGCCGTCATCTGGAGGGGCCCGCTCAAAATCGGAGCAATCAAGCAGTTTATTTCCGATATCGAATGGGGTGACTTGGACTATCTCATTATCGATTCCCCTCCGGGGACCGGAGACGAGCCTCTGACGGTGGCCCAAACCATTCCTGATGCGGAGGCCTTGATCGTCACAACCCCGCAGGAGATTTCACTTGCGGACGTAAGAAAATCCATCACGTTCTGTCGGCAGGTCGGCATGAAGATCCTCGGCATCCTGGAGAACATGAGCGGTCTGTCCTGCCCCCACTGTGGGAAACAGATTGACCTCTTCGGCACAGGGGGCGGCGCCAGGACGGCGCAAAGCATGAACATCCCGATCCTCGGCGAGATTCCGTTGGACCCGCGGATGGTGGTCTTCGGCGACACCGGCCGGCTGAAGGAACTTGCGGATATGGGAGATGGAGACCTTAACGAGGCCTATAATAAGGTCCTGGAGAAAATAATGAAGAGCTAAAGCGCTTCCCCGGCGATAAGGTTCGGTTTGCATCGTGCGGAGCAGGGCGGGGTGGTCCCGGCACAGGAGACATGTTTTTTCCCGGCTCCGCGCCCCGCGTCCCCATGAAGAGATGAGTGCGCTCGCGAGGGGGGACCCCCTCAATCATTGCGGAAGAGGGGTAAATCGGACACGCCCTGCGGTTCATGATCGACTCATGTACCCGGGATACCTTCTCATACTGGCCGCGGTCCCGGCGGGACGGCCGAGAGCCTCATGAACCGGGACCCGCTTTTTTTAAACCCCTTTTGCCGGGCTCGAAGAACGTCCTCCGTGTTCGCGGCGAACCCGCCGGAACAGAGGGGTCCCGAACCCCTTTGTTCAGCGTTCCTGACTGCCAGCCTTTCTCCTCTCGATAACCTGTTTTACGGCAAGGTTCAGCAAGTACCCATTCCCGTGTATCGCTCACCGGTGAGGCATTGACTTGAAAACTATACCACGGCAGGTCGAGCGTCAGGGAAAGAGGTCAAGCTTGATGGGAAAAGCGCATAAATGTTAAATGGTTATTGACTGATCGCGCCGATAATGCTAGGCTTCATCAGTTCAATGCCTTTACGAAAATCCGGGGCCCTGGCGCGGTTTCCGAGGCGTTCCTGGAAAAAGGGGGAATAATATCGGCGTGCAGAATGAAATTGTATCACATTCCCTTATCCCCTATCTCGACAACGCAGCCAGGATCCATTTAAAGATCTCTCTCAGGCCCTTCGATGCAGAGGCCTCGCGAACTTCCCATACCCCCTTCCTGTCCTTGAGTGATTCCGGACCCCTGTCCCGCATATTCGAGGCCCAGTGCCTGACAGACGCAGCCAGCCGGGTCCAACGTCTGTTCCTGCTGGTTCAAAGAGATCGTTATCAGCTGAAGTCAAATCTATTGTGGTCCCTCAACAATAGGGATGTCGATACCTTCTGGGAGAAGGCCTTCGTGTTCTATTCGAGTGTGAAAGAGCAGTCCCGGGTCATTCTGTTTTCGGAGCAGATCGGCCAAGACAACACCCCCGTGCCCTGGCGTTCTCTCTTTTACTGCAAGCACAAGGAACGTTTTTTTCATCCTCCCTGCCCTGCCTGTGGAGCGCCCCTGGAGCAATGCTATCGGGATGATGTCTTGAGGGCATCGGGGCTCCAGCCCTATTCTTCAACCCTGAGGCGCTATCTGTACTGCCCCGATTGCTATGTCTCGGGAAGGCCTGCTGACTTTTACGCCTGTGAACTGGAGGAACGGGACCCTCCGACGCTCAGGGACAGATGGGATCTGGTCAGGGGGTTTCGCCGCCTGCTGGGCAATCGCCCGGAGGTCGATTCCTGGCCGTGCTTCGGGTGCCCCGACAGCGAGGCGTGCCACCAACCGGACGGGCCGGCCCTCTCAAGGATTACACCCTTTTCCTTTTATCCCTTTCATATGCTCATATTAAGGGCCATGTCCCTTCATGCCCTTGATTTCCTGGCCCTGGTTTCCGGGGCCCACCCCGATGAAGTGGAAAGTGAACTGGAGTCCCGTCAGGAAACGGGCCGGGCGGTCTGCCTGAGGGCCGTCAAACCTCAGATCCAGGCCGGATCCCCCTTCTTTTTCGACCGGGACGACAAGGGGTTCCTGGAGATCTTATATCTCAAGTTGTGCTTCCTGGCACAGGTTTTCGAGAGCTATCCCTTGATGCCGGATTTCCAGCGGCACCCGGCCCTGGTTTGGTCCCTGGATCACTTTTGGATCCATCTGGAAGCAACGGCCGGCCTCCTTCCAAGCTACTGGCATTTCACGGCGTGCCCGGTCGATATAGCCGCCGCGTCATTGGAAGAGTCCCCTCCTCCGGGAACCCCCGTTTCTCACGGCCTGTATGCGCTGGGGTTGATGGGTTTCCAGACCCTCGTCACGAATCGGCGATACGGGGCCGGAGAGCTTCATCGCCACCTCTCGGGACTTTTAAAAGTAGTGCAATCAGCGGGCGCGTCTTCTGAGACCCCGTCTTTTCCGGAGAGTCTCGATGGTCTCCTTTCGCCCGAAAATATCTTTTGGGATCCCGAAGGAAAGCGCGTCACCCAGGGCGTTTGCAGTCCATGGAGAGAGGCCCTCGGTCTGTGCTGGTCCGTCCTGAGGGCCGGTTTCCACCAGGAATCAGACTGGAGCAGGGCCTCATTCCTTACCAAATTGACTGATCTGGCCCGGAGCGTGAAGCGGCGCCTGTTCGAAGAAGATGCGGTATCGGATGAGCAGGTAGAGGCCCGAGCTATTGAGAATGAGGCCATCCGGGGGATTTTGACGAAGATCCTGGAGCGATGGCGCGTGAGGCCGGAGACCACGGCCGCCGAGGCCGCAATGGATGCCGCTCAGGAAAGAGCCCCTGTATCCTTTGCGGAAGTGAGCCCGGGTGGAGAAGCCGTGTCTCCGCAGGACACGGAACAGCCCCTCGAAAAGACGACGATAGTCTCCTTGAATGCCCTGGAGTCCAGGGCTTCCGAAGATTTCCCCGGAAAAGGACACGGAGAAGATCTCCCCGGGGAGACGGAGGAAAAAACCCCGCAGGAGCCGCTGGCCGGCGATTCCCCCGGGCCGGAGACAGGGCCTGAACCCTTGGAGGAGACGACTATCATAAGCCTTGAGGAACTTGAAAGGAAGTCCAGGGAAAAGGACGATGAGGGATAAGACATCATTGGAGTCCCTGAGCGGAGAAATCAGGCGGATCTACCGGGGGAACCCTTCCGAGGGAGCCGAAGGCATGATCGAGGAGATCCTCGGGGGTGCGACACGGGGCCTTCCCCTGGAAGAAAAAGAGGCCCTTGTGGAGCGACTTATTCAGGCGTTCTCGAATGAGGAACCGCCCTTGTATTTGAGGCGGGATCCCGGTTCAGTCCGTCTTTCCGAGCTGTTTTCTCTCCTCCTTGGGAAACGGATCGAGGATACGGATTGCTCTACGGAGGAAATCGTGGAGAGGTTGGCCGGCTCATTGAACACGGTCTTCGACTCACTAAACGAACTGGTGGGCGGTATCAGCGCCACCCTTCTGGGCAGGACCTCCGGCACGGAGACTATTCGTTATTTCATCGGTTCCCGTTTGGAGCAAGAGAAGGCGACCGAAAACAAGTCTCTTGAAGATTACCTCGCACGCATAAAGGAGGCATTTTCCATCGGTCACCAGGCATACAAGGATGCGGCCTACACCAAGATGAAGGAAATCCTGAGAGAACTGAGCCCAAAGGCCCTTGAAGAGGCCGTCGGGAGTGGGTTGAGGTTCGGCCCTCTGCGGAAGGCGGCGATGTTCGAAACCTTTGAAGAAAAGCACCGGACCCTCGAAAACTGGCTCGAGTCGGGGCTCCTTTTAGACGCCCTCTTGAGAGAGTTTGAGAGAATCTGTCAAAAACTATATTCCGAAAAGGGAGGAAGGCGATGAAAAGTCCCTTAGCCGTGTTGTCGTTGTTGTTTTGCAGTCTCTTTGTTATGGTTTCCTGCGCAGGAGCCCCCCCTGCACCGCCCCAGTATGACTTTGGAAAAGACGGCATCCGATTCCGGTTCAGGGCCGATTCGCAATTGAACACCTATCAGGGGAGCCCTCACACCCTCCTGATTTGCGTCTATCAACTCAGCGATCCCAATGCCTTCAACCAACTGGCCGGAGAAAAGGATGGACTCTACACGCTGCTCGAATGCCAGCGTTTTGATGCCAGCGTGACAAATGCCAAACGGCTTATCGTACAACCCGGGCAGGACACAACGAGTATCCTGGATCGGGCGGAAGGAACGAAATATGTGGGGCTGGCGGCCGGGTATTATCGGATAGAAAAGGAACACGTCACAAGGCTTTTCAAGGTTCCGGTCGTTG
This sequence comes from Desulfatiglandales bacterium, assembly GCA_049366815.1. GTDB lineage: Bacteria > Desulfobacterota > DSM-4660 > Desulfatiglandales > HGW-15 > CAYNYM01. Next base: position 42,279 of record JBMNCO010000165.1, on the reverse strand, counting down.
AGGAGAAGAGGGGTGCATTTTCCTCATCCAAGGTCTTGAAACCCGGGGTCCTGGAGGCGGAACTCCTCATGGGACCGCAGCGGATTCAGGATGGCGGGACTCCGAAAGCCGCGGAGGAATAGTCCGAGAGAAGTTACAGGGCCTCGGCCTGGAAGGGAAAACATCAGGCCCGGGACCGCCCCATAGACCGGGGCACGGTGTGCAACATTCACGAACATCAAAATCGGCGGGATAATAACGGTGAACGACCAACGACCTGTATTCTGGCATCAAGGCCTCTTCTTACAACCCCAGCACTTTCAGTTGACGGATGTTCATTCCCGGACTCTGTTAATCCCCTTTTACAAGTTCGCGCAGCCCCATTTTTGGGGTGTGGGCGAAGTGGAGATCTCGGAGGCGTCCCTGGCCACCCGGGCGATCAGCCTCACCAGTGGTGAATTCCTGTTCCAGGACGGGACTCATGTGACGCTGCCGGGCAACGCGGTCCTTGAAGACCGCTCCTTTGACGAGGCCTGGATCGAAGGGGACCGTCCCTTCACGGTCTATCTGGGGTTGAAAAAATGGAACAATACCGGAGAAAATGTCACCGTCCTGCCCAAATTGGAAGGCCTCGCTGAGGTGACCACCCGTTTTGTGACGACCCCGGCGCCTGAAGAAGTGAGGGATCTCCATGAAGGGGGGCCGAGTGCTGAAATAAAGAGACTCAACCATGTCCTCAAAATATGCTGGGAGACGGAAAAAGAAAGTTTGAGTGACTATCTTCTGCTTCCCCTGATCCGGCTGCAAAGGCACGGAGATGAGATCAGACCTTCGGAGAATTTCATTCCGCCCGCGCTGACTATCCGCAGTTGCCCGGCCCTCTATAATATACTGAAGGAGGTTCGGGACCAGGTCGCGGGGCGAAGCCGCCGGCTCGAGGAACACAAGGCCCAAAGGGGCATCCAAACGGCGGAATTCGGAACTCGGGACATGGTCTATCTCCTGGCCCTGAGGTCCCTGAATCGATATGTCCCCCTCCTCTTTCATCTCACTGAAGCCGCCCCGCACCCTTGGGCGGCTTATGGACTCCTCAGGCGGCTGATCGGTGAGCTTTCTTCTTTCTCGACTGAGGTCAACGTGTTGGGGCAGGGCGAGGACGGAACTTCGTTTATAGGCAAATATGATCACGAGGACCTCGGCGCGTGCTTCCCGGCCGCCCAGGCCCTTATTACCCGCCTCCTGGATGAGATCACGGCAGGGCCTGAGTACGTGATCCCTCTCCTTTTCGATGGAACTTATTTTACCGCCGCACTCCCCCCAACCATGTTCGAGGGGCACAACCGGTATTTTCTCGTTGTCGAGACCGAGGCTGAAGAGGCATCCGTGATTTCGGCCCTGCAGGGTATTGCCAAGTTGGGATCCCGTGTCTCCCTGCCCATACTCATCGCCAGGGCCCTTCCCGGCACGGGGCTTGAACACCAAAAGGTTCCCCCACAGGAACTCCCCAGGCGGACCCGCTCCGTCTATTTCCGGATCGACCACCACAGCAAACAGTGGGCGCAGATCGAAAAAGACCGCAACATGGCCCTTTACTGGGACGCCGCACCGGAGGACTTCAAGGTGGAACTCATGGTCGTAGGGAGGGGTTAGGCATGCGATTGACGGATTGTTTTTCGGAACTGATCGCCTATGTGGCCTATTTCCTGAAGGGCGTGGATCGAAAGCAACCGCCCTATGAGCAGGTGAAGGCGGATATTCACCGGCTTCTGTCCGCCAGCCGGGAGTCCGTCAAGAATGACGGTCTTTCCCATGCGGACTATGACCTGGCCCGTTTCGCGATCTGCGCCTGGATAGACGAGGCCATCCTCACGTCTTCGTGGAAGGACAGGGAGGCCTGGCAGAGGGAGCAGCTTCAACGCCTCTTTTACCAGACGACCGATGCAGGCGAAGGCTTTTTTGAGCGACTGAACACCCTGGGCATTCAGCAAAGGGATGTCAGGGAGGTCTATTACCTCTGCCTTGCCATGGGTTTTAAGGGGCGTTACGGAAATCAGGAGGATAAGTATCTCCTGGAACAACTGAAGGCCTCGAATTTGAAGGCCCTTACGGGCACCTCGGGGGGGCTCCCGTCTCTTGACAGGTCCGAGTTGTTTCCAGAGGCCTATCCCACGGACGACGAGAAAGGGGAAAGGGAAAAAAGGGGTTTTCGATTCGACGTACCAACCCTGATTTTTCTGTTGGGACCGGTCGCCTTTTTCGGGATGTTATTCTGGATCTATCGTTTTATTTTACACAACCTGGGTGAAACTTTCCTGAAATCCTTACCTTAAGTGATCGGTATGTTGAAAAAAATCGCCAAGATCTGTCTCATAGTGATCAGCCTTGTTCTCCTTGTTCTCTTGGTTATCGGAGTCGTCTGGAGCCTCGATTGGCCCTGGTGGACCGGTCTCTTTATCCTGCTGGGCCTTGTGGGGGTGGCCGTCGGTATCCTCTTTCTCAAAAAGATCTGGCTGCGTAGGCGGGAACAACGCTTTGTGAACCAGGTCGTGGAGCAGGACGAGGCCCGCCTCAGGGGCCTCAGTGATAAGGAGAGAGAGCGTTCGAAGGAACTCCAGGATCGATGGAAAGAGGCCATAGAGACCCTGAGACGTTCTCACCTGAAAAAGCAAGGCAACCCCCTGTATGTCCTTCCCTGGTACCTGGTCATGGGGGAGAGCGGGTCGGGAAAGACCACGGCCATCAAGGAGGCCCGACTCTCTTCCCCGTTCGCGGAGGCCACGCAGGCCTCCGGGATCTCCGGGACGAAAAACTGCGACTGGTGGTTCTTTGAAAAGGCCGTGATCATTGATACGGCAGGCAGGTACGCCATCCCCGTGGATGAAGGCCAGGACAAGGAGGAATGGCAGAGATTTCTTAATCTCCTGAGAAGATACAGGAAAAGGGAACCCCTGAACGGTCTCATCATCACGGTCCCGGCCGACAAGTTGCTCGAAGGCGGGCCTGATTCCCTGAAACAGGACAGGCTGAGCATTCGACGCCGGATCGACGAATTGATGCTGGCGCTGGGGGCCAAATTCCCCGTTTACCTGATGGTGACCAAGTGCGATCTGATCCAGGGGATGACCCAGTTCTGCGATCGGGTCCCTGAAGGCGGCCTTTCCCAGGCCATGGGTTTTATCAACCATCACTTCACCAGGGACGCCCTCGCCTTCGAAGGGCGTGCCCTTGAGGCCCTCGGCGAACGTCTGAGAGACATCCGACTCTTCTTGGTGGAAGACTCGGGAGGTGAAATCCTAGATCCTGGCCTCCTGCTCTTTCCGGAGGAGTTCGAAAAACTGAAGGCCGGACTCGATGCCTTCGTCGCAGGCGCCTTTCAGGAAAATCCCTATCAGGAGACTCCCATCCTGAGGGGCCTCTATTTCAGCAGCGGCCGGCAGGAAGGCGCCCCCTACTCCCACTTCCTAAAGACCCTGGGATTGATCGAGGAAAAAGAGGTCCTGCCCGGAACCAACAAGGGCCTGTTTCTTCATGATTTTTTTGCCCGCATCCTCCCCAGGGACAGGGGCATCTTCACCCCTACCCAGAAGGCCCTGCAGTGGGGGCGCCTGACACGCAACCTGGGCTTGACATCCTGGGTGGCCCTCATTTTGGCCGTTTGCGGGCTTATGAGCTTTTCCTTTGTGAAGAATCTGAAAACGCTGCGGCAGGTCTCACACGAATTTCGGAGTTCGCCGGCCCTTCGGGGGGAGGTCTTGAGGGACGTGGTCTCTCTGGACCGTTTTCGCAAGGCCGTCCTGGAGGTCGAGAAGGCCAACCGGCAGTGGTGGATGCCCCGGTTCGGCTTAAACGAAAGCCAGGAGGTGGAGATCGGCCTCAAGGCGAAGTATGTCCAGGCATTCAAGGACTTTCTTGCCCCCCTGGACGAGAAGCTGGCTGCACGAATCGCAAATTTCTCGGACATGACCCCTGACGAGCCCCTGAGCCGACACATCGCGCACCTGGTGCGGCGCATCAATCTCCTGAATTTGCGCCTCGAGACAGGGGATCTGGAAAGGCTCAAGTCAATGCCGGCCGTTCCCTTCGAGCCCCTTATTCTACAGTCGGATCAGGCGATGATCCCTGAGTTGAATGAGATGGTGTCCCTGTCCTATTTTCACTACCTGATCTGGAGCCGCGATTCAGGCAGGATCAGGACGGAAATGGTGGATCTTCAGGGATGGCTCAGGCACGCCCTTCTCCAGAAAAGGGACGAGCTGAATTGGCTCGTGGCCTGGGCCAACAGCCGGGAATTTCTTTCAGCGGTGACGCTGGAGGATTTCTGGGGAGGAAGCGTTTCGGTTTCAGAGGCCGAGACTGTCGAGCCGGCATTTACCCGGGCCGGTAAGGAAGAAATCGAGGGCCTTTTGAAGGAATTGGAAGGGGCCCTGCCTGATCCCGGCTCCACGCTCATCGCCCGCCAGAAATTGGACTTCGGCAAATGGTATCGCACGGCGTATCTCGAAAAGTGGGAGGCCTTTGCCTCCGGCTTTTCAAAGGGGGCGGAACGCCTTGTCGGCGTAGAAGGCCGTCGTCAAATGATCCACAAGATGGCGACAGACCAAGGGCCTTATTTTGCGCTTTTGGACAGGATGGCCCAGGAGCTGGAGCCCCTGGGAGAAAGTGAAGGCGATCCCGGGTGGTTTGGCCTTGTTTTCGAGTACCAGGAGGTTAAGGCGGAGGCCGCCGCCCTGGCCGCCTTTGACAATACCTCCGTCTTGGGCAAGGCGACTCAGAAGGGAGAACAGCTCATCGGCAAATTGGGGCGGAAGTTCGGTAAGCTCCCGCAGGAGGATATGGTCGAGAGACGACTGAGGGCCGGAAAGGCCTACAGCGGATATCGAAAACTGCTCGAAGAGATGACTGCCGCGGCAGGATCCAGAAAGGCGGCCTTTGAAGCGGTCTCTCAGGTCTTTGGAGGAGATTCCGCCGGGGAAACGTCTCCCTTCATGGGGGCTGAACAGGCCGTCTTCCAGATCAAGGCGCAAATGGACTCAGGTAAAGCGGATGAAGCGGTCTTCTGGGGCCTGATCAAGGGGCCCTTCGAATACTTCTGGACCTTTGTCCTGGGGGAATGCGCCTGCCAACTGCAGGCACTCTGGGAGAAGCAGGTCCTGGTTGAGATCGAGGGACTTCCCGACAGGGCGAGCGTTCAGAAAATCCTTTTGGGAGAGAACGGATATGCCCTGAAGTTTCTGAAGGGTCCCGCCGAACCCTTTTTGAGCCGCAGCCTGCAGAAGGGTTACTATGCCAAGCAGGTCCTGGGCGCGCAGATCCCCTTTGAGCCCTCATTCCTTTCCTTTATGCAAAAGGGCGTTGCCGCCGGCAGACTGGCCCGGGCGGACGTCAGTTATCCCGTCTCTGTCAAGGGGTTGCCGACGGACGCCAATCCGGAGGCCCGGATAAAGCCCCATGCGACCCACCTGGAGTTGCAGTGCGCCGATGGGACCTTTCTGCTGGAGAATTTTCAATACCCCCAGAAAAAGACCTTCAAATGGTCGGCCGCCACCTGCGGCGACGTGATCCTGCGGATCGATGTGGGGGATATTGTGTTGACCAAGAAATATACCGGAGGGCAGGCCTTTCCGGCCTTTCTTGCGGATTTTCGCACAGGGCAGAGGGTCTTTTACCCCAAGGAATTCCCCAACGAAGAGAATGCCCTGCAAGGCCTGGGAATCAGATACATCAAGGTGCGGTATGACTTTGGGGGGCACACCCCCGTCCTTGGACTCCGGAGCGCGGGTCCTGGAAGTGTGCCGATGAAGATCGTGAAATGCTGGGAAGAATAAGATCCGAAAACGACTGGCAATGGGTGGCTCATGGCAAGCACCCGGCGGCCCGGGATTTTTTTTCCCTGGACAGGGGACAGCCCCTTCAGCGTGCCCTCTCGGAGTGGGCTGAAAAGGGTTACGGCATTCTCTCTAAGAAGGGGGTTGTTCCGGGCACGGCCCGTTCCTGGCGGTTCTGGGCGCGGGGCGTCAGAAAGCACATGCTGGTATCGGGGTTGGTCAAAGACAGCTGCGATCTCATTGGGCGACCCTACCCCCTCTTTCTCATGGGGGCCGGCACCGTGAAGGGATGGGAGGACCACTGGGACCTCGTGCCCCTGGCCTGTGAAGGGATCTGGAGCCAGGCGGAGTACGTCGCCGCCAAGAGGCATCGGGACCTTGAGGCATTTAAGGAGGATCTGCGGCTCCTGAAAAGGCCCTACGCAAAGTGGCCTGAGTTGGTCAAGGTGAGAGATGAGTCACGGCAGGAGGGCCTTATCCCTGGAAAAAAACCCTCCATGGCGGAGGTTCCTGAAGTAGAGGAAAAGGCTGGGGGTCTGATTGAGCGGGGTCATCTCCTGGTTACCCTGGGGGCGCAAACCTTCCGGGAACAATCGGCCCTGATCAATCTCTGGCACTTCCATCTCAAATCGCGGCTCGGGACGATTCCCAATGCAGTTTTTATGGGCGGAGGGCCGAATCAGGCCTACCTTTCGGTGTTCATGAGGGCCCTGGCACCGGAGGATTTCGTGACACTCTGGTCGGTTTAAATTTTTCAAGCTGGGCGGTTTCAGAAAAAGGCCGGCGCACGGCCACAAATATCTCGCGCAGAGGTCGAAAAAAGTTATGGGTTTAGCCGTTTGAAAGAGCCCGGCAATTTGGGCCATGGTCCCTGCGTCATGGGGTAATTTTCGAAAGCCGTAACATTTTAGCCCTTTGAAAGATTCGAAAGGAAATCATGATTTCCACACAGTTATTGGAAAGGGCTGAATTCATACGGAAAAAGAGACGGAAGGGTCTTATTCATGATCAGTTCGATAGATTTCATCAAGGCGGGCAAACTGCCGGAAGCTCGAAAACAACTTGTCGCGGAGGTCAAATCAGCGCCGGGTGATACGGGAAAGCGGACCCTTCTTTTTCAGGTCCTGGCCCTTTACGGAGAATGGGACAAGGCGGAACGGCAACTCGACACCATAGCGGCCCTGGATTCGAGGAGGGAGACCGGTGTGCAGGTCTTTAAAAACATCCTCCAGGGGGAAAGAGAACGGCAGGAGGTCACCGCCCTCAAACGCCGTCCTTCATTCCTTCCGGGGATGCCGCCCTACATCGAGCAATACTTTGCGGTATGGCAGAAACTGATGGAAAAGAAGGTTCAGGAGGCGGGAGAGCTTTACAGGAAAATAGAGCGTGAGCGCCCGGCCCTGTCCGGAACCGTAAACGGGAGACCCTTTTGCGGTTTCAGGGATACGGACGCCTTTCTGTCCCTTTTCCTCGAAGCGATCGTGCACGAGCGATATGTGTGGATTCCCCTGGAGAGCATCCTGGAAATCGTTATCTCTCCCCCAGGCTCGCTCTTTGATCTCCTCTGGTCCTCCTGCAGGATCACGTGTCGTGAGGGGCTCGCTTTGAACTGCTATCTGCCCGTGCTCTATCCAAACTCTTTTCACCACGAAGATGATCGCGTGAAGCTGGGCAGGATGACGGATTGGAACCCTCTCGGTGGATCCTTTTCAAAAGGTATGGGACAGCATGTCTTTGAGATAGGTGAGGAGGAGGTGGCCCTTCTGGAAATCCGGGAGATTCTATTGGAACCCTTTACAAGTGGGGATGAAAATGAAGCGGGAAATTGATATTGATCTGATATTGAGCCCGATTCCGGGGGACAATCCGGCCGGTGAAGACCTTCGCTATACCCCCATCTATGATGAAATCAAGGAGGCGAGGAGGGCCGACGACCCCTTTGATCGGGGGGATTGGGATCGTGAGATCAAGACCTCGGACTGGGACAGGGTGATCACCATAGCCGTCGACGCCCTCACCAAAAAGACCAAAGACCTGCAGATCGCCGTCTGGCTCGCGGAGGCCCTGGCCCGCACCGAAGGTTTTGAGGGACTGCATGCGGGGCTCAAGATCCTTAACGGCCTTCTGAGGGATTACTGGGAGCATCTCTATCCGCAGATCGAGGAAGACGACTTCGATTTCCGGGCCGCCCCGGTTGAATTCCTCAACGACAAGCTCTGGATCAGCGTCAAACAGATTCCCGTCACGGACAACCAGGCGGGGCCGGGGCATTCCTGGATAAATTGGCAGGAATCCCGCCAGGTGGGTTATGAATCCGATGCCCGCAACCAATACGGTGACGTAGACGAGGACAAGAAAAACGCGCGGGACGAATTGATCGCTGAAGGGAAACTGACGGCCGAGGAATTTGATGCTGCGGTGGCCTTCACTTCCAGGGCCTTTTATGTCGCACTGTCCCGGATCTTGAACCGGTGTACGGAGGAGTTTGAGAAGTTTGACCAAACGGTGGACGAGCGGTTCGGTCGGTCGGCCCCCAGGTTGGCGGAGTTGAGGGCCTCACTTGAAGACTGCGGGCGGCTCATTTCGAGAATCCTGAAAGAAAAAATTGATGAAGAGCCGGATATCCCAACCGATACCGTGGAAGAAGCCCTTGAACCGATACATGTCGAAGAAACACCTGTCAGTGAGGCGCCACCCCTCCGGGATGAAGCCGGTGCCTTCGAGGCCCGATCCACCTTTTTCGTGAAAACTTACCGTGTCAACCGGTTCCTTGGTTCCGGCGGGATTGAAGAAGCGGTTTGGCAGGATGCACTTCGAAAACTGGAGAGTGGAGGTATCAAGCAGGCCCTGGAGCAATTGTTGGGTGCCACCTGCAGCGCTCAATCTACACGTGAGAGAACGAACTTCAGGCTCCTTACGGCCAAACTCTGCCTTGAAGCCAACCGACCTGACCTTGCAAGGCCTATAGCCGAAGAACTCAATGCCCTGATAGGGGAGCTGCAGCTCGAGCGTTGGGAATCGCCCATCTGGATTGCTGAGGTGCTCGATACGCTCTTTCAATGCCTGATTGCCGATGACGCCACGGAGGAAGACCGTGATCGCGCCAGAGGGTTGCGGACGAGAATTTGCACCCTGGACGTTACAAGGGCGATGGAATATAATGATTGATACCTGTTCATCAGTCATCAATCGTCTGGTTTTTTGAGTAGGTTGAATCTTTGTGAAATAAAAAAAGGAGGATGAACATGGCCAAGGAAAGTCTGCAGCACACCCTTGATAGGGTAAGATCCCCAAGAGTCCAGATCACCTACGACGTGGAGGTTGGGGATGCCATTGAGATGAAGGAAATCCCTTTTGTTGTCGGCGTTTTGGGGGATTTCTCCGGGAAACCCGACGAACCTTTGCCAAAGCTGAAGGACAGAAAATTTGTTGAAATCGACCGGGATAACTTCAACAGTGTGCTGGCCGGCATGAAACCCAGACTCGCCTACAGGGTGGACAATAGACTCACCGACGACGATACCAAGATGGCCGTTGAACTCCGTTTCAAGTCCCTTGAGGATTTTCACCCGGAACGCGTAGCTGAACAGGTTGCACCATTGAAAAAACTCGTGGAGGCAAGACAAAAACTTTCCGAACTCCTGAACAGGCTGGACGGCAATGACAAACTGGATGAACTGCTCCAGGACGTTATTTCGAGCACGGAATCCTTGGAAAAACTGGGCAAGGAAGCCGGTTTAAAAAAGGAAGAAGAAACCACTAAAGAGTAAACGGGGGTGATCGTATGGCTGAGAACAAGGAGCAGGCCCAGCCGGAAGCCGCAAAGACAGTAGAAGAAATGAAAGAAACGAGCCTCTTGGACCGAATCATCGCGGACGGGCGACTTGCCCGGGAGGAGAGCCAGAAGGCGTGGGCAAAAGACGTTATCGGGGAGTTTGTCTCCCAGATCATGGAAGGGGCCATAACCGTCTCCAAGAATACAGAGGCCATGATCAATGCCAGAATCAGCGATATCGACAAGCTCATCTCCGTCCAGCTCAACGAGGTCATGCACCACGAGGATTTTCAGAGGCTGGAGGCCTCCTGGCGGGGGCTCCAATATCTGGTGGACAAAAGCGAAACCGGCGAGAAACTGAAAATCAGGGTCATGAACGTGTCCAAGAAGGACTTACTCAAGGATATGGAAAAAGCGAGCGAGTTTGACCAGTCCGCTCTTTTCAAAAAGGTCTACGAAGAAGAATTCGGAATGTTCGGAGGGGCATCCTACGGGGCCATGATCGGAGACTACGAATTCAGCAACCACCCGCAGGACCTGGCTCTGCTGGAAAAGATCTCACAGGTGGCGGCCGCCGCCCACGCCCCGTTTATTTCAGCGGCGGCACCACAGCTTTTTAATTTTGACGGCTTCACCGAACTCGGTGAGCCGCGGGATATGGCCAAGATCTTTCAAAGCGTGGAATATGCCAAATGGAAGGCGTTCCGGGAATCGGAGGATTCGCGCTATGTCGCCCTGGCCATGCCTCACATCCTTATGCGTCTTCCCTACGGGCGGGAAAATGTGCCGGTAGAGGCATTTGATTTTGAGGAACAGGTGGATGGCACAACCCACAAGCAATATCTGTGGGGCAACGCGGCCTATGCCCTCGGCAGCCGATTGACCGAGGCCTTTGCCAAATACCACTGGTGCGCAGCCATTCGGGGTGTGGAGGGGGGCGGTCTGGTTCAGGGCCTCCCGGTCCATACGTTCAAGACGGACGAGGGGGATGTCGCCCTCAAATGCCCCACTGAGATCGCGATTACGGACAGGCGTGAAAAGGAGCTCGCAGATCTGGGCTTTATCCCGCTCGTGCACTGCAAGGGCAGCGATTACGCGGCCTTTTTCAGCACACAGACGGCTAATAAACCCAAGGTCTACGATTCGGATGCCGCCAATGCCAATGCGCGTCTTTCTTCACAACTTCAGTACATCCTTGCCGTCTCGAGGTTCGCGCACTATCTGAAGTCCATGATGCGCGATAAGATCGGCAGTTTCATGACCCGAAAGAATGCCGAAGATTTTTTAAACCGCTGGATCAGCAATTATGTCCTACTGGATGACAATGCCGGTCAAGAGATGAAGGCCAAATACCCGTTGCGCGAAGCCCGGGTCGATGTCAGTGAGGTCCCGGGTAAGCCGGGTGTGTACAGGGCGTTGGCCTTTTTGAAACCTCATTACCAACTGGATGAGTTGACGGTTTCATTGCGATTGGTTGCTGAACTCCCTCCCCCGGCAAAGGGATGACAATGATCAAAAGGCTGAGATGGTGCGGAGGCCGGTCAAAAGGTCACTTTGAGTTTGCCTGAGAAAAACCAAAATAGACAGGAGGATTAGATCATGGCGTTCGATTGCTTTTTAAAAATTGACGGAATACCCGGAGAAAGTACGGACGACAAGCACAAGGATTGGATCGAAGTCAGTTCTTACAGCTGGGGAGCGGTGCAGCCGGCTTCGGCCACGGCCAGCTCTTCGGGGGGCGCGGCCACGGAGCGCGCTGATTTTGAGGATTTTTCAGTGACAAAACTCCTGGATAAGTCCTCTCCCGATCTGGCCCTTGCTTGCGTGGAGGGGCGTCACATCAAGGAGGTCAGGCTCGAACTCTGCCGGGCCGGCGGCGACAAGCTGCTTTACATGGAATACAAAATGAGCAATTGCATCATAAGATCTGTGAATACCAGCGGAAGCAGCGGCGGTGAACCGGAGGAAGCGGTCGCCATAAATTACGGCAAGATAGAATGGACCTACACCCAGCAGAAACGGGCGGACGGAACCGGCGGCGGAAAAATCGCCAAGGGATGGAATCTCGAAATGAACAAGAAAGTGTAACAGGATTTGCCCTTGATGGCACAGGATCGCCAGAGACTGACTCCTTCGCTGCTGGACAGGCTCATTGACCGGGAACCCAAAGTTCCCCATGAGCCTGCCCGGTACCGTTTTCACAGTGTAAGCCAGATCAAGAGCTCGGTTGTTCGGGATCTGGAGAATCTTCTCAACACAAGAAGAAACATACTCCGACCCACGGCCGCATACCATGAGGTCACGAGCTCACTTTTTACCTACGGCCTGAGTGATTTCACCGCCGAAAACCCGAAGAGCCCCGCCGTCCGGCAAAAAATACGCCTGGAACTGGAAAAGACAATCGCACGCTTCGAACCCAGACTGCGCAACGTCACGGTAAGGGTTGAGACACAGGGAGAAAATAGGCGCAGTCTCAGATTTCGTATCTCCGCGCTGCTGGTCGTTGATCCCGTTTCCGAACCGGTGTCCTTTGATACCTATTTCGATGTAAACCGCAGTGAATACCGCATAAGCGGGTGATGCATGCATGGATGACGTATTGCTGAGCTATTACGAGCAGGAACTCACCTTTATACGCGAGATGGGGGCCGAGTTCGCTCGGAAGTATCCTAAAATCGCGGGCCGGCTGCTGCTCGAACAGGATAAGTGTGAAGACCCACACACGGAGCGATTGATTGAAGCTTTCGCCCTCATCAGCGGCCGGATTCACCAGAAGATCAAAGATGATTTTCCAGAGATCACCGAATCGCTCCTCAATATCATTTATCCGCACTATATCAATCCCATACCGTCCGTGTCGGTCGTCGCATTCAGCTCCATTCGGCAGAATATCCCGCCGAGCGGATATCGTTTAGATAAAGATACGGCGATGTTTTCCAAGCCGGTGAACGGCACGCCATGCCGGTTCACAACCTGCTATCCGGTGGACCTGTGGCCGGTCGAAGTTGTCTCCGCGGAAGTGCGGGAACCGGCAAAGACCGTGAAGGGGGCGCAGCAGGTTCTATCTATCCGGTTGAAGACCTTCGGCAACCTGAAGATGTCCCAACTGAAATGGCGGACTTTGCGGTTTTTTCTGAACGCTCCGTCTCAGCATGTCTACCACATGTATGAACTTTTGTTCAACAACGTATGCCACGTCGAATTACGGGTGCCCGGCGGAGGGAGTGGAAAAGAGACGGTCATTTTGAGCCCTGAGGACATAAAACCGGTGGGCTTCGCCCCTGAGGAAGGCATGATGCCTTTTTCCAAACGGTCGTTTCCAGGCTATCTGCTGTTGTTCGAATACTTCTGTTTTCCGGAAAAATTCCTTTTCTTTGACCTTTGCGGGCTGGAAAAATCGGCTGACATGAAAGGTGAAGATACCCTGGACATCCTGATCTACCTGGACAGGATCGGCAAGTCCACACTGGTGGTGGACAAAGACACTTTCTGCCTTAATGCGGCCCCGGCGGCCAATCTCTTTTCGCGGATTGCAGAACCGATAAGGATTGAGGGGTATCGCACGGAATACAGGGTTGTTCCGGATTTGAGGAGACAGGACGGGACCGAGGTGTTCAGCATTGACCAGGTTTCTGCTCCTTTACCGGCTTCACCAGGAAAATCATTCATGTTCAGACCCTTTTATTCTCTTCACCATCACTTGGACGAGGACGATCTGGAGGAAAAACAGGTTTTTTGGCACTTGCGGCGCCGTGCTTCAGGAAGAAAAGATGACAGAGGAAGTGAGGTCTTTCTTTCCTTTACAGACCTCAATTTCAACCCTGCGGATCCGGGGGTGGAAATCGTCACGATCCACACGACCTGCACCAACCGCGACCTTCCCTCCCGCCTTCCCTTCGGTGATCCGGAAGGGGATTTTTCGCTGGAGACAGCGGCACCTGTCAGTCGAATCACCTGCCTTCTGAAGCCGACTCCAACCATCAGATCTCCCCAGGGCGCCGCCCTGCAGTGGAGGTTTATTTCTCACCTGTCCCTGAATTATCTCTCCATCGTGCAAGGGGGAAAGGAGGCCCTGCAGGAGATCCTGACGCTGTATGATTTTAAAAATTCCCCGACTACCCGGCAACAGATCAAAGGCATCGCATCCCTGGATTCCCGGCACGTTACAAAGAGAATGGGCCGTGCCTTTTGCCGGGGGGTGGAGGTGAAAGTCACCTTTGATGAGAGTAAATACGTCGGGACCGGACTCTTCCTGTTCGCCTGTATTCTCGAAAGATTTCTCGGACAATATGTATCTGTCAATTCCTTTTCGCAATTGATTGCAGAGACCATTCAAAGAAAAGAGTCGCTACGTATATGGCCGCCAAGAAACGGCAATCGGACACTCCTCTAAGAGACCGCATTTTTGAGGAATACTACAGGTTTTCCTTTTTCGAGGCGGTCCGCCTCATGGAGGCGATGTATCCTGAAAAGAAGCCCATCGGTGAGGCCCTGACGCCCGACAATGAACCGGTGCGGTTCTCGGTAAAACCGGGATTTTCCTTTCCACCGAGCGAAATCGCCGGCCTCCGGAAGGGGAAGGATGGAGAGGCCCCGGAAATGGATGTGGCCTTCCTGGGGCTCATAGGTCCATCCGGTGTGCTGCCGCACTGGTACAATGAACTGGCCGTGGAAAGGGTTCATGACAAGGACTTTGGCCTTACTCATTTTTTGGATATCTTTCACCATCGTCTGATATCCCTGTTCTACCTGGGCTGGAAAAAAAATCAATTTCCCGCAAACTACCTGCCGGGTGCCAGAGATCGACTTTCATGGTATCTAAAGAGCCTTATCGGACTCGGCATGCCGAGCCTGACCGACCGCATTGGTTTTGCTGAAGAATCCCTGGTCTTTTACAGCGGTTTGCTCTCGCGATCGGTCCCTTCCGCGGCCGCCCTCGAAGTCTCCATCGCCTATTTTTCAGGCACCACAGTTCAAATCGAGCAATTTGTTGATCGTATGTTGCCTTTGAGTCCTGAAGATCAGACCGCTCTGGGCATGGCGAACAACCGACTCGGGCTGGATACGGTCTGCGGGAGTTACGTCTGGGAGTGCCAGTCAAAATTCAGGGTCAATCTGGGGCCCATGTCCTATGCGGATTATTTGCGGTTTTTGCCCTCGGGAGATCTCCTGGGACCTATTTTTGCCCTCATTACCTATATGGTCGGACTGGAATTCGAGTTCGATGTCCGGGTGTTTCTCAAGCGAGAGGAGGTGCCTCCCTGCATTCTGGGAAAGACAGGCAGGGCGGCCCCCCGCCTCGGATGGACCACCTGGGTCAAGAGCCCCGATGTGAAGCAGAAGAAAGATCCCTATATGACCTTCGAGCAGAAGGACGGGGCCTAGTCAAAGGTTGAAGGTATTTTATCCTTCGAGCGGGTTTGGAACTTTCCATCCCAAACCGCAAAATTGCACAAAAGGAGTCTGTTGATGGCGATATCAAATCTCAAGTCCCTGATCGGTAAATTGAACGGTACCTGTAGAAACGCGCTGGAATCGGCGGCCGGACTTTGTCTGGCGCAAACCCACTACGAAGTCGACGTGGAGCACTTCCTTCTCAAGTTGCTTGACCTGAACAACACGGACATCGAGAAGATCCTCAGGTATTTTGAGATCAACCAGGACCATTTGATTGCAGATCTTACCCGCACCATGGAGGGTTTCAGGGCCGGCAATGCCCGCACGCCGGCCCTATCGCCACGAATACCGAAGATGATACAGGACGCATGGATGACGGCATCCATCGATTTTCAGGCGGACAGTGTTCGCTCGGGCCATATCATGATGTCTCTGATGAGCGACGATCAGAGCGCAAGAATGCTGACCTCGAGCTCAAATGCCTTTAAAAAGATCTCGGTTGAAAGCCTGCGGGAAAACCTGCCTGATATGGTGTCCGGATCGGCGGAAGACGCCGAAACGACAAAGATCGGTCAGCCCGGAAGGGACCCGGGAGAGGCGAGGCCCACTGGAACGAAGGCCCTGGATCAATACACCATTGATCTGACCCGGATGGCGAAAAAGGGTGAAATCGATCCCGTCCTGGGCCGGGACTTCGAAATCAGGCAGATGGTGGACATCCTGATCCGACGGCGGCAGAATAATCCCATCCTGACAGGTGAGGCCGGTGTCGGCAAGACCGCGGTCGTCGAGGGATTCGCCCTGAGGATCGTCGAAGGCGATGTGCCGCCTGCACTGAAGGACGTCTCTCTCCTTTCGTTGGACCTTGGGCTTCTGCAGGCCGGGGCGGGCATTAAGGGTGAATTTGAAAATCGTCTCAAATCCGTGATCAATGAAGTCAAGGCCTCACCTACCCCGATCATCCTCTTCATCGATGAGGCCCATACTCTGATCGGTGCGGGAGGGCAGGGGGCCGGAGACGCAGCCAATCTCTTGAAGCCGGCCCTGGCACGGGGCGAACTGCGCACCATCGCGGCAACGACATGGGCCGAATATAAAAAATATTTTGAAAAGGATGCGGCTATGGCCAGGCGTTTTCAGGTCGTCAAGGTTGAAGAGCCTGATGAGGGAAAGGCCCTGGTCATGATGCGGGCCATTGGGCCGTTTCTCGAAAACCACCACCATGTCATGATCACGGACGACGCCCTTGCTGCGACGGTTTCCCTTTCCCACCGTTACATCTCCGGCAGGCAGCTTCCGGACAAGGCCGTGAGTGTCCTGGATACGGCCTGCGCGAGGGTCGCGATCGGACTCAATACAAGCCCCCCACCCATTGAAGAGGCCACTCGGCAGATCGGGCACATCGAAAGGGAGATGAAGACCCTCGAGAGAGAGACCCTCATGGGCAGAGACCATGGGGAGAGACTGGCATTCCTGGAAAAGGAAAAAGAAGAGACATCTTCCCGTCTTGAGGGTCTGACCAAACAGTGGCAGGAAGAGATGGAAATCGCCCGAAAAATCGTGGATATCCGAGAGGAAATCCGTGATCTTTATGAAAAGGAACCGAAAGGCAAAACGCTTTCAAAAAGGCGAAAATCGCTCAAGTCCCTGGAAAAGGAACTGGTGGCCAAACAGGGGGATAGGCCCCTTGTGCAGGTCGCCGTGGATTCCCAGACCGTATCCGAGGTGATTTCCGGGTGGACAGGCATTCCCACCGGGCGCATGCAGGCGGACGAGATCAAGACGGTGCTCAACATGGAAAGCCTTTTGAGGGAAAGGATTATCGGTCAGGACCATGCCCTGGCGGCGATCGCCCAGATGATCCAGACCTCCCATGCAGGAATCGAAGACCCCTCGAAACCCACAGCGGTTCTTCTCTTCGTCGGTCCCAGCGGGGTTGGAAAGACGGAGACGGCCCTGGCACTCTCGGACCTGCTATACGGCGGGGAGCAGAATGTGATTTCCATCAATATGTCCGAATATCAGGAAGCGCACATGGTATCAGGCCTGAAGGGGTCCCCTCCTGGTTATGTGGGATACGGGGAAGGCGGTGTGCTGACCGAGGCGGTGAGAAGAAGACCTTACAGTGTGGTCCTTTTGGATGAGATCGAAAAGGCCCATAGCGATGTGACCGAACTCTTTTACCAGGTCTTTGACAAGGGCGTCATGGAAGACGGCGAGGGCCGCCGGATCGATTTCAAGAATACCCTGATTATTCTCACTTCCAATCTTGGTACGGACCTGATCATGAAGATGTGCGCTGATGAAGAGACCATGCCCGACCCTCGGGCGCTGGCCGAAATGCTGACCCCGGAACTCCAGAAGCATTTCAAGCCGGCCTTTCTGGGACGCACAAAGGTCGTTCCCTATTTCCCCATCACCGACAGGAACATGCGCCTGATCGTCAGACTCAAGCTGGATCGCATTGTCAAACGCATGCAGGAAAACAGAAACATCGCATTTAGATACGATGATGGGCTTATCGAGTCCATCGCAAGCCGCTGCACAGAGGTGGACAGCGGAGCGAGGAATGTGGATCATATCCTGACCAATACCCTGCTTCCTGAGATGTCGAGGGAACTCCTGACGCGAATGGCAAAAGGGGTGAGGATAAAAGATGTGAAGGTATCTCTGGACGGCGATGGATTCGGCTTTTTGATTTCTTGAGTATATTTTCGGCAAAGTGATGGATCTATTTTGACGAAAACCGTTCTCGGAGGACTGTGGTATGGCTGGTGGAAAGATTGAGAAGAAGTTTGATCTCATTACGGTTAAGGCCAAAAATTTTGAGCTCCCCGGTGGTGTCATCCATTTGTCGGTCTCCTCAGGAGATATCGATCCATCGACACTGGAAACAATCATGTTGCCTGTTTATTCATACCTGAACGACTACCGAAAGACGGCCATCACTCCGGCCATTGAGAAATACGATAAGAAATTAGGAGTCATGCGCGATGCCAAAAAGGCCGCGGAGCTGGAAAGTCTTGTAAACAAGGAACTCAGGAACCTGGTGGGTAACCTTCAGAAGGAGGCGGACAGGCGCATCCAGGCGGGTTGGGATAAGCTCAAGAAGGAAAATCGTGCCTACACCACATTTAAGATCAAGATCGGCGTCAAGATCACCGTTGGAATCGTCAAGATCGGCAAAGGAATCGCGGCACTCATTTCTTCAGCCGGTGCCAGAGCGGACGAATATTTCAGGATCGCAAAGTCTGTCGTCGGCATAGCCAAGGAGATCAAAAAGGGGTTGGACACCGAAGAAAAGGCCCGGGAGCAACTGAAGAAGTCACTGGAAGGATTGGCACGGGCCAAGAAGGGCGACAAGGTCGGCGAAAGCCACATCAAAGAGGTGAAAAACGCCATCACTTTTTACAACATTAAGCTCACTCCGATCAGGCAAGACGCCCAAAAACTTGCCGGAAGCCTGCAGAAGCTTCTGGAATTGGGGGATCGGGGTGCAGAGATCACCAAAAAGCAAGAAAAGCAGATCAACGAAATGATCGAACAGGCCATTAAGTTCAACGAGAACGAAAAGATCGGTCGTTCCTTTGCGAAAGGTGCCGAGAAAATCATCGAAAATGTGGAAGGCACGCTTGATTTGAAGACCGTGACGGGCTATGAGGCAAAATTGAAGAAAGCCTACGGGATAGCCAGGAAAGTATTCTCTGCCGCCGCAGAAATCCTATAGGACGGGCAATAGGCTGCCGAAACGAATCTCTCCCGGGAGCAGGGCGATGGCTTGAGGCCGACGGATTTTGGTGTGCCTTGGTGAGTGAGGGCGGGTTTCATGCGGTTGACAATCTCAAGAAAGCCGCATAGAGTATTTTCAATATCTTAGAGGAGTCTTTTGTCAAAATTCCTCTCAATGATTTGGGGGTTCCTGAGACCCCGGGGGCTTTATGCGACCCGACGAGGAGGGTAACACTATGACATCCATACAAGAAAACCGCCTGCTCCAGATTATCACGGATCCGTGGAACGAAAGGCTGTTATTGCGGGGATTTGAGGGAACCGAAGGCCTGTCCACGCCTTTTTCATTCGAACTCGACCTGGTATCTCAAAACAATAATATTGCCTTTGATGAAATCATCGGCCAAAACCTGACGATCGCCGTTGCGCGGGAAAGCGGAGACCTGCGCTATTTTAACGGTATCGTGGCCAGGTTCAGCCTGGAAGGGGATGTCGGCGATGAGGGCGGCGGGGGGATGACGAGTTATTCCGCTACCCTGGTCCCCTGGCTCTGGCTGTTGTCCCGCACGTCGGATTGCCGCATCTTCCAGGAACTCTCCGTGCCGGACATCGTGGAACAGATCTTTACCGAAAAGGAATTTGGTGATTACCGCATAAGCCTGCAGGGCAACCATGATCCCAAAGAATATTACGCCCAGTACCAGGAAACCCATCTCAACTTCATCTCACGTATCCTTGAGCAGGAAGGCATCTACTACTTCTTTACCCATGAAGTGGGCAGGCACATCATGGTCTTGGCCGATTCTCGGGACGAACATCGGCCCTGCCCGAACCAGGAAAGGGGCAGGTTTCACCCCGTCCGGGGTGCCGTCATGGAAGAGGATGTCATCCAGAAGATCTACAAGATGCAGGAAATCCGGATCGGTAAATATACGGTCAACGATTTTAATTTCGAAACACCGGCCACAGATTTGAAAGTGGAGGTATCCACAAGACAACAGCTGGGACCGGGAGAACGGGAAATCTATGATTACCCTGCTGAATACAGGACCAGGTCCGAAGGGGACAGGTTGGCCAATATGCGCATGCAGATGGAGGAGGCCAGGATCACCACCCTTTCCGGGTCCGGCAACTGCCGCTCCTTTTCCAGCGGGTATCGTTTCAGGCTCACCGACCATTATCGTGACGACATGAACGAGAAGGACTATGTCCTGAAAACCGTCACCCATGCCGCTTATGAGCCGGTCGGAGGCTCGGTCGAAGAGGGCGGCGGCGCGTCCTACACCAACAATTTTGTTTGTATCCCTTACGATGTCCCTTACCGGCCGCCGTTGATTGCCCCGAAGCCGGTCATCACCGGTGTTCAGACCGCCATCGTCACGGGACCCGAGGGGGAGGAGATATATACCGATGCGCACGGCCGCGTGAAGGTGCAGTTTCACTGGGACCGGGAAGGACGAAGGAATGAGAACAGTTCCTGCTGGATCAGGGTCAGTCAGGTCTGGGCGGGAGCGGGTTGGGGGGCCATGTTTATCCCACGCATCGGTCATGAGGTGATCGTTGATTTTATCGAGGGGGACCCGGACCGGCCCATTATTATCGGGCGGGTCTACCACGGCAACAACCGCCCGCCCTACGGGCTTCCGGATGAAAAGACAAAGAGCACCATCAGGTCCGAATCGTCTATCGGGGGCGGCGGTTTCAACGAAATCCGATTCGAAGACGAAGCGGGAGAGGAGGAGCTCTATATCCACGCACAGAAGGATAGAAACGACGTCGTGGAAAATGATATGAGTTCCATCATCCATAACGATCGGACCACCACCGTGGACAGGGACGACGAGGAGCGGATCGGAAACAACCAGGATGTGACCGTGGGGGGAACCCAGAGTCTGGATGTGACGCTGGACCGGACGGTGACGGTCGGGGCAAATCATACGGAAACGGTAGCCGGCGATCGGTCCGTGACCGTCACCGGGTCCGTGAGCATTGATTGCCCCCAGAGCGCCACCATTACCTTCGGCTCGGGCATGACGATCAATACGAGCGGTCCGGTGACCATTAATGCCCCCAGCATCACGATTAATGCGGGGACGATTACACTCAACTCGGGTATGGTGCAGGCCTCCGGCATCATCCAATGCACGACGCTGATGGCAACATCTGTCATATCTTCAAGTTATACACCGGGTGCCGGGAATATCTGGTAATGATCAAGAATCCAAAAGACGCTGTCCTGGATGGCGCCGCGAGACTCCGACACCCCGATCCGGCGATACGCCTGGGGGCCTTGGCAAAGTTGTTTCAGGCCGGTCGTGAGTCTTTGCCGGTCATGGGGGACGTTGCCCATTGCCTGAAGGACCCCACAGAGGATGTTCGAAGATTGGCCGTTGAAGTCCTCGCAAAACTGGGTGGGCCTGCAGTACCTCATATGACCGAGGCCTTGGGAAAGGATCAGCCGGACGCGGTGCGGATTTCCGCTGCGTCGGGGCTCGGCAGGGTGGGCCCGGAGGCCGAACCCGCCATCAGAGCCCTTTGCGAATGCCTCAGGAGTGATGAGGACCTGCTGCGCTGGCATGCCGGTTTTGCCCTCGGCAAGATAGGCGTACCCGCCGTGCCCGCCCTGAAAGAACTGCTCGGGGAAACGGATCCGCGGGTTGCCGAGGCAGCCGTCAACGCCCTCGAGGGGATGGCCCGAGACGCAGAAGACGCCCTGGCCTCCATCAAAGGGCTTATCCCGGCCGCATCGCCCCCGCTTCGTCTCGCATGTTGCTCCGCCGTGATGAGGATATCGGGCGAGCCATCGACGGGACTCCCCATGTTATTGTCGATACTGGAAGAAGGGGATGCCGAAACACGAAGGGTCTGTATTGAACGGATCGGCAAGCTCGGGGCCCTTGCCGGCGGAGCCGTCCCTGTTCTGCAGGGATTATTGAAGGATCCCTCGGCTGAGATCCGTGCCGAGGCGGCTCTGGCGCTGGGCAGAATCGGATCGAAAGATCCTGAAGTGGTGAATGCCCTGACGGTCTTGATCGGGGATCCCGAAGAGGAGGTTCGCGCCCGTGCCGGAATGGCGCTCGCCGCCTGGGGATCGGAGGCGTCATCAGCGCTGCCGGCCCTGAGGGAGATGCAGCAGGAAAAAGTGGTGCGGCTGGCGGCCATCGCGGAGACCGCGATCGGCATGATTGCAAAAGAGGACACGAGAAGGGAGGGTGCGGAATCCGAATGAGACGGGATCGGCGTTGATACCGGCGATCCAGGCCGCTCTCCGGTCATTTCCGGAGAATCGATGCAGGTGCCCATGAGGGTCGCCTCGCCGGTGTCTTCCTCCGGTTTTAAAGCGCCCCCGGTATGAGGCCCTCAATTGCCGGTCTTGGGGCCGAAGAGCGTGGGTTCATCTTCTTCTTCTTGTTGCCCGGGATAGAACTGGGAGAGGAATTCCTCCGTGATCGGTTCCCGGGTCTTCATCAAATGCACCGGTATTCTGATTTTATCCCCCACGAAGATTCGATTCGGATTGATGCCGGGGTTGGCCTCAGCCAGGAGTCTCCAATTCTCCAGTGCACCGGTGTACCACTTGGCAATAATGGATACGCTTTCTCCAGGCCACTTCACAGTGTGCAGGTAGTATTCCGGCCCGGTGCCCGGCACTTGACCGGGCTCCTGAATGACTCCCGGCCCGACTTGGTCCGCAGGTGCCGCGACCGGGTGGGACGCCTTTTCCGGTGCGACGCAACCGCCGGACATCCATACAATCGACAGGAAGGCAATGATCCCCGCAATGTTTCCCAGTATCGTGTGCTTTTTCATTGATCCCCCCCATGCTTTTTCTTCAATTTCTTGAGATACTGATCGGCCTGCTTGTTTTCGGGATTAACGGATACGGCCCGGTCAAGGTTTTTTACGGCATGGTCCCATTTGCCCTGTTTTTCCTGGACCATGGCCAGATTGAACAGCGCCTCATCAAGATAGTTCGGGGCCAGGGTCACGACCCTCTCGTACATTTCTTCGGCCTGAGAATAGTCCTTGGTCACTGCATAGACATAACCCAGGTTAAAAAATGCGTCGGGAAACCGGGGGTCAAGATCAGTGACTGCTCGATAGGACTCTATCGCCTTGGGATAATCCTTAAGCCTCACATAGACGTGCCCCAGTTGAAAATGGTTCTGCGGGCCCGCCGGATAGAGTTGGACGGCCTTGAGGAGAAATGATTTGGCCTTCTCCGGGTCTGTTTCCACGACCTGGGCGGCCAGACCCTGCAAGGCCCTGGAGTAAGGCGCGGCAATTGTTTCCTGCAGAGGCGGTTGGAGGGTCAACAATTCTTCGAGGAGTGATGCCGCCTCCCCGAAGCGTTTCTCCTCAAGCGCGGCGAGCGCGGTTTGCAGTTCAGCCGATTCAGGCTCACGGGATGACACTGCTTCGGGTTCCGGCATGGTGGTCGGCAGGGGTTCAGCTGTCGCTTCCATTGAGGGGGAAGGTATGGATGAAGCCATCTCGGGAGCCTGTTCCAACTCGAGATCCGCAGTGGGTGTGGGAAGGGGCCCCTCCGCCTTGCCGGTCTCGATCGACTCCGGTGCGGAAGGTTGAACGGATGCCACTTCGGGAGAAATGTCGGTGACGGGCGCTTTTTCCCTCCCCGATGTGAAGAAGAGAAGCACAACCGCTACCAGGGCTGCTGCAATCAGCCCGTAAAGGAGTCCCCTCCTGTTCTTCTTCTCAGCGACCTCTTCCGGAGCCCTTTTCAAAGGAACTTTCTCAGGCTTCGGCTCCTTGTCGGTTGAGATAACATGCGCAACGGTCTTTTCGCCGACCTCTTTCATGGTCTCTTCTTCTATGGCGATTTCTTCGGCAAAGAGCGCTTTCATGTATTGGGAAAGCCCCATGGCAGACGGCCTCAGGGAGCGGTCAAACATACACTCCTCCAGGTCCGTCAGCATCTCAGCACATGATTGGTAGCGATTTTCAGGGTCCTTTGCCAGGGCCCGGTGTAAGATATCGCAGAGTTTTTCTGAAAGATCTTCAACTATTTTTTCAGCCGGCACGAAATCCGCTGCACGAACGCGTGCAAGAATCTGGAGCGTGTCGCCTTCAAACATCTTTTTTCCCGTTACGAGCTCATAAAGGAGGATTCCTGTGGAGAAGATGTCCGACCGGTAGTCGATGACTTGCCCGTTGGCCTGTTCCGGGGACATGTAGGCGAATTTTCCCTTGATCATACCCGCCTGTGTGTGGGTGCTCTGGGTGGCGGCCTTGGCAATGCCGAAGTCCACGATTTTGACATCCCCCTCATAGGTTATGAGGATATTCTGGGGACTGATGTCGCGGTGAATAATATTGAGGGGCTTGCCTTGAAAGTCCTTCAGCTTGTGGGCATAATCGAGTCCTGCACAGATGCGAGACGTGATATACAGGGCGTATTCGATGCCGAGAGGGCGGTTTTTCTTACGGCTCTTGTTGGTCAGTGTTCGGAGGTCTTTGCCGAACAGATACTCCATGGCAATGAAATACGAGCCTTCGATACTTCCGAAATCGTAAATCTGAACAATATTCTGGTGGTTGAGTAAGGCGGCGAGCTTGGCTTCATCGATAAGGGATGTCACCAGATCTTGTTCGTCCGCGAGATGGGGGAGGATTTTTTTAACGGCGATCAATTTTTCAAAGCCCTGGACACCGGTTATTTTGGCCCGATACAATTCAGCCATACCGCCGAGGGCTATTTTGTCCAGGAGAAGATATTTCCCTAATCTCATTTGAAAAAATCTCGTTTAAAATGACTGCATCCAGTTGAGTTGTACGATATAATATTTATCTAAATATTATGCCAAAACGCTCGTCAGTGCGTCAAGGAGTATTTGTATGGTCGGATTTCCCGTTCTTTTCCTTAAAATATTTCGTTTTGTTCATGCCGCCACAAAAGACTTGCGGCGTCATCCCCTTTGTCCTAATATTCTTCCCTGTCAGATCTAGGGTCTGAGACCCATTCTATCACGAAAATGGCAGTCCGTATGGAATTCTCAGAAAAAGTTCCTCCCAAGCCGGGCCATGAAGAACGCATGCAAGGGCGAATTCCGTTAAGTCTGAAGGTCTCGGCTGTCCTGGTCTCTTTTATTCTCCTTACCCTGGTGATTTCGGGTTTTTTCGGCCTAAAAAGGGCAAAGCATGCCCTTTATCTGGCAAAGCTGAAAAGCGTTGAAACAGTCCTCGTGCACTTTGTGAATACCATCAGAATTCCCCTTCTAGGGGATGATACCCTGAGTCTGGCCATCCTGAACAACGAGATGACAAAGGGTAGGAATTTTCTCTATGTCACCATTCTGGATTCCAAAGGCATCATCAAAATACATTCAGACTCATCGGGGAAGGGGACGGCCTTCCGGCCGTCCGGAGTCCCGGCTGGGGCCGGTGAAAAGGGACAGGTGAAGGTGTCAACACTTGTGCTGGAGGGGGTCAGGGCGCTGGATTTCTCCATGCCCGTCACATTCAAGGAAAAGACACTTGGATCCGTTCACTTGGGCTTGTCTCAGCAATCCCTTCAGGACGAGGTCGAAAAAGAAAGCCGACCCACGCTTTATATCTTCGTCTTCTCGGGTCTTGGTGTTGTCCTCTTGGGTATCGGGGCCGCACTGCTGATAAGCAGGCGGTTGACGCGTCCGATAGCCCGTCTGCAGTCGGCCCTGCAGGGTGTCGGAAGGGGCCGCTTAGGGCACAGGATTCCGGAGATCCCCAATAATGAAATGGGGGACCTGACCATGGCGTTCAATCAGATGTGCCTGCGCCTCCATAAAGATTTCACCGAGGCGGAAGGGGTGACGCAAAGGATCTCGTCCGATTGGTTTACGCCAAGTGATTTTGCCGGTTTGGATTTCGAGCCCTCGAGGATCAGCCGGAAACAGGTCTCTGTCCTCTTTGCCGGTGTCAAGGGATTCAGGGCCTATGCAGAAACAAAGACACCCGAGGAGGTTCTTAAAGACCTGAATGAATATTTCGGCCTGGCCACCGAATGTATCCTGGCCGGTGGTGGTTATGTCGACAAGTACATCGGGGATGCCATTATCGGCGTTTTCGGCAGCGACCCCCCAAGGGGAGATCACACGGAACGGGCCGTCCGCTCCGCTGTCGCCATGCAAAAGGCCCTACGTGATGGCAGCGAAAACGGAAATGAGCTTTTCCACCGGGTGAGCATCGGGATCAGCTCCGGCGTGGTGCTGTCCGGAAACTTAGGCCCCTCTTCCAAAAGGGAATACACCTTTATTGGAGAGAGTTTCAAGGTGGCCTACGTATTGAATGTCCTGGCAGAGGAGGGAGAAATCGTGATCAGCAGGGAGGTCTATGAACTGATTGAAAACCTCGTATCCGTTGAGCCTCTCCCGCCCCGTGAAAAAATGGCCAGGACCGAACCCTGGGAGAATTTCCGATTGCGTCACATCCTGGATAAAAGGGATCATGATGGTTAGCGCATCTTCCCAGCTCATCCTGTGCCGACTTTTTATGAGACCCCTGGGGCTCTTGTTTTTAATACCCCTTTACGCCACAGTGATGTGGAGCTGTGTCCCGTTACAGCCCTCCGTTGCCCCTCCCACAGAGCAGTACACCCACCGGCGAGCCGCGCACTTGGGGGATTTTGTCGCTGTGATCGTTCAACGGGGGGATACATTTTCTTCCCTCGCAAAGACCTACCTCGGCGATCCTTCCAAAGACTGGTTGATTTCCGAATTTAACGGCGGCCCGACCCTGAGTCCCGGGCAAGAATTGATTATCCCGCTCAAAGATTTCAACAAAGGAGGTCTAAGCCTGACAGGCTACCAGACGGTGCCCGTCCTCTGCTACCACAAATTTTCGAAAACCGAATCAGACCCCATGACGGTTACTGAAAAGGACTTTGAGGATCAGATGAAATTCCTGAGAGAAAAGGGCTACCGCGTGATCACCACGGCGGAGTTCTTCGACTTTGTCGAGTTCAAACGCCAACTCCCCGGAAAATCAGTGCTGATAACCATCGATGACGGATGGCGGTCCACTTATGAGATCGCCTTCCCTATCCTGAGAAAGTATCATTATCCCTCCACATTGTTCCTCTACACCGACCTGATTTCCGGCACCCGAAGTACATTGGATTGGGACCTTGTCAAGGAAATGGCGGAAAATGGGGTTGATATTCAATGTCACACCGTTTCGCACCGTAGTCTGATCAAGGCGGCGGGCCAAGGGTCCTTTAAGGAATACTTTGATTTCCTTTGCCGGGAACTTGGCGATTCCGCGCAAATCATCAAAAAGAAGCTCAACATTGAGGTGAAATACCTTGCCTATCCTTATGGAGACACCAGCCCTCTGGTTGTGGCCGTGCTGCAAAAACTCGGATACCGGGGCGCGTTCACGGTTGAAAGGGGCAGCAGTCCCTTTTTTGTCCAGCCCTATCGCATCAATCGTTCCATGATCTATGGGGATTTCGACCTGGACGACTTCGAAAGGAATTTGACATTCTTTAGAGGCAAGGGATCCAATTGACCGGAAAGTCAATGGGGCGAATGCAAAGAGAGAAAAACAACAGGCCGCAGAGATGACCAGTCCTAGCCAACGGCTGATGCATAAGAGATACCACAGCGTGCTACGCTTCCACCTGAATCTTGCCGGGGCGATGATCCTTCTGTGTTTGGTGGGTTGTGCCTTGCCCTTGCCCGTTCCAAGGGAACAAATCCCTGCAAGGGATATCTTTCCCGTGTCCATTGAAAAGTATCGGAGGCAGGCCATTGAACAGGAAAGGAGAGGGGATCTGCAACGCGCCATAACAAGCTGGCGGGTTGTACAGGGATTGAAACCTGATGATATAAACATCTCAAAAAAAATGGCCGACCTCAAGATCAAGGCGCGCAATGGAGCGGAAACTCATTTCACAAAAGGCGTCGAACTCATTCAGAAAAATGCCTTTCGATCGGCGCGGAGAGAATTTTTGACAGCGCTTTTCTATGATCCCGATCATGATCAGGCCCTGTCTTATCTAAAAGACAAGAGCACACGGCCCGAATACCTAACCTATGTGGCTCGCGGCGGGGAGACCCCTGAAAGGATCGCGCGGGATGTCTACAAGGATGGGGAAAAGGCATTCGTCGTGGCCTATTTCAACGATCTGTCCGAGAACGAGAGACTGAAACAGGGTGTGGCCCTGAAGCTCCCAAAAATAGAAGTGCCGCCAAATAGAGGCCGGCAGTCCTATGCCGAAGACGACAGGCTTGGGAAGGCCAGAACCCTTTTCAACCAGCAGCGATATGGAGAGACCCTTACTTTTGCTGGGGATATCTTGAAAGAGAACCCCACCAATAGTGAAGTCCGTGCCTTGATCGATGAAACGCATTATCAATGGGGGATGGAGCTTTTACGGAAAAGGAATTTTTCGGGCGCCCTCAATGCATTTAAGAACCTGGCCCCGGACTTTAGAGACGTTGCGAGCCTTATGGCGCAGATCCAGCAGCTTTTGCTGAAGGAGGCGGAAGATCATTATACGAAAGGTGTCGAATATTTTCTTTCTCAAGATCTGGAAGCCGCGACCCTGGAATTCGAAAAGACGCTTCGGTTGAATCCAGACCATCCTAAGGCCGGGAAGGATCTGGAAAGAACGCAACGGTTACGGGAGCAATTGGAAAGGCTTCAATAGGATAAGGAAGGCCGGATTTACGGCGGGATTATCTGCCGAAATATTTTTTGAAAATCGATTTGGATCCTCTCTTAACCGCCTGGGGATCTTTCCCCGTCAGATCCTTTCCTTTTTCTTGGGGGGAAGGGGCTATTGTCTCATTCAGCAGCGGAGGCTCAACTTCAGCCAATCGACCTTCTCCAAGGAAGCGAAAGATCGGCCCCTGCGGGCTCAAAGCTATTTCATCGTCGGGGCTTAAAGCCGCCCCCTGCTGAATCGGTCGGCCGTTGACGTGGACGGCGCTCCGGCCGGTGAGATCCTTTATCCGGTATTGCCCATGAGAGAAAGAGATCTCCGCATGGCGCCCCAATATGCCCGGATGGTCCATCACGAAAGCGCAGTCCGGATGACTTCCGATCTGGACCGGGATTTGTTTGTAGGTTCGGATCGTGGGACCGAATTGTATAACCAGGGGGGCCGCCGCCGGAGGGCTAGGCGGTTCCGACGCATAGGGCTCATGCACTGATGCCCGTTCCGGAGGTTCGGGCGGGGGCTTCGGGGGGGCCGTTGGCGGCTTCTGGAGGACTTCTCGCCGGCCTTCTCCTTCTCTGATCTCGGTCAGGAAACTGACCTTGGGGCCTCCCTCTGAGATGGTCAGTACATCACCGTCCTCCAAATAGCATTCTTTTAGCCTCTTGCCGTTCACAAAGGTGCCGTTGGCACTGGTGTCGATGAGTTTGAAGCGATTCCCCTCCCTGAGGATAGTCGCATGCTTTCTGGATATGATGGTCAAATCGGCGGGGTATCTCAAGAGGCAGGAAGGGTGTCTGCCGATAGGGATGACCGTTTCGGAGAACTCCTGAATCTGACCTTTGAGCGGTCCTTCGATGTGGATCATTTGGACGATTATGTTAGGAACATGAGGCATTTGTCTGTGAGTACCCTGAAAGAGACGGGATTGATTCAAGCACCACGCTGAAAATTGAGCCTGGCGGGAATGAAATTATGGCCCGCGGTATGAGTTTGATGTCAAGATATTAATTGCAGGGATTGAAGGCTAGGACAGCTCTTTCAACAAGGGTAACCTCTTCTCCAGGAGTCCCAGCACTTCATCAATATCCGAGAGGGTCATGATCCCCTGTTCCAGGAGGATCCGCCCGATGACACGGTGTTTTCCCCTATCCATATCTTCCGTAACCTGAATCCTTAACGCCTCTATCACCTGGTCTGCCGTGACGAATCCTCGCTCCACAGCCAAAACTCCAAAACGTTTTTCGAGGTGCTCTGTTTCCATCTTGTCCTCCGGTTCTTTGCGGATCTGGCCCCGGAATAACTTTCGCCCGAAGGCGATCGACGCCTTACGCAAACCTTCAAGATGTGATCCATACCAGGCATCCGGATGATAGATAGCCGTGTTGTTCTCTGGCGCGAAGTATAGGAGAGATGGGACGCATGTGTCAATCAAGAATCTATAAAGGGCTGACGCCGATGATCCGGGTTTGCCCGATGCCTTTTCATCCCCAAATTTTCAGGTTGGAAAAAATGTGTCAACAAAATGGAAAATTTTACCCAGCCTTGGGTAAACTTTTGCACAAGATATGGTCGTCTGAGGGCCGATGTTAAGTTAACACTTTGAAAATTTAGGAAATTATCGGGATTTGAGCCCGAGCACGCTTTTTGCACGACCTTTAATCAAGACATGCCCTCATTGATTCGGCATCTTTTGAAATAACGAACGGACGCCATAAGTCATGCCGAGGAAAGGATTCGCAGGGCCGGGGGGCGTCACGGGCAACGCTTTTCGTTTGAGTGGGGTTTGCCGGGTGCAAGGTCGGCCCGAACCCGGGAGAAAATATTCTGGAGGCCCCGGATGACCTCAACGGTTCGAGCGGGAACGGAAACTTCCAAAGGCGGCATCATGAAGAGCCGAGCGGGATTCATGGTTGGGGGCTGCCTGGAGGTTCAGCATCGGCTCAATCCTCTGCATCTCTACTGTCGATTTCGGGACAGGGGGCTGAGCAGAAAGGTTTCTGTTTCCATCTGCAGGGCCTATGAAAGCCTTATTTTTGTTTGGATCAACCTGATTATCAAGAGCATGATCTGTCTTTGCTGCATGGCGAGCCGTTGTGACGGTATCTGCCAAAAGCGGGAGAAGCGATGATCAGGGATTCGCGGCGGCTTATGACCCCGGCCGCGAGGGCCTCGCCGGTCCAAGCCTTTTTTAAAGGAATCCCGACGTTGCGGATCCCCCACTTTGGGGTGGATCGATGGCAGACTTGACGATTCATGAGTTGAGCGGCCTTTCCAGGGAAGACCTGATACGCGCACTCAGGAAGGAAGTCCAGGGGATGCGCGGCGTCGAGCCAGAGGGAACTGTAGCTTGCGAGAAAAATAAAGGCCGTGCTCCTTTGGGAAAAAGTGCGGCCGGAAAGGGCACCACACCCGCTCACCGTTTTTCCGTTAGGGATCTTTTCTTAAAAGTCTTTACCTGCTTCAGTGCACAATCACTCCCACATGAGTGAACCCCAACGCTGTATAAAAAACAGGTTGAACAGGGTGAAAATGAAAGAAAAGCAGCATCCTCGACCCTTGCGACATGACGGTCCATGATCACAAGGGCAATGATGCAGGCAAAGGCCGATTATGCCCTTTCAGCCCATGGCCCTATTAATGAATGTTACTTCTCTCCTGAAAAAAGGGCCGTGTACTCGCCATAACCTTCCTTTTCCAGATCTTCTTTTGGAATGAACCGAAGTGCGGCCGAATTGATACAGTATCTCAGGCCGGTAGGGGGCGGTCCGTCCGGGAATACGTGCCCAAGATGGGAATCACCGTGTTTGCTCCGAACTTCCGTGCGCACCGTGAACAGGCTGCGGTCTTTCTTCTCCACGATGTTTTCCGGCTCCAGCGGCCTCACGTAACTGGGCCAACCGGTCCCCGAATCATACTTGTCGAGCGAACTGAAAAGGGGTTCACCCGAAACGATGTCAACGTAGATCCCCTCCCCCTTGCTGTCCCAGTATTCATTGTCAAAGGGCGGTTCCGTGCCCTCACGCTGCGTCACCTTGTACTGCAAGGGTGTCAATTTCTCCCGGAGGGCCTCGTCGCCGGGTTTCGTGTATCTCGAATGATCCGAAGGGGTAGTCTCGGGATCAGGTCTTTCGTGGCCCCACGTCTTTTCCAAAAATTGTTCGCGACCGGAATTCAAGCGGTAATATTTGTAGCGGAGTGAGTGGGTCTGGTAATAATTCTGATGATACTCCTCGGCCCTGAAAAATTTGCCGGCCGGTAAAATTTCGACGACAATGGGGTCACTGAACCGCCCGGATTCTTCCAGGGACTTCCTGGATTGTTCCGCCATGCGCCTCTGTTCGTCATCATGATAAAAAACGGCCGGTCGATACTGCGGGCCCCTGTCCACGAATTGTCCATCCGGGTCGGTCGGGTCCACATGCCGCCAGAAGACGTCCAGAAGTTCCCGGTATGAGACCCGTTCCGGATCATAGAGGACCTGGACGGCTTCCACGTGTCCGGTATCCCCCCGTGACACCTCTTCATAGGCGGGATCTTCCTTGTGACCTCCGGTGTAGCCGGATACGACCTCAACCACACCCTCGACCTTTTCAAAGTCTGATTCTACGCACCAGAAACACCCACCGGCGAACGTGGCCGTGGATAATCTGTT
Organism: Desulfatiglandales bacterium; assembly: GCA_049366815.1. Classification (GTDB taxonomy): domain Bacteria; phylum Desulfobacterota; class DSM-4660; order Desulfatiglandales; family HGW-15; genus CAYNYM01. The sequence continues at coordinate 10,261 of JBMNCO010000165.1, read as the reverse complement.
TTGTTTTTCTTCCATGACATCCCCCTTTGCCTTGTCAGGATTAGGATCGGCATTCGAGTGCTGAGAACTCAATGGAACCACCCCGAAGATCAAGAGCATCGCGATAAGAAAAATTGATTTCATTACACATCCTTTCACCCGGTATACAACACGGAACGGACACTGTGCCATACACGGATTTTATGGGAAAAACCGAAATGGTCGATCCCCTTGACTCTAAAATAAGCATCAGGGCCGGCAAGTGCATAGTACGAGCGTAAAATTTCTGTGGGAACCTCCCCTCAGGGCGACCAAGCCTCTAAGAAATCGCATGTATGGGGCCGAATCAGGCAGCGGTATTTTACACACCGGAATGGCGCACGCACATGGAGCGAGGCCGCCTCTTTCAGGTTTCTGATGACCGTGCGACCCTTCGCGATTCAAAATGAGCGTTCTTGCCTAAAGTTTCGGATTTGCGGTACCGATATCTGAGTATACGAATTTCCCGGCAGTCGGCGTGTAAACAACAGGGTATTTTTGATATTCCGGGTTACACAGACTGTCCACATCGGTGCAATGGTTACAAGGAGTATAGTGATGCCAAAGAAATGTGTTCTTATGTGCCTCGCGGCGGCGCTTCTGGTATTCGGTTTCACATTGACCGCCTCCGCGGCGACCTACCCCGAGGTGATGTTCCTGCTTGACGCGTCCGGAAGTATGTGGGGCCGGGCCAAAGGGAAGACAAAGATCGAAATCGCCCGGGAGGTCATGGGCAGGATCGTGCCGTCTCTTCCCGCGGAAGTGAAGGTCGGGCTGACGGTTTACGGACACCGAAAGAAAGGGGATTGCAGCGATATCGAGGTTGTCGTTGAACCCGGAAGCGACGACCGGATGAGGGTGGTCGACACGGTCAATGCGATCAATCCGAAGGGGATGACGCCCATCGCCGATTCGATTACCATGGTTGTCGATAAACTCAAGGGAAGGGAGGCGGAAACCACGATCATTCTCGTCAGCGATGGGGAAGAGACCTGTCATGACGATCCCTGCGGTGTCGTGAAGGCGTTAAAGGAATCGGGGATCAGATTCATTCTTCACGTCGTCGGATTCGATGTGACTGCAGGACAGAGGGCCCAGCTCCAGTGCCTGTCCGATGCGGCGGGCGGGACCTACTTCGATGCGGGGGACGCCGATTCGCTCCTCGCGGCGTTGACGACTGTGACACGGGAAGTGGAAGAGAAGGTGGAGAAGGCGAGAGTCACCACCAAAAAAGAAGTGTCCCGTCTCGGCAGACTTCACATTACATTTCCCGGTGAGGGGAAGAGTATTCGGGCCTTCACGATTATCAGGGCAGGTGACGGGAAGGTGGTCAAAACCGTTGAGGACCCGAAAAATGATTCGACGCACCCCCTCCTGGCGGGTGACTATCAGATCGTCGCCGGCTTTGCAAACCCGAATTACAAGCCGAATACGGACGTGCCCCTCGGGACGTGGAGCGTCGTCGGGGGAGAAGTGGCGCAATGCGCTCTCGGCACCGTAGCTTTTAATGTCGCCGATGGGCTGAAATCCATGCCCGTGAATTCTATTACCCTGGAAGAGAAGAACACAGGCACTCCGTCGATTACACTCGAATGCGGAAAAAACGACTACTATCTTTTTAAACCAAAGCCCGTTGTGCCAGGTACCTATACGGTGAGCCTGAACTACCACCAGAGCAAAGGGCCGACGATACTGGTCGATGACCTGGAGGTCGAGGCGGGCTCCACGGCGTATGTCACCGTCGATTCCGGTATCACCCTCGTCCAACCTGCGGAAGCGTCCGTCGAGGCATGGGCCCTGTTTTCCGCCGGTCGGGATACGCCTATTATCGATGTGACGCGACGGTGGGATAACCAGGAACCCCTCTGGCGGGTCTTTGCCGTTCCGGCGGGGACATATAATCTCATGATAAAACTGAAAGGAATGGATGAACCCCTTCCCGCCGGGGAAGGAATAGAAATAAAACAGGGTGAACTCGTCAAGTTTGATGCGGGGCTTTAGCGCAATGGGGCATAGACCCCATTGGGGCCTTCTCGTCGGGGGAAAAGGGGCCCCCGCCGAAAAGGCGGGTTGCCGAGATTTTTTTGATTTCACGTCGGGCCGAGTGTGATGCACTGGCCTCCATGAACGAACAACAGACGGCCGGTAATCAGGGCAGAATCAATCATCAAATCTTAAGAAACGGTAGAGTCAAAGGAGGAAAGCCGGATTTTTGTATCATGCTCTGAATGAATTCCCTGAAATAAGGCCAGGTATTCATCTGGATATTGAGCTCCCTTTACAACCGCACGTTCAGCCACTTCCCGAATGACTCATCCGTCAGAAAGAAGGGCCGGAACCGAGCATGAGCAGGGTGATGGGTTGGGGAACGGGCTCAGTGATGATTCGAGACGCTGATAAAGACGAAATTTGACCTTTCCTCCAATTTTTTCATTCAAAATGGACGAATTTTTCCTTCTTTGTCCCGCATACAGGGCATTCGTCCGGCAAGACGCCATCGGATACCCAGCCGCACATGGAGCATACGTAATAGGTGGTTACCCGATCCGACATGAGATCATTTAAGGCCTTTTTGTAAAGGCCGGCGTGTGTCTCCTCCACATCCCTGTTCTGGGTAAAAAGCCACGCCGCCCCCTTCTCCCCTGTTTCATATGCGAGTCTGAGAAATTCTTCATATGCAACCTGAGCTACTCCGGTCTCCGATCGGAAGCTTTCATTCAGATTGTTCTCGGTCGATTCGATCTCTTTCAGCACCCGCAGGGCGAGCGCCCCATGGATCTCCTCGGAATAGGCAATCACACGGAAGAGTTTGGCTATCTGCGGAAACCCCTCTTCATCGGCTTTGTGAGCAAAAACTTTCAATCGAAGCGCTGCTTTTGCCTCTCCCGTATAGACCTGATGCAGTGCGTCTCTGACCTTTTCATGCATGGAAACATCTCCTTTCCGGATCATATCCGTTACGAAATGTTTGAATTTTTTCGCAAGTCATTTTTTATTCAGTTCTCGATCTCGCGTTGACAAATGAGGACTTCTTTTGGATGTGATCTTCTCCCCTTTTTCCAATATGATTACTCTTTCGCATTCGCTGCCTCATCAAGCCCTGCCGGCACCTCTCGGCGAACCGGGTCCGACACGCCGGGAACCTTCAGCAATGGACGGTCAAAGTCCTGGACCTGGCCGGCCACAGCCGGCTGCACAGAGGTCGCGATCCAAGCGGCCACATAAAGATTCAGACGCGCAAAAAGGTTGAAAAAGAGCATCAGTACAATCACCGGGCCGAACACGGCGGCCGCGGGATTGCCCGAAAATTTGCCCATCAGAAAACCGGTGAGGTACTGCAGGGCGAAAAGTCCCGCGGATCCGATCAGCGCACCCCACGCGATGATGCGGAAAGGAAACTTGATCTCCGGCAACACTTTAAAAAGGTACACGAACATAGCCCATCCGGCAATGGCCGACAGAATGGGGCCCACAAGCCTCAATAGAACTTTGATGCCGGGGACCCCGTCCAGAGCGAGCCAGTGCACGATCGTGCCGGTCAGCGATGTTGCCATGACTGCGAGCGCGAAGGTCACCGCCAGGATGACGAGCAGGCCCAGTAGAATCGCAAGATTCAGCAGTACCTCCATAACGATAAAATGCCTCCGTTCCTTCATGTCAAATAGTTGTCGAGTCTGGGCCCGCACGGCAGACTTCAGATTCCCTGCCCATCCGGCGCTGGTGTATATCGAAGATAAAAGGCCCACCACACCCACCGAGGCCCAGTTGCGCAGCAGGTTTTGAATCAGGCCGGTCAGTTGGGCCTGGAGGTCCTCGGGAGCACCCTGCAGTTGTAACATGATCGCCGCCTGAACCCGCTCCAGTAAATCGGGACGCAGCACTGTCAGAGTGAAGCCGAGCGCCGAGAAGGCAAACATCAGGATGGGTACCATTGCCAGCAACGAGAAGTAGGTGATGGCCCCCGCGAACTGGTTTCCCAGTCGGGTGGCATATCGGGTGTTCATGCGGAACACATGTGCCACCGCCGGTACCTGCTTCAGTTCTTTGACCTTCTCCTGCACCTGCTGAACAATCGCTTTCACTGTTCATCTCCCTTCGATAGCAAAGTCTACTCCTTTCCCGAGAGTCTCAACCATCAAAAATAGTTATCCTAACATTGCAAAAGTCGAGGACGCTGCAGATCAAAGGGTCTTCATAAAGCACGTGGGCTAAGAATTCTGATCCTTGTTTCTGTTCCGCCCTGATAAGCGCCCTCAAAGCGCTTGTCATCTTAACCACCTGAAAGCTTTGCTTTGTATCCATGTTTTTTGATCTCATCCAACAATGTTTGCCGGTGATCCCCCTGGATCACAATAACGCCGTCCTTAACGGACCCACCGGCCCCACAGCGCTGTTTTAGTGTTTTGGCAAATTTTTGTAGCTCCTCATTCTCAAGCGGGACACCGAAAACGGATGTGACCGTTTTACCCTTACGCCCCTTGACCTCCCTTTGTATCCTGATAATGCCGTCATCAGGTTGGCCTGCCGGTTGCCTATCGGCCTTCGCAGCCTTCTTTTTTCTACATGAGCATTCGGAAACCGGCTTACCGCATTCAGGGCAAATTCGGCCTCTTTCCGTTGAATAAACCAAGCGGTTCTCGTTCATTGTTTTGTTTGTCCATCTCTTCTAATCCTCGATAAAATAGTCACTGTCAATTTTCTTGACCTCATAAGCGGCGACCGGGGACACGCCCACATTATGGTCGATCATGAATTCCGCTAAGCGCTCACCGTCAATCAGGATGATTTTGCTCTCGATGTTTTTGACATATTCAAGAGCATCTTTGGTAAAACCGGAAGTTGTGATGAAGATCCCCTTTCTAGCCCTTTGTCCTTGAAGCGCACCGGCGAATTTTTGTATTTCAGGCCTCCCAACTATATTGTCCCAGCGCTTTGCCTGAATGTAGATAATGTCGAGACCTAATTTGTCCTCTTTGATTATCCCATCAATGCCGCCATCAGCCGTTCCACCTACGGCCTGGCCCGCTTCTTTGTGAGAGCCGCCATAGCCCATTTTCACAAGAACATCAATGACTAACCGCTCAAAGAATTCGGGTGAACACCCCTTGACCGTATCAAGAAGTTCGGCAGCCAGGCTTTGGGTGATTTCCTGGTAGGCCAACTCCAGGCCTTCCTCAGGATTTTTTTCAGCCTCTCCCGAACCACTTTTTTTCGGTTTCTGTCCCTTGTCCTTTTTGATTTTGGTGAATTCTATGAATTCAGGGAACTTTTCGAGAAATTTGACATCGATCTTTTCTGGATTGTTGGAAAGGACCTGTTTTCCTCTCTCGGCAATCTTGAAATGCCCGCGTTTTGGAGCTTGAATCAGGCCCGCCTTTTTCATGTAGGTCCTTGCCCAGGCTACGCGGTTGTCAAAAAGGGCTTGTTTGCCACTTGGCAGCAGTTCCTTTTTCTCCTCCTCCGATAGTCCAAAATATTTTGAAAGGGAGTCAACAGTCTGAAGAGCGGAGTGAACCTCGCCGTCAGCCAAAACCTTGAGCAGCGGCAGCATGATCGTTTGGTAGTCTGGAATAGTCATATTGATTTTCCCCTTCCGTTAACGGCCCAAATTCGAGCTCTTGCTTTTACCCGCGAAACACATTCTCGTTATGCCACGTCAGAAAATCGGGGTTAGGTTTGAAGTGAGGATTTGGGGGCATGTGGATTTCGTGCCCGTGGAATATCCTGTATGGTTCTTCATTGTCGAACTCTTCCTTGATTCGGCTACTGACTTCAAAACGATCGTCGGATGTGACCGTGACATACCCGGAATCGAAAAGCCGGTGGATACCGGACCGCAGGAGCAAACCATTTTCTACGCAGTTCGGGCCACTTTCGCTAAATGGTTTGATGTGGACTGCCTATAGTGCTAGGGCAGGAAGGGTCTTTTCAAAATTTCATTTGTTTTCTGAGTGTTCATTGACGCGCCCTGTTCCAAAAGGATTCGGATTCGCACGATGCTGAGCAAAAATCAAAATAGGACTTGAATTTTATCTGATTCATGCCGATCATAAGAATATTCTCTGCCAGTGGCAGGAGAACCTGCAAAGGCTTCCGCTGAGCCCGCCTGGCAAATCAGCGGTTTTTCTATTTTGGGGGAACCCATTTTGGGCCTCCCTTTTATTTTGGCCAATGTTGACGGGCTGCCAGCGACATAGGCTGTGACAAACTCTGCCTTATCCTTATCCATATGGTTTGGAATGGTAGGCTTCCAGCATCAAGGCTCGGCGAACTATTTCCCGCATCCAGGCCTCGGACAATATCGCGGCCTCCAAGAACCCCAGCGCCCGCTCGATGTGGGTCAGTCCGGCAATGATGCGGTTGGTGATTTTAGCCTTCGGGATAAACTTTTTTTTTGCTTCCGGCTGTTGAGAACGAAACGAAAACCATTCATTATCCTTAACTCCGATGTAGCCTTTCACAAGTGCCTCAGCTTCTTAAAAAGTCAATTTCACCATTAAAAACAAAGCGTTTAACGTCTAATCAGGGCCAATTTTGGGTGGTTGTCTTTTTCTTTCAAGCAATTGCCGAAGTCAGTCCCGGAATTAGCCGATATTAGAATTCTGATGATACGCTCACATCATCTTCTGCCGTCATAATCTTGAAAGTTCAGTTTTAAGCGCTTTTACCCCTGAAATTGCGTTGGTCAGTTCGGTTTTGATTTCGTGTCGCTCTGTGTTGTAATGGCTGAAAGGATTAAGCACCAGGGTTCGGTATGTTTCGATATCATTTTTTGTCCCATCTGGAACATCAGCCTTGATCACATTCCAGAAATCTTCGGTGGTGTATTTCTTGAGTTGTGATTTGAAAACAACAGGTTTTTTCTTCTTTTCACAGTATTTTCGGATGATCTGTTCAAAGGCAGAGCGGGTATAGACTGCCGCGGCCTTGTAATCGTTTTGTTGCAGGTGTCTCTTCGCCTTGGAGATTAAATCGTGATTGTCAAAGATCACCGGGATTTCCATCCCGTCTTTGGACTGCTGCGCATAAAATTCCATCGTTTTCCAGACCGCTTTTCCTTCGAGAAAAGACCGTGCGTATTCAAACCAAGGCTTATCGTAGGTGGTGATAAAAACCTGGTAGTCAGGAAACTCTGATTCAAGAATTTCCAGCAATGGCAGGCGGTTGGAGATATCCAAGCCGATCAAGATATCGTCCAGAAACAGCATCTTACAAGGGATTGCCTGCAAGTGGCGCTTGATCATACCCAGATAAATGCAAACGGCAATGGCCGATAGTCGCGCTTCATTTAAAAATAGATGCGGCTGCTGGACCAGCTTGCCCGCATAAGTAAGATCGACATGCACTTCGGCGCCTTCAATTCCAGCATAGTCGCTGTGGGGCCTTGCCTGGGAAAAATTCAGTTTCAGCTCAATATTATGGTTGAAACGATCCAAAATCGGTTTGGCGTGTTTTAGAATAAATTCCGGGCTCTCCGGCTTAAACAATTCGCCAAAAGCCTCGTTGAATGCCTTGATTGCGGCATTCACATCTGCCTTTTTCTTGTTGATCGGATATTCTTTGCCTGTGATCCTGCCGACGCTATCCTCGACCTCAGCCCAAAGCTCGCCAAGTTCCCTGCCGCCGGTCAGTGAATACTTGAAATGCTTCAGCACCCCCTTGACCAGTAGGTCGAACAGATTGATAGCCTCATCTTTTTTCAAATAGTGGATAGTCAACAGGTGCTTGTAAGTGAGAAAGCTCTTGAGTTTGTTGCCGTCGCGGATGCTGGTGTCGCCGGCATCCCGGGTGTCGTTCCTGCTAGTGTCGAACTGATAAGATTTTTTCTGCTTCTGGCCTTGACTGTTGGGGTTGAAAGTCACCTTGATAGAGGTTCTTCCTTTCCCGGCTTCGGAAACGAAAATATTCTCTAGCTCGTTCAGATCAATATCCTCGATGGAAGACTGAAAAAAATCCTTCAGGGCATAGTAAAGCGAGCTTTTACCACTGCCGTTCTCGCCATAGATAAAGAGATTCTTGCCACCCACATCAATGATATAGGTGCCATAAAAGGCTTTGTAATTGGTGATTTCAATGGATTGAATTCTCATGTCCGGGATTCCAGTTGCAATTTCTAGATGAGAGCTGCATTTCCTTTTGCTGTCAGTCGATATTTCTGTGAAGGGCTTTTGGGCGATTTGGGTTGGGTCATTTCGACCAGGCCGGCATCCATGGCTGGCTGCAGGTAGTCATAGAGAAACGTTGGGCGGTGACGTAACCCAAGGGATTGCATCGCATCTCGAGCACCCATGGGTTCACCTTTTAGGCAATTAAGAAGGCGTCTTACTTGTTCGGTTACTTGTTCGGTTACTTGTTCGGTAGGTTTTTGAACTGTGATTTGCTCAGCCAGGGTTACGGTAAAACGCAACCGCATGCCGATTTCCATGATCTGCAACTCCGGCAACCCGAGTTCTTTCGCCTCTCGGAATATACGCGGGATTCCGCTTCCCCACTGTTCGATCAAATTCAGTTCACGAAAGACACGGGCAATAACATGGTTGCGGATTTTGGAAACGCCCTGACGCATATCATCGATGGTCATGCCCGGCAGCAGGATACCGGGATTTTCAATTTCAATACGGTCATCGAAAAAGGCGATGCGGATAGGCGCGCCACGCTGGGAATAGTCGGCATGAACCAGGGCGTTAATGACCGCTTCTCGCAGGATCCCTAGGGGGATGTTCCAAACATCCTTGCGTCGGATTTCAGAGAAATCGGCACCGCGCATTGCGTGTTTCTTGAGAAAAAGCATAATACTATCCACCGCCTGAGGCAGATGATCATACAATTCGATATGATCGAAGATATCGGCCTTGTCGCGACCGACGAAGCGCCCGCACTGCACCCATGCGTCGGGGAAATGAACCTGTCGGTCTTTCCCAAAGAGAAGAACCGCACCCTTCGTCGGCGCTAGCCTCCCTTGCTCATTCTTGATCAATCTCAAGGTGACCAATTCGTTTTTGGTGAAATTGCGCCGATCACGGAACAGGTTCTTCAATGCTGCAATATCCAGATCTTCGACAGACAATTCCGGCATGGGCATTTCATCAAAAGCAACACCTTCAACGGAACGGCGTAACTCGCCGATCAACTCTTGATCGGCCTGCCGGTTGGTGGAGCCCAGCCTCACATAGACACCTTCCTTCGTCCCTTCGGCCTTCAACCAGTGCGGCCGGGACCCGCTCAGAAAGACTTTAACCACAAGCAGGGTCTTGTCTTCAACGGAGATCATCTCCACATTAGGAACCAGGCGCGGTTGGATGGAATCGGAAATCAAACTGCAAAGTCGCTCCTCATCGTCGAGAGGGGACACGAGGCCTACAGGCAAATGGGTTTTATCCTCAACCCCAATGATCACCTGACCGCCCGCAGTATTCGCGAATGCCACCAGGGTTTTCAAAAGATTTTTCGGTGAAGATAAATCCCGCTTGAACTCAAGCGTCTTACCTTCTTCCCGTTTTAATATGTCGCCTAAGGTCATCGTTTCAATGCATCCCTGATAATTTTGACCACCTCAACGCTGTCCAACGTTTCCACATGGTTGCGAACCGGGTGACGAGGGTCGTAAAGCCGGTCAAACTCTCGCCGAATGATGGCGAGTCTTTCTGCTTCACTCATGCCCGCGGTCAGTGGTGCTAGTTTCCCGAGGTGGGGAAGGATTTCTTTTCCGGCCGCATTGATTTCATTAGGGAAGTACAGTTCATAAACTAAACCATCGATCACTTGCTCGAAGTACGCGGACAGGAGTTTTTGTTCACTCTCGGCTGTTAAAAGGACATAATTTGCCAAGGTTTGAAAAGGCTCTTTCCTTTCATTTTCGACCTTGGGAATGGGCAACTTCTCCACAAACATAGGCTTATATTCAAAGTAGCCTCCGTTACGGGTAACACCTAAAGAACGAATATAGAAGTCCGCAACTGTTGAATTTAGCAATACTAATAAGAATCTATCTCCACCACCAATCAGGGGGCTGGGGGCATTAATATATAACCCGGCAGCAACTAGAGCAAACTGACAACTGAGAGCCAAATTGCCCCAGACAATTTTTTCCTTCTCAAACTGCTCCAGATAGGCACAGTTTCTTAAGTTATAGGGAGTTACCCCTTTGTCCTGACGTCTTTTCAATTGGCTAATATACTGATCAAGATGAGACTTGATAATCATTTAAAAGGCACCTCCCAAGCATAGTCAGGGATTAACAAAT
>JBMNCO010000164.1:0-1781 GCA_049366815.1 Desulfatiglandales bacterium | reverse complement strand
TAGAATTCTCTTCGAACATGCGGGATGTGAGAGATTTTCGCAGCCCGTACCAACAAAAAAGGGCCGCGGAAACCGCCCGCAGCCCTGATATTCAGCAATCTTTGTGGAATCAGACCGATCTCCACCCCATCAGGACCGCAAGCCGCCCGGCTGCAACGCCCGCAGCGGCGCTCATAGCGCCGATAGCCATGGTTGTCCTGATCTCTGTGATGATCATTTTCCGCTTCCTTTATGAATTTTTGTACCCTGTCACACTTATCGACCCATGTCAACAAAAACTTAAATCGCAAAAAGATCATACAAAAGGCGTGTAAACCATTTCCAGGGCGTCTGCTACGGCCTTGTAATGCAGGTTTCCCCCGCACACATTAATCCCCTTTCTCAGGGATTCATCAGCTTTTACCGCCTCCACAAAGCCGAAATTCGCAATCCTTGAGACATAGGGCATAGTCGCATTCGTCAGGGCAAAGGTGGAAGTCCTTGCGACGGCTCCGGGCATGTTGGCCACGCCGTAATGGCAAATCCCCTCGAATTCATACACGGGATCATCATGATAAGTCGGTCTGATCGTCTCAACGCAACCTCCCTGGTCCACGGCCACGTCGACGATTACAGCGCCGGGCTTCATCTTCGGCAGCATGTCTCTTGTAATGAGACGGGGTGTTTTTGCGCCCGGGATCAATACCGCACCGATGACCAGATCGGCCCTTTGAACCTGCTCCTCGATGTTTTGCCGGTTGGACATGAGCGTAACCAGACGATTCCCGAATATATCGTCCAGATATCTCAGGCGTTCCAGGTCGATATCCATGACAGTCACATGGGCACCGATTCCCACCGCAATCTTCGCTGCATTGGTTCCCACCGTCCCCCCTCCAAGGATGAGGACCCTGCCGGGGGCCACGCCCGGAACGCCGCTGAGAAGCACTCCCCCTCCACCGTTCTCCTTTTGAAGAAAATAGGCGCCTACCTGTACCGCAACCCGTCCTGCGACTTCACTCATGGGGGTCAAGAGCGGTAAAGAACCGTCGGCCGCCTGGACTGTCTCATAGGCGATGCCGATACATTTGCTCTTGAGGAGCGCCTCGGTCAGTTCCCGTGCAGGCGCCAGATGGAGATAAGTGAACAGCAGTTGGCCCTCTCGAAGCAGCGGCCACTCCTTCTCGAGGGGTTCTTTGACCTTCACGATCATCTCTGAACTTTCATAGACCTCCTCTATGCTGTCCTTGAGTTCGGCTCCCGCCACGACATATTCTTCATCTGAGAATCCACTTCCGTTCCCGGCACTCCTCTGAACATACACCCCGTGCCCCGCATCACTCAGACTCCGCACACCTGCAGGGACCATCCCGACCCGATATTCAGCCTTTTTTATCTCCTTTGGTATTCCAATCTTCACGCCGGACCTCCCGTTCCTTTTCCTTCAGTGCTCAGTGCACCCTTGAAATAAAGGACCATTGTCTCGATTCGAGCATACAGACCGACTCCAGGTATGAGGGTAAAGGAATCCTGAGCCTTACCCTATTCTTTGACAGTGATCGCTGCTCCCTACATATTCAGGCATAACATCATATTTGAACGGCCGAGTCCATAGGACAGTGGGTGTTGCCGATAAAAATATTAGTAACTACTCAGCTGGATAGGCTGTAGGCATTTAGGCTGTAAGGTGTCACAGGAAGAAAACATGCGTGATTCCAGGAAACTCAGAGGGTTTGAATTAGCTGGTGCACATCCGGAAATGAGCATTCCCGGATTCGCGATAACAGCCTTCAGCCTTCAGC
>JBMNCO010000163.1:0-4655 GCA_049366815.1 Desulfatiglandales bacterium | reverse complement strand
CCCTTCCTGCGACACCTCACGGCCTAAATGCCTACAGCCTATCCAGCTGAGTAGTTACCTTCCCTAATACCTCTCCCTCAGTTTCGGGTTGAGGATATCCCTGAGTCCCTCACCGAAGAGGTTGAAGGAGAGGACTACGATGAGGATGGCGATGCCGGGCACAAAGGTGAGCCAGGGCGCGTCAAATATGAACCGTTTCCCGTCCGAAAGGATGTTGCCCCAGGTGGCGTGCGGCGGCGGCACACCAAAACCCAGGAAGCTGAGCCCCGCTTCCGTCAGGATGGCGGTCGCGATGCCGATCGTTGCGGAAACGAGCACCGGGGCAATGGCGTTGGGAATCATATGACGAAAAATGACGCGCCAATCGCTCACACCCAGGGCCCAGGCGGCCGTCACAAAGTCCTGTTCCCGGAGGGACAAAAATTCGGCCCGCACAAATCGGGTCGTCCCCATCCAGCTCGTGAGACCGATGACGATCATGATGTTGTAGATGCTGGCCGGCAAGAGCGCCACAACCGTGAGGATGAGAAAGAAGCTGGGAAAACAGAGCATGATATCCACAAAGCGCATGATCAGGGTGTCTATCGAAAAGACCCCGGCAAAGAGCAGTCTTGTCCATCCGTGCCCTTTTCCCTTTCCCGGCCTCTTCGTCGACCGGAATGAAAAAGAGAAAAGTACCAGGCCGATGACAAGGGCGATGGCGCCCGATACGGGCGTCCCCACGGCTGACAGTCCTCCCCCCAGGAGCAGAAAAAAGGCGATCAGGATCTGATCGAGCCGGACCCGATTCTGGCCGAAATATCCGGCCAGTCCCCCCATGAATATGCCCACGATGACAGAGATCCCCACGGCCACAAACCCTACGGTGAGGGACACCCAGGCCCCCTGGAGCATCCTGGAGAAGATGTCCCGACCCAGATCGTCGGTCCCCAGGAGGTAGATACCCAGGCGGGGTATCTCCCCGGGCCGAAGGGTCTCCACCGCGGGAAGGGAAAGGGGGGGGCGCAGTTTCTCCTGGAGACGGACCATCGCGGGATCAAAGAGGGGCCTGGTGCCGGAGGTGAGTATGAGTCCCAGGAGTGCCGTAAAGAAAAAGAGGAGGAATATGACCAGGCCCAGAAAGGCGAGGCTGTTTTTCTTCAGGAGGCGCCAGGCCTCTTGAAAGCGGGACCGCTTGGGAGTCAGGGGCTCCTCTATGGGAGTCGATTGTGTCAAGGACTCATGCATGGACTTCCCTCACAGCCTTATTCTCGGGTCCACCACCAGATACAGCAGATCCGAGATGAATGTCCCCGCCAGCACCAGCAGGGCGGAGATGAAATTGACCGTCAATATGATGGGATAGTCCCGCGCCAGTATGGCCTCATAGGCCATTCGTCCCATGCCGGGCCAGGAAAAAATCGATTCAATGATTACGGAACCGCCGATGAGGCCAGGCAGGATCAGCCCGAACATGGTGACAAAGGGCAAAAGGGCGTTGCGGAGGGCGTGCCGGTAGTGGACCTGCTCCGCCGGAACACCTTTTGCCCGGGCCGTGCGCACGTAGTCCTGTCCCTCCACCTCCAGCATCTGACTCCGTACATAGCGCGAGAGTATGGCGATGCCGCCCGTGGCACCGAGCAGTGAGGGGAGGAGGAGATGCCAGATCCTGTCCATAATGACGCGGATCCCCGACACCTCACCCATGCCGAATGTCTCCATGCCGATGACGGGCACATGAAATCGTGTGACCACGAAGATAATCAGGATATAGGCGAAAAAAAACCCGGGGATGGATATCAGGAGATAGGACAGGAAGGTGGTGGTCCGGTCGTAGATGCCGCCCCTGAAAATGGCCGACCGGATCCCCACGGGAAAGGAGAGGGTCCATGTGATGATCGTGCCCACGATGAAAAGTGGAAGGCTGTTCAGGAACCGTTCGTAGATCTTTGAGAGCACCGACTGGTTGTCCTTCCATGAGACGGTCCTGCCCGTAAAGAGATCCCTGTAAAAATAGAGGTACTGGACGTGGAGCGGTTTATCAAGGTGGAATTCCTTGCGGAAGCGCTCAACGATTTCGGGCGTGAATTTGGGGTTCAAGGGGTCTACCTGGCTTGGCTTACCCGGGGCCAGGTGGATGATAAGGAATGAGACGACCGAGACAAAAAACAGGGTGATGATCTTCTGTACGATGCTTCGACCCATGAAGGACAGCATGATTTACCCTTCCGCAGCAAATGTGGGTTCCGCCGGGAGCTTGATCCATTTGTTGAAGTGGAACGTAAAGATTCCCGTCTTGGTGGGCGTGATCTTCTTATAGAGCACCCGGCCCTCGGCGTCCACCTCCTTAATGACGATCCTCTTGTCCATAATGGCGGTCCATTTACCCACGTAGAGGAAGGTATAGGGCTGCTCTTCGGCAATGAGGCTGTGGAGCCGGCGGCAATACCTCACCTGTTCTCTGTAATCGTATTCCTGCCGGATCCTCACGATGAGATCGTCCGCCAGGGGATTCTTGAAGGCCACAAAATTGAGTTGATAGGGATTGGTCTGGCTGGAATGCCAGATCTGAAACAGATCGGGATCAATCCCCATCTGCCACCCCAGGACGAGGGCGTCGAAATCCGCCTTGTCCACCCGTTCCTGGATAAATACAGACCACTCGAGGAGGTCGGTCCGGACGTCGATTCCGATATGCCTCCAGGCGTCCTGGACGATCGCCATGACCGCCTTGCGCAGGTCGTTGCCGCTGTTTGTGATGAGGGTGAACTGAAATCTCCTGCCGTCCCTTTCCAGCCAACCCTGCTCGTTGGGCCTCCAGCCGGCCTGCTCGAGAAGGGCGACGGCCCCTTCGGGATCATAGGAGATGGGTCTGACATCATGGTTGTAGTAGTCGGTCTGTTTTGGAAAAGGACCGGTGATCCTCTCTCCCTGTCCGTGGAGGACGTATTCCATGATCTTTTCCACATCGATGGCCATGCCCAGGGCCTTGCGCACCCTGCGGTCATTGAAGGGCTCCCGCCTCATGTTGTAACCGATGTAGGAGTAACCAAAGGAGAGGCCTGAAAAAGACTGGTATCGTGGATCGTCCTGCAGTCGCTTTACCTGGTGAGGTTGGACGCCGTAGGTGTCCACCGTTCCGGCATAGAACTCCATTTCCTGGGTCAGGAGATCAGGGACGATCCTGTAGACGTAATGCCGGTAATTGGGCGCTCCTTCCCAGTAATCGTCGAAGCGATCCAGTCGAATATACTGATCCGATTTCCACTCCCTGAAGACAAAGGGGCCGCACCCGACAGGATTGCGGTTGAATGTGCTCTGCCGCATGGTATAATTTTCGGGGTCTCTGCCCAGGCGAAGGGCCTCCTCCCGGAGCGCCCGGCTGTTGAGGCGATGCTCGGGGAGGATCCCCATGCTCCAGGTTCCAAAGGCCGGCGAGTAGAGCCTCTTGTAGACCACGCGCACCGTGTGGGGGTCGATGACCTCCACGTGTTTGACCGGTTCGTAGTCCGCGATGCGGGGCGAGAGGTTTTTGGGATTCATGATCGCTTCGTAGGTGAATTTCACATCCCGGGCGTCGAGGAGGTGTCCGTCGTGGAATCTTACGCCGTGCCTCAGATGAAAGAGGAGAATGGGGTTGTGCTCAACGGCCGGCAGGAACCGGAGGGCCGTGCTCCGGTCCGCAGGTTTCTCGTCGTCGCCCTCCATAATCGTGACGAATTTTTCAGCCGGGAAGGAGGCGAAGTAGTCCTCCCCAAGGACCCGGGCGAGATTCTCGAAGAGTTTCTGGTCGACCCGGTCCAGAGTCAGTTTTATCCGGGCAGGGGGGCTGATTCGGTACTGGACGGCCTTTTCCGTTTCTCCCTCTTTTTCAGTCCTGATCCGTGATTCTCCGGGAGGGACAAGGGAGATCTCGCGGATGTTGTCCAGGGTATCGCGGACCTCCTGATCCACGGCGATGTCACCCGCCAGGGCGCTTTGCAGGAGCTCGAGGACGGTCTCGGGCGGGGCCGTTTCCCGCCCCGGCAGGGAGGCCGGGGGGTTCACATGGAAAAAGGCCTCCTCGTGAATCTCCCAGGAGGTTGCGAGCCGGCCCCTGAAGCGGAGGTCTTCGTCCCGGTCGATGAGGCCCTCGAATATCATACCGCTGACGTCGCTGCTTGCGCTGTCGGCTGAAAGGATGGGGTTCAGGAGGCTTGCATCCCCGATGGAGGCGGTGATGTATTCATTGAGCCTGTTGGGGTTTCCCCTGGTCTGCTGCTCATAGGTCGGGACCCAAAAATAGGATTGGAGCAGGATGAGGATGACGGCAAGGGGCGCGAAGATGAGGACTTTTCGGATAGTCATGGTATTAAAAAGGCCAAAGGGTTATGGCAATCCACGGATCAGGGATGGAGCGGTCGGCTGTCGGCACTCAGCCCTCAGCCTAATGCCTTGTCTTTGCACAGCTTTTGCTGATAGCTGATCGCTGAGGGCTGTTAGCGCTCATCCGGGAATGCCTATTTCCGGATGCGCACTAGTCTAACAGAAAACCCGAATGATGCAATTGGAAAGGTAAAACGGCACGTGATCGAGGTCCTCAAGTCCACCGAGAAGGTGGCGCAAAAAAGCCGATATGTCCGAATCAGCCCGGAGGCCCTGATCGCCGCGGTCCGGAGGATGGTTTCGGAAGACAT
>JBMNCO010000162.1:0-9951 GCA_049366815.1 Desulfatiglandales bacterium | reverse complement strand
AGAAAGGGAGCATGATTTCCACAAAGTTATTGGAAAGGGCTAAATTCATACAAAACAGGAATTCCCTATGATCATCCTCCACGCCGCATGGCATCATGAGACCCTCCATCTCTGGGGTGAAATGTCCCCTAAGAGTCCCTATACGCCTTCTCCCCTGCGGGGGCGAAGACCCAAGGTGATCAAGGCCGTTCCTTCTCCCTATGATGCCGGGCTGAAGGGCCTCGTGGAGGCCCTCTCGAGTTTTCAGAGCGGTCTCAAGGTGACCAAAAGACAGACGGGGATATTGTCTGTTTGGCTACCTTCCAAAGGAAATGTCCCTCTTCCATCGAGTCCCCTGATTGACAACCCTCCAAGCGCTCGGGGTAGGCTCGCCTTGCTTCCCTGGACGGTCACGGTCCGGGCCCTTACCTTTGAGGAGGCCCGGGATTTCCTCTGTGCCTCCCGCGGCAAGGATCTCCTGGCCCGAGGCGTGATGCCCGGAGCGGATCTTGCCTGGTGGGGAGAGAGCCTGAGTTTTGCGGGTTCTCTGGTCACCAGGCAGAGCTACCTCCCGGGCGTGGCGCCGGAGGGAGAGGACTATGTAGCCCGCTGGGAACCGGTCCTGGAGGGTCTTGAGGGCGATCGATTCAATGCCCTGGCGGAGGGGATGCCGCCCTCTGCACGATGCGCCACAGACCAAGACGCAACTGTACCGCCTCAGATCTCCGCCAGGCAGATCACCGGTGCCTTTGTCTCCATGGCGGTTGATCGTCTGGTCCGGGGTGCAGCGTCCATTCCCGGGCGAAGGCCTTCACGGAGGAGGAAAAGGCCCGCTTTTGAAAGCATCCACGATGCCTGGCTCCATGCCCTGAAGACGCCGGATGCGCCGATCGCCTGGGATGACGGCCCTCAGCTCGAGGTCCTGAGCAGACAGGTGAGGGAGTGGCAGCGTCCGGCCCGTGTCCTGTCCCAAGCGCCCTTTCGCCTCTGCTTTCGCCTGGAGGAACCGGAGAACGGGGGTGCGGGATCTTCCGGATTGCAGAACGGTCCTGATCAGGACCGCTGGCAGGTCCGCTATCTCCTTCAGCCCAGGGAGGACCGCAGTCTGCTCGTCCGTGTGGAAGAGGTCTGGGATGCCCGAACTCCCGCCGCGTCCATGTTGAGCCGCTACGGCACAGGGGCACAGGAATACCTTCTCGCGGCCCTGGGCCAGGCTGCGGGCCTTTGTCCCGGCGTGGCAGGAAGCCTGGAGGCCCCTCATCCCGGGGGATTCGAAACGGACACCACCGGGGCACACGAGTTCCTGATTCTGGAGGCGGGGGCACTTGAATCCGCAGGCTTCGGGATCATACTGCCGGCGTGGTGGACGCCCCAGGGGACCAAGTCCAGACTCTCTGTGAGCGCCCATGTGAAAAGCCCCCTGCTTCAGGCCCGGAGCGGCCTTTCTTTGGCCACTCTGGTCCGGTTCAATTGGGAAGTAGCCCTGGGAGGAAAGAAGGTCTCTTTTAAAGAACTCGAGACCCTGGCCGAAATGAAGGCCCCCCTGGTCCGTTTCAGGGGCCAGTGGGTGGAACTGGATGGGGACCAGATCCGGGCGGCCCTGGATTTCTGGAAAAGGCGTGAGACCGGGGAGACGAGCCTCCGAGAGATTCTCCATATGGCCCTTGGGGCCCGGGACGAAATGGAGGGTCTGCCCTTTGAAGGGGTCCAGGCCACGGGCTGGGTTGGGCAATTTCTCAAACAGTTGGAAGGGGAGGCCCATTTCGAGGAGATGAGCGCTCCGAAGGACTTCAGCGGGCTCTTGCGTCCTTACCAGGTGCGGGGCTATTCGTGGCTCTCGTTCCTGAAACAGTGGGGCCTGGGGGCCTGCCTGGCCGACGACATGGGCCTTGGTAAGACGATCCAGATCCTTGCGCTCGTGGCCCGGGAAAGGGAGAGGGGGGAAACCCGGCCGGTCCTCATCATCTGCCCCACCTCCGTGGTGAACAACTGGCGGAAAGAGGCCGAACGCTTCACTCCCCATCTGGATGTCCTGGTCCACCATGGCCTGGGACGACAGAAGAGGACGACCTTTAGGAATACCGCCCGATCGCGGGCACTGATCATCTCCAGTTATGGCCTGCTTCACAGGGATCTGGAGACCCTCAAAGAGGTGGACTGGGCCGGGGTGGTCCTGGACGAGGCCCAGAACATCAAGAACCCCGAGACCAAACAATCCAGGGCCGCGCGGGCCCTGACGGCCGACTTTCGGACGGCCCTGACCGGTACGCCTGTCGAAAACCATGTGGGAGACCTCTGGGCCATCATGGATTTCCTGAACCCCGGACTCCTTGGATCCCAGGGGGCCTTCAAGGAGCACTTCTTCAGGCCTATCCAGGTATATCGCGACGAGGAGACGGCGAACCGTCTCAAGCGCATGACCGGACCATTTGTCCTGCGCCGTCTCAAGACCGATGCCTCCATCATCTCGGATCTGCCCGAAAAGATGGAGATAAAGACCTTCTGCTCCCTCACAAAGGAGCAGGCCTCACTCTATGCGGCCGTTACCCGGGATGCGCTTGAACAACTGGAGGAGGCCGAGGGCATGCAGCGGCGGGGAATCGTGCTCTCCATCCTCACCCGTCTCAAGCAGGTCTGTAACCACCCCTCCCAGTTTCTCGGGGACGGTTCCGCCGTCAACGGCCGCTCCGGAAAAGTCACACGACTGGAAGAGATGCTGGAGGAGGTGCTGGAAAACGGGGAACGGGCCCTCATTTTTACCCAGTTTGCACGGATGGGGGAGATTTTGAAGGGGCATCTGCAGGAGACATTCGGCCGGGAGGCCCTGTTCCTGCACGGTGGTGTCACCAAAAAGAAACGGGACCTCATGGTGGATCGATTTCAACAGGAAAAAGACGCGCCGCCATTCTTTATCCTTTCCCTCAAGGCCGGGGGGACCGGCCTGAACCTGACCCGGGCCAACCACGTGTTCCACTTCGATCGATGGTGGAATCCGGCCGTGGAAAACCAGGCCACAGACCGTGCCTTTCGCATCGGCCAGACCCGAAATGTCCAGGTCCACAAGTTCGTCTGCTCGGGTACCCTCGAGGAGCGGATCGATGAAATGATCGAAAACAAGACGGCCATTGCGGATCAGGTGGTGGGGACGGGCGAGGGGTGGCTGACCGAGCTGTCAAACGACGATCTGAAAACCATCTTTGCCCTCGGCAAAGATGCCCTGGGAGAGTAATATGGGACAACGAGGCTATCGGGGATATTTCTGGTATGAACCCGCAAGCCCCCGTGAGGTCAAGGGGGGCATCAAGGCCCACAGTAAGCGGGGGACCTTTGCCACCCAGTGGTGGGGCAAGCGGTGGCTCCAGGTGCTCGAGAGTTTTAATATCGGGGCCCGCCTGGCCCGAGGACGGTCCTATGCACGCAAGGGCCAGGTGGCGGACCTTGAGATCAAGAAGGGCGAGATCCGGGCATCGGTCCAGGGGTCCCGCTCCGGGGCCTATCAGGTCTCCATCAAGCTCAAACGGATCACCCCGGCCAACTGGAAAAAGATCGCCGGCGCCTTTGCGGAGCGTCCCATCTTTATGACCCGGATGCTGGCAGGAGAAATGCCTCCACACATCGAGGAGATCTTTGATGAGGCCGGCATTCCCCTTTTTCCCCGCAAACAGGGGGATCTCAAGACGGATTGCTCCTGTCCGGACTGGTCCAACCCCTGCAAGCATATTGCGGCCGTCTACTATCTCCTGGCCGAACAGTTTGACAGGGATCCCTTTCTGCTTTTCCGATTGCGGGGTCTGACAAGAGAAGAACTCTTCGATCTCCTTACGGGTGGCATGGATTCAGGACCTCGTGCGGGCCGTCGCGAACCGGTGGAGCGGCAGGCGCCCGAGGCCTATCCTCCCGAAGCCCTGCCCGATGATCCTGAGGTCTTCTGGCAGGCCAAGGTCCCTGTAGCCCCGGCCCCCGCGGAGCCCTCGATCCCGGTTATTGCGGCGGCCCTGCCCAGGCGACTTGGGGGATTCCCCTTCTGGAGGGGGAATGAGGATCTGCTGGAGGTACTCTCCGAGATCTACGATGAGGCCTCTTCGGCCTCCTTTGAGATGATCTCGGGGGAGGATGAGGGGTTTTAGCCGCAGCCGGTCAGACCTTTAAAACGGGCATGCCGTGATCTGACTGAAGACATGTCAATAAGGCGGGAAACCTGCTGATTTGTACCCATGGCCCCCAAGGAACCCGCCGGACTGATGATCGATGCCCGGAAGACCGCTGGAAACGGGGCGCCGGTGGATGATGATGGATAATTATGGAAAGGAGAGCGCTATGAAATTTGAGGAACCTGACCAGTCCCATTGGAAGGTCCTCTTTGAGGGGGCCTCGCGGCTGAAAAAGCTGGCCCCCTGGGAATGGATGAACGAGCGGGACATCTTCGGTGTCAAGAATCCGGATGGCGGTGAGATCGGTTTTGTAAGCATTATGGGGGCTGGGGGCGAGCATTTTGCCATGGGCCTTTATCTTGGTCCGGAAGGCCTGAACGGATTCTGGGAGCTGCAGCAACAGGAGGGCCTGATACCTCCTGATCTACTTTTTGAAACACCGCAGCTTCAGGTCTCCTTTGAGGACCGGCAGGGCCTGGAACCCCATGATTACAGGATCATCAAAGACCTGGGACTGCGCTTTCGGGGGCGAAATGCCTGGCCGAAGTTCCAGAGCTTTCGACCGGGGTATTGGCCCTGGAAGATCGATCGCAGGGAAGCGGTTTTTCTGGGGCATGCCCTGGAGCAGGCCTGTGAAGTGGCCCTGATGGTGAGGGAAGAGCCGGGCAAGCTGGAACAGGCTGATCGTGATAGTTATCTCCTTCGTGTTCCGAAGGGCCGGGTGCAAGGGTTACGCTGGGAGGAACAGATCTTGAAGCCGCCCATTCCGGGGTCAAGATCTCTTAGGATCGATATGGATCCTGAAGCACTGGGCGGCCTCCATGAGATGCCGCTGAAAAAGGATGAAATCGAGCTGGATTTATTTATGATCCCGGCATCGATAGGGGCCAAAGGGGAGCGCCCGGCCTGTGCCTATCTGCTTCTGCTTGTGCACGGCCGGACCGGAAATATCCTTGGATTCGAACCCATGACGGCCGATCCGGATCTTGATGCCATGCGGGGGCAAATCCCCTTGATGATGGTTTGGCATCTGAAAGAACTGGGATATCGTCCGAGGGAGATCTCCGTGCAAAACGAATTACTGTTTGCCCTGCTTCAAACCTTTACTGAAAAACTGGATATCCGGGTGAAGAAGAAAAGAAGCCTGAAATATCTTGACATGGCAAAAGACGCATTGATTGACCAGTTTGAGGGGGGCATCGCGCCGTTTTTAATTTAGGCGTATCATCCTGAGCGGCCCGCGGCCGTCCTGGCGACGCTTGGTGTCCATTTTCATCCGGTTTCAGAACAGGCCATCGCGCTCTATGTCCCCATTTCCCAGGAGGAGAGATACCTTTCCTGTTCGGGTGTCAGCACGTCGATCTTTACGCCCATGGCATCCAGTTTCAGCCTGGCGATCTGCTCGTCAATGTAACGCGGGACCGGATAGACCTTTTTGGTCAGGTCTTGGTGCTCCCGGCTCATGTATTCGGCGCAAAGGGCCTGATTGGCAAAGCTCATGTCCATGACACTGGAGGGGTGGCCCTCTGCGGCGGCCAGATTGATCAGTCGGCCCTCTCCAAGGATATAGACCCTGCGGCCGTTTTTCATGGTGAATTCTTCCGTGAATTCTCTGATCACCCGTCGTGAGCTGGAGACCTCTTCCAGGCCGGGCAGTTCCAGTTCAACGTCAAAATGGCCGGAATTGCTGACAATGGCTCCATCCTTCATGGCCAGAAAATGCTCTTTCCGGATCACATTGATATCCCCCGTCAGGGTGCAGAAAAAATCACCCTGGGGGGCGGCCTCGGCGATGGGCATGACCTTGAATCCGTCCATCACGGCCTCAAGGGCCCGAAGGGGATCCACTTCGCAGATGATGACATGGGCGCCGTGGCCCTTGGCGCGGTTGGCCACGCCCCTGCCACACCAGCCGTAGCCGCTGACCACGAAGGTGCTGCCGGCCAAGAGACGGTTGGTGGCCCGGATAATTCCGTCGAGGGTGCTCTGCCCCGTTCCATAGCGGTTGTCGAAGAGATGTTTGGTGTCGGCATCGTTCACGGCCACAATGGGAAACTGGAGGACCCCATCCTTTTCCATGCTCCTCAGGCGGATGACGCCCGTTGTCGTCTCCTCTGTCCCCCCAAGAACGCCTGAGAGAAGGGCCTCTCTGTCCTTTGCGGACAGATTTCGGGCCCAGTCGCTGATGCCCTGATTCATCTCACCCCATTTGTTGAGGGCGATGAAATGGAGAGAACTCACCAGGTCGGCGCCGTCGTCCATGGTGAGATGAGGCCTGTGCTTGAGGGCGGATAGGATATGGTCGTAATAGGTGGCGTTGTCCTCCCCCTTGATGGCAAAGACGGGGATCTCGTCGTCAGCCACCAGGGAGGCGGCCACATCGTCCTGGGTTGACAGGGGGTTGGATGCGCAGAGCACCACCTCAGCGCCGCCCGCCTTGAGGGTCCTGGCCAGGGAGGCGGTCTCCGTCGTGATGTGAAGACAGGCCGACAGGCGCACCCCCTTAAGGGGTTTTTCGGTTTCAAAGCGCTCCATGATCTTGCCCAGTACAGGCATGCTCATGGCCGCCCATTCGATTCTCAGTCGGCCCTTCCCGGCCAGATTTATGTCCTTGATGTCGTAGTCCATTGGAATATCCTTTCCCCCTGTCGGTCTCTGTTATTGTACGGCCTTCTTTATTTCGTCCACGGCGTCCGTCTTCTCCCAGGTGAACTCGGGGAGTTCCCGACCGAAGTGACCGTAATTCGTCGTTTTTGTGTATATGGGTCTGAGGAGATCGAGCCTCTCGATGACCGCAGAGGGACGGAGGTCAAATGTCTTTTTGACGATCTCGGTCAAGTCCCGGCTGGGTAGGATTCCGGTCCCATAATCCCGGACCAAAACAGAGACGGGCTCCGCACGCCCAATGGTATAGGCGACCTGGATTTCGCATTTTTCGGCCAACCCCGCCTTGACCATGTTCTTGGCGATGTAACGGCACATGTAGGAGGAACTTCTGTCCACCTTGCTGGGGTCTTTGCCGGAAAAGGCCCCGCCCCCGTGATAACCGAACCCGCCGTAGGTATCCATGATGATCTTTCGGCCGGTCAACCCGCAGTCACCCAAAGGGCCCCCGACCACGAACCGTCCTGTGGTGTTGACAAAGAATTGGGTGTCCTGGTCCAGCATTTCGTGCGCAACGACCTTCTTGATGACCTCCTCGACGATGGCCTCCCTCAGGGTGTCGTAATCCACGTCTGGATCGTGTTGCGCCGCAATGACGACCGTGTGGACCCTGACGGGCTTCTTGTCGACGTATTCCACGGTGACCTGGGATTTGCCGTCCGGCCTCAACCAGGGCAACTTGCCGGATTTTCGGACATGCGCCAGCCTCCTGGTCAGTCCATGGGCCAGGAAGATGGGCATGGGCATGAAGGTGGGGGTGTCGGTGCAGGCGTACCCGAACATGAGCCCCTGATCTCCGGCCCCCTGCTCTTTGAAAAGCCCGGCCCCGTTCACGCCGACGGCGATGTCCGGTGACTGTTTGTCGATCGTGGTCAGCACGGCGCAGGTCTCCCAGTCGAACCCCATGGAGGAGTTATGGTAGCCTATGTCCTTGATGGTCGATCTGACGATATCCGGTATGTCCACATAGGCACTCGTGGTAATCTCACCCGCGACAATGGCCATTCCGGTCGTGACCATGGTTTCACAGGCCACGCGGCCTTTGGGGTCCCTTTCTATGATCTCGTCAAGGACGTGATCGGATATCTGATCGGCCACCTTGTCCGGATGGCCTTCGGTGACGGATTCGGAAGTAAACAGGAAGCTTCTTGATGATGACATGGTTTTCTCCTTTCAGTGACAGCGCCTGCCGTGTGGGGTCCTTTTGTTAACCCCTGTCCCTGCCGATCACGGCGTTGTCGATGAGTCTGGTCTTCCCGACCATGACCGCAAGGGCCAGAAGGGTTTCGCCTTCCAGGGTCTCGATATCCTCCAGGGTTATGGGATCGCAGATATTGATATAGTCGATTCTGGTGTGGGGATGACTCATGACGAGTTCTTCAATGGATTTCCTGATGGTTTCGGCGTTTGTTTCCCCCTGCCTGAACAACGCTTCGGCCAGGTCCAGGGATTTCCTGAGGCAAAGGGCTGATTTTCTCTCTTCCGGGTTCAAATAACTATTACGGGAGCTCATGGCCAGGCCGTCGGGTTCCCTCACGGTCGGGATACCCACGATCTGAATGTCCATGTTGAGGTCCTGCACCATACGGCTGATGACGGTCAATTGCTGATAGTCCTTTTGGCCGAAGATGGCCAGGTGGGGTTTTGTGGCGTTAAAGAGTTTCGCCACAACCGTTGTCACGCCGTCGAAATGCCCGGGCCGCGACAGACCACAGAGATGCCTTGTGACCTTTTGAACAGAGACATTCGTCTGATGCCCTTCCGGGTACATTTCCCCGGCATTGGGAAAATACACGATGTCGACACCGACCGAACGGGCCTTTGCTAGATCCCCTTCCGTGTCGCGGGGATACTTTTCGTAATCTTCATTGGGACCGAATTGTGTGGGGTTGACAAAGATGCTGATCATGAGGATATCTGCCTGTTTTCTCCCGACCCTCATCAATTCGAGATGTCCCTCGTGCAGAAAGCCCATGGTCGGAACGAGTGCAAGGACCTTTCCTGCCAGCCTGAGTTCTTCGGCCCTGGCCTGCATGTCTTCAACCGTTTCAATGATTTCCATAAAAATCCCCTTTTGCCTTCTGCTATAGTCTTTCTCCGGTGCCCATGGGGACGTAATACTGGGTCCCCGATTTCATCTTACTTATCTGTTCGACGAGGTCTTCAAAATCCTTCGAGACGTGAACAAAGTCGATCTGTGATGCGTTCACGACCAGCAGGGGGCAATCGGAAAAATGAAAGAAAAAGTCGTTAAAGGCCTGGTTGATACTGTCCAGGTACTTCAGGCTGATGGATCTTTCGTATCTTCGGTCGCGTTTCCTGATCCTCTCCCTCAGCACCTCTGTCTTGGCCTGTAGAAAGATGACGAGATCCGGGGTCGTGATCCTTTTCTTTAATATCTGATAAATCTGATCGTAGAGCCAGAATTCATTGTCATTAAGGGTCGCCCGGGCAAAAATTCTGTCCTTGTCAAAGAGATAGTCGGAAATCATAGCCCGCTTGAAGAGGCCGATCTGGGACATTTCCGTAGCCTGCTTGTATCGTCTGAGAAGAAAGAAGACCTGGGTCTGGAAGGCGTATTTTTTGGGGTCCTGATAAAAATCCTCAAGAAAAGGATTTTCTTCCATATCCTCGATCAGGGTCTGGGCATTCAGCCTTTCGGCCAATTTGAGGGCCAGACTGGTCTTTCCAACGCCCAAAGGGCCTTCAATGACGATGTAATGATGCATGGCCGGGATTCTGTGGGTGGTCTCTGCTCAGGTTTCCGTATCTCTCCAGAACCGCTATCTGTTAACACCGGCCGGGGGATTTGTCAAGGCGTGATCCCGTCTCCAAATCTTCCATCCAGGCATCATCAGAGACGTGTCGCTCATAGGGCTCAGTCGTCTCTCCAGGGCGCCTTGCATCTCATCCCTTGCCGGTGTGGGCAGAGACACACCAGGTTGCCCTGTTTGCATCTGTTGGCACAAAGCTGATAGTGAATTCCGGCCCCATAAATGCCTTGGTACAAAAAACAAACAGTGATATTTTGTTTTTTTTGTAACTACTCAGCTGGATAGGCTGTAGACATTTAGGCTGTGAGGTGTCGGAAGAAGACAACACGCGTGATCATAGGAAACTCAGAGCGTTTGAATCGGCTGATGCACATCCGGAAATG
>JBMNCO010000161.1:0-85630 GCA_049366815.1 Desulfatiglandales bacterium | reverse complement strand
TCCTCGTAAGAGGGTTGAGGCCCGCCACGTCACTGACTGAGTGGAACATGCAGATATCGGAGGTTTTTACCGCCGAGCTCACCACCGCGGGGTTTCCCGCTTGGGATGATATCATGAACTTGGGCACCCCGATAGGAAGGTGACGCATCACTCCGCTGCCCAATGCCGTACCGCAGCTGCCCCCGATGCCCAGGACGCCATGAATCCTGCCCTCGCGGTGCAGCTTGAGAGCAATGGCCCCTGCACCCTGTGCCATGACCTCCAGTGCCTCACCCTCGCTCCCTATGCGCGCGATCTCCTCCATGGAGGAGCAGGCTGCACGGGCAACTTCTTCGCGGGTTATGCCCGGTGTAATCGCCGGTGCGCCGAGCACTCCGGCATCCAGCAACATGGCCTTCGCTCCCAGAGACTCGATGTTTTGTCTTGCAAACGCCACTTCCGTTCCTTTGGTATCCAGAGTTGCCACTATCAGGATCGTCTTCATCTTTTCCCCCCAATTGAAATCCGTGCTCGATTTAGCGTCGCGGCTCCATTTTACAACGCGCCCCTACTCCCAATGTCCTACCTCCGGGATGGGCGGGTGAAGGACAACCGGCGGCATTTCCACCACCCCACGCCGTCCCGATGCAAAAAGCGTTACCATGGTCAAGAACATAGACGCGAATATGACTATTGAAAATAGGAATTAAACATCCCTAAATATGACTAAAAAGTTCCCACTATGAAGAGGACGCGAAAACGGATCGGAGCAACACACCGCAGCTTCGATAACACCCGTCCGCATCTGATGGGCCTGCTCCATTCGGCATTTTACACTGGTTTTTTGGGGAAATCCTGCTCGGAGGGAAGGGTCGAGGTCGGTGACACCGTTCGGGGTTGGATTAAGGGTTAAAGCCGAATGGCGTAATACACACGAATAGGAACATTGAGGTCATATTCAGGTGGCGGGAAAGATGTCCATAGGGAAAAAATTTTTTGAAAGGTCGAAACGATCTACAAAGCCAGGAGAAAAGAGCGGAGGTTGCTTTTCTCCTTATTCAGCCCGAGTTTCTTTCTAATGAGAAACCTCTGCTTGTGGACGGCATCCTTGCTTGCGTTTATCAGCTCGGCTATTTACTTTGTGGTTCGACCCTGCCTGATCAGGGCGGCGATTTCCATCTGACGCGGGGTAAGATTGAAGTTGCGGATGCTCTGCCGGAAAGGAGAGAGGATCTCCTTGAGATTATTCTCGATGAGGCTGAGGTTTGCACGCTGCAGGCCCTGCAATCGGCTCTTTTTCAGTTTCTCCACATAGGGCAGCACA
This sequence comes from Desulfatiglandales bacterium, assembly GCA_049366815.1. GTDB lineage: Bacteria > Desulfobacterota > DSM-4660 > Desulfatiglandales > HGW-15 > CAYNYM01. Next base: position 84,327 of record JBMNCO010000161.1, on the reverse strand, counting down.
AGTTCGTTGACATTTGAAACAAGCCTTTGTTCCAGCTCCTCCTTATCCTTTTCCCTCTGTCCGAGCAACACCTTCAGCGCAATATTCGCCTCCTCGAGGCCCTGTCGCTCCAGATGCAACGCCCTTTCAGCCTCCCTGCGCGTTTTGATCTCCTGTTCAAGTTGCTGCTGAACCTCAATCCTCACGATGATGCTGCCCAGTTGCCCTGCGAGAAAATCGAGGCCGATGACCGCCGGCTCCGCGTTTCCTTTACGCGTGAAAAGAGGTTGAAACAGGCGATGACCTCGCCTTCATGGAGTATGGGAATCACGGCTGCATGCTTGTACCCTTCCTTGTGGATGTTGGGCATGGATTCGTCTGTGGGGACGATGAACAGCACCTTCTCGCTCATCATGCGTTTCCACGGCCGGGAACCGACCGCCAGGATCCCGGCCATCTTTTCAAATTTTGCGGTCATGCCGATCGATGAAATGAGCTCGAGCTTTTCTCCTTCTCTCTTCAACCAGATACCGCCGCTCTCCATGCCCGAGGCCTTCACGGCCGTTTCCAGAATCAGGGCCATTCCTTCCCCTACGGATCCTGTTTGCGCAAGTCGCAGTGCCAGATCACGCTGCATGAGAATCTGGTCCAGCATGATCTTCTTGTCTGTTATATCCTGAATGGTGCCTTCATGGTAGAGTACCCGCCCGTTCTCATCGTGAACAACCCTGGCGTTACATGAAAGCCAGGCGATGCTCCCGTCTTTTCTGTACATCTTCCAGAGTTGATCCCGAACAAACCCATGCGTTCTCATCGCTTCAAGGTATTCGTACCACGTATCCACGTCGACATGCAGTTGCGTGCTGATATCGGTCGCATTCTCCATGAATTCTTCCAGAGAGTTGAACCCGTGAATGCGCACGAGTGCCGGGTTCGCCGCTATCGTGCGACCCTCCGGAGTAATCTGGAAGATGCCCTCGGTCGCGTTCATAAAAATCCGCTGATACTTGTCCTCGGCCCATTTCTTCTCGGTGATGTCCTCAACCGTCCCTTCATAGTAGAGTATGTCACCCTTCCCGTCCCTTTCGGCCCGCACGTTCATCCTGACCCATCTGGTATGGCCGTCCCTGCTGAAGATCTCGCCATCAAGACCCCGGGCCATACCCTTTTCACGGAGCGTCTTGCTGATCGTCTTGGTGTTCTTTGGTTTGGCATAGATATCCCCCAAGTCGGCGGCATTTCGGAGAAGTTCCTCCACACTCCCGAAACCATGCATCCGCGCCAGTGTGGTATTTGCCTCTATAAAGCGCCCCTCTTTATCCGTCCTGAAAATGCCCACAATGGCATTTTCGTAAATACTTTTGTATTTTTCATCACCCTTTTTGATCTGCTGTGTCTGTCTCGCCATTTCTCTCAGTTGCCGACGGGAGGTCTCAATCTCCTGTTCTGTCTCCTTGAGTCGTATGAATTTAGCCCTTTCCAGTAACTGTGTGGAAATCATGCTCCCTTTCTGAAGTGACCAGCGGGAGAACTCCGGGCCTGACCTGATCCTGCCGGCCCTCAGTATGCCCGGCTGTCCATACTTGATTTGTGCCGAAAAATCGGATAATGATTTGATTCAGTAAAACAGCGTCTCCGGGAGCTTGCCCCTCCCGGAGCCTCCATTACGTTACACAAAGAAAAACACCTGGAGCATCATCGCCGACCCGAACTCAATCACGGCGAAACCTCGTTATTTATGCCTAAAACAGATGTGAAAAAGAATGATCAGTCCGGCGATAAAGTGTGGGTCCCGGAGGAGTTCAGGTCCCTCGCCGACAATGCACCGGACTTGATCGTCCGAATGGACCGGCGGCTCCGCCACCTCTTCGTCAATCAGAGGATCCTGGAGGTCACAGGACTGACCCTCGCAGACTACCTGGGCAGAACAAACCGCGAACTGGGCATGCCGGAAGATCTTTGCGATTTCTGGGATAACGCCCTGCACCAGGTCTTTGAGACTGGACAACTCCAAGAGATTGAATTCGCCTACACCGGACAACAGGGAGAGCGTCACTTTCAGGGACGCCTCGTCCCTGAGAAAGACCGAAAAGGGCGGATAGAAACGATCCTGGGCATCGTCCGCGACATCACCGAACAAAAACAGGACCAGGAAAGGCTCCGACGTCAGACAGAGGAGTTGGAAGCAGCTCGGGCTTCCCTTGAACAATCCCACCGGTTCCTGGAGGCGAGGGTTGCGGAGCGGGCGTCTGAACTGCTCAAAACCTGCCGGCGCCTGAACGAAGAGATCTCCAGCCACAAGGGCACCGCCAGAATGCTTGAGGAGAGTCTGATCCTTCTGGAGAGCATTTTCGCCACTACGCACTTCATGCTGGCCTACATGGACAGGGATTGCAATTTTGTTACGGTCAATAAGGCTTATGCCGATGCGGTCGGTCAAACACCGGCGTTTTTCAAGGGTAAAAACCACTTCGAGCTTTACCCCCACAAAGAAAACCAGGCCATCTTTCGACGGGTCGTCGAAACCGGGGAACCCTATTTTGTCTCCGGAAAACCCTTTGCGTATCCAGACCGACCCGAACGCGGACTGACCTATTGGGACTGGAGCCTTCATCCTGTAAAAAACGATGGCGGCACGGTCACAGGCCTTGTCCTCGGCCTGGTGGATGTAACCGAAAACAAACGGAGCGAAAAGGCCCTTCGACAGGCCCGTAAGAGATACGGGGAAACCTTGAAAAACAGCCTGGACGGTTTTGCCAGGGTTGGTATGGATAATCGTTTTCTCGAGGTCAACCCGGCCTTTGAAGAGATCGTTGGATATTCTGAGGAGGAGCTCCGCAGGATCACAGTACAGGACATCACGCCCGAGACCTATAAGGACCTGGAGGCCGGCATGATGAATACCCTCCTGAAAGAGGGGCACACGACTCTCTACGAAAAGGAATATCGCCGAAAAGACGGCTCCCTGATACCTGTGGAGCTCAGGGTGTATCTGTCCGTGGACGAGGAGGGGGGCGCAAGGGAAATGTGGGCCTTTGTCAGGGATATCACTGAAAGGAAACAGCAGGAGCTAAAAAAGAAATTATATCTGCAGGCCCTGGAAAAAAGCAACAAGGAACTGGAGGAATTTGCCTACGTGGCCTCCCATGACCTCCAGGAGCCTCTCCGCAAGATTCAGATGTTCGGGGACAGGATTCGTGACCGGTACACGGACGTCCTGGATGAGCAGGGTCGGGACTACCTGCAACGCATGATCAATGCCTCCACCCGCATGCGCAACCTCATCCGGGCCCTCCTCGAATATTCCCGCATCTCCACCCGCCCAACACCCTTCGAACCCGTCGACATGAACCTGGCCCTCACGGAGGCGATGTTCAACTTGGAGTTCCGGATTCAGGCGACGGGCGGTACAGTCGAATCGGACCGGCTCCCCACAGTGGAGGCGGACTTTAACCAGATGGTCCAGTTGATGCAGAATCTGGTGGGCAATGCCCTCAAGTTCCACCGGCCGGGTGTACCCCCGAGAGTGCTTGTCACGGCGCGCGCTATAAGAGCGACCGGGAGTAACAGGAAACATAGGAACCAGCAGAAAGGCAGGTACGAAATCCGTGTCACGGACAATGGTATCGGATTCAACCCCAGACATCTTGCCAATATTTTCAAGCCTTTTCAGCGGCTCCACGGACGGAGCAGATACGACGGCGTGGGCATGGGTCTGGCCATATGCCGCAAAATCGTTGAACGCCACGGAGGAACGCTCAAGGCCGAGAGCGAGGAGGGCAAAGGGTCCACTTTTGTTGTGACATTTTCCGCCAAAACTGTTCCTGCAGAGTGATGGGTTCCGACGTAGGCGCTTTGCTTTAATTTTTTTAAAAGGACATGCTTGGATGGACGAAAATGCAGTCATTCGCGTCCTCCTGGTTGAGGACGACGAAGAAGATTACATACTCGTCTGGGATATGCTCCGGGATATTTCGGGGGAAAATATCAGCTTCAGTGGGCGACCTGTTTTGAAGACGCGCTGAAGCGCCTTTCCGATCTTTGATCCGATGTCTGTCTTCTGGACTATCGCCTGGGGAGACAAAGCGGCATTGAAGTCCGTTGTGAGCTGCAGGAAGCAGGATATGAGGGCCCTGTCATCATGCTGACCGGACAGGGAGACCATGAAGTCGATATGATGGCCATGCAGCAAGGTGCGGCGGATTATCTGGACAAGAGCACCTTGACGACCGTTCTTCTGGAAAGGGCCGTGCGGTATGCCATAGAAAGGACGAGGAACCTTCAGGCCCTGAAGGCATCCGAAATCCATCTGAAAGATCTCTCCCGTAGACTCATAGACGCCCGGGAAAATGGGCGAAAAGCGATCGCCAGGGAACTCCATGACAGTATTGGTTCGAATCTTACAGCCATCAAAATCACCGCTGTTCAAGGGGCCTGCCGCAAGGCGGGGTAGGTCTATTCCCACATCCGGATAGAAACCAATATCGATCTGGAGGAGAAGGACATCCCCGAAGGGCTCAAAATAGCCCTGTTCAGAATACTTCAGGAGGCCCTGAACAACGCCGTTAAACATAGCCGTGCCACCTGCCTGGAGTTTTCCCTGTGCCGCTTTGACCCTATAGGACGCTTTTTTCATGTCTTAAATGTGACAGCCTCGTAAAAGGTCAGATACCAAAGAATCTGCAGTAATATATTGTGCTTATAACCTCTTAGATAGTTTCGTTCTCTAAATCAAGACCGAAACAGGGCTTGAAAAGTCCCGCTTTTTTATATAGAGTCCCGAGCATGACAAAAGAATTTGAAAAAGACGAGTCATTCTCAATTATTACTGAAAGACCTTCAGGGCATTACCCCACAACTGAGGGCGTTGATCACCTGACCTACCTGGAGAAGGGGGCATCCATCTTTGCACGTGAAGAGGATGACAGGATGAGGAAATGGAGACTAGTCTGCGCCTCCTGTGGTCATTTTGTAACGAAGGTGGCTGAAAAGATTGAGGTTCGCGGCCGACACAATCATGACTTTCCCTATTATGGCGGCGTTGTCCGTCTGGGTTGCTATCGCAATGCCCCGGGATGCGTGGGCATTGACAGGATCTCGAGCGGATATTCCTGGTTCCGGGGTTATTCGTGGCAGATTCAGCTCTGCCGTCATTGCTATATCCAATTGGGTTGGAAGTATATGTCTGATGAGGACAGCTTTTACGGCCTCGTGTTCAAAAATTTGCGCGAAGAGAAGCCGGATGAGGAGGACGGGATAACCCCTCCTGACACGCAGAATCCCCATGAATAATCCCTAATGTATCCCATACGCCGAGAACGCGACTGTCCGATCCCCCTTTAAATGATGTTGCGGCAAACCGGCTCTTAGAGATTTTGTGCGAACTGGGTTGTTTGAAAAAGCCCGGTCATTTGGGCCGTGATCCCGACCTGCCGGAGATGGTTTTCAGCGGGAGCAAGTGGTTGGCGTTTTCTGGTTTGTCATCCTCATCTGGTCTTCCGGTGACCTGGCCTTACCCCTTTATCCCTCTCCTCTCTCTGCCAAAAAAAACGCATCGGGTGCCGCTTTTAGATTGTTTATGAGATCTGAATCATCGATTTATCGGTTGTTGCCTTGATAAATCGGTCAGAGTCTGTTTTCATACACCGGCTTGGGGCAAGGTCCTTCAAAATATACGAAGGAGATATGGTAACACCCAAGCCCTGTGAAAAATTCGAAAGGAAATCATGATTTCCACACAGTTATTGGAAAGGGTGAAATTCTTACATGAATCCGGATCGTATGTTGTGTTTTTCCAGAAATCGTTGCACGAAGGTGGAGCAGATCGATGAACATATCTTGAAGGCATCTTGTCGTCTCCAGGATACCCTAACCGATTGCAGTGTTCAAATCCTGGTGAAACTGCCGGACCTCGAGATATCGAAAATCGAGGCGGAATCCGAAAGGGAAGGCTTGAGGCCGGGTTCACAAGAGATGTTGCGCCTTGAAAAAGTCATTGGGGTGCGTATCGGTCCAGGCGTGCTGAAGATCATCAAGGGACTTATCGGGCATGAGAACAGACTCAAGCCCTTGGCCTTCATGGTTGAGGAATGCTGTCAGGGGGTCATTCTCTATTTTACCAGGGATGATCTTGAGAAGGTCCCTCTTGATGAAGATGAGGAGCGGATCTATTACAATAACATGGTCAAGGGTAACCTCAACCTGTTTAACCGGTGTGCTGCATTTGCACCAGGCAGCCCGTTTGTCGAAGGTATTGTGAAAACCTGAGTTTTATCACGCACACCGCCTTTGGATTCTGTCATCGATAGGATGAAAAATGTCTGGTTTTACTCGTAACAAACTTGTCAGTGTAAAGGTCCAGGATGTCGATACATTGCTGGTTCACGGCATATTAGACGATGATATATATAGCCTGGAAATGGATGTCTTTATCAGCATCGATGGACTTCAGATCAAGGATATAAAAGGAAAATGGAACAGGTGGACCACAAAAGAGTGTCCCAGGGCGATCCCACCTCTCAGAAAGGCCATCGGATTATCCATTGCGGAGAAGGGTTTTTCACAAAAGATACACAAAGATGTCGGGAGAAGCTCATGCAGACATTTTGCAAATCTCTTGCTTGAATGTTGTCACGCTGCAGAAGAGGCCAGACAACTGATTCAAAAGAGAGATGCAGGTCTTTACCGTATTGAAAAGGAACAAGAAACAGCCCTTTTGGGACGATCGCTTGAAAAACCTCCAAGAATGGCTGATGACTGTGACGGTCCGACAAAACGGGTGGGCCTGCAAAGTCTTACAGAAAAAAGAAATTCTGACAGCCCCCGCGGGATCGTCATTGATCTCCATACGCACTCCTTTCCGGCATCACCATGCAGCTCCGTGAGCGCTGAGGATTTGATAAGAGAAGCAAAGATGCTTGGGCTTGACGGTATATGCCTGACCGATCATAATTATTTGTGGGACCGCAGAGTGATCGAAGACCTGAGACAGAAGCACGGCTTTCTCGTGTTGGGGGGGAATGAGATTACCACTGATCAAGGGGATGTGCTTGTTTTTGGTCTGGATAAGGATATTCAGGGGATTATAGGCCTGAAGGATCTTCGGACGGAAGTTTATGAAGCCGGTGGATTTATGATCGCTGCACATCCGTTCAGGGGATTTTTGATGTTTGGTGTAAGTAAATTGGGTTTAACTTTTGAAGAGGCGAAAGGGCGGACGATCTTCCAGTATGTCGATGCACTGGAGGTCATGAACGGAAAGGTAACGGATGAGGAAAACCGTTTTGCTTCTGATGTCGCCGCAGGTCTGGGATTCCCTGAAACGGGAGGAAGTGATGCCCATGGATCGGGTGAAGTCGGGTACTACGCTACCGTTTTTCAAAGGAAGATTTCAGACGAAAAAGATCTCATAGAGGCGTTGCATGAATCGGATTGCTCAGCCATCGCCTATCTAAAGGAGAAAAAAAAAGGATATCATGCAAGGGGATAAACAACCGGATTGGGAAAAGATCGTAAGGAGGATGGAGACTCTGCTGAGGCTCAAGTCATTTCCCGTGGCATTTAAGATGCTTGATAACAAGGTCGATTTGGAGAAGATTCCCTTTATGAGAAGGGCGGAGCATAAGGTCACGCTTTGCCAGCTCATCACGCTTGTAAGGGATTTTGATTGGACGGTGGGTGCTCAGAAACAAGATTTTTCAAATATTGAATGTGCTTCTATCCTGGGTTTTACGGATCTGCCCGAGATCTATAAAGACGGAACGGTGCGGAGCATGCTCTGGACCAAGAGCAGGGAAGATGGAAAAAAGTTTGAAGAATCCATCCAGCGTCTCCCTCTTGATAAATATGAGGCGGTGGCCATCGCCCCACTTGTCTATAATCCCTTCAGACCGGATATCGTGCTGATCTATGCAAATCCCGCACAGGTTATGATGCTTATAAACGCCCTGCAGTTCGAAGCCTATGAAGCGATGAGTTTTTCATGTGTAGGAGAGTCGTCCTGCTCAGACGCCATTGCAAGGTGCTATCTAACGGGTAAACCCTCGGTCACGATCCCTTGCTATGGTGAACGCCGTTACGGACATGCGAGGGACGAAGACCTCGTGATCGCCATACCCTGTGACATGATGGAAAGGGCGCTTTACGGACTGGAGACTCTTTATAAACGAGGCATCCGTTATCCGGTAAGTTATGCAGGGGCGGAGCTTGATCTTTCCGCGTCCTATCCTGTTGTATTTAAGGGACTGGAAGAGGTGGAAAAGATCCGCGGAAAGGATAACCGGCTGTTGCTTGGGGTAACCGGGGGTATCGCAAGCGGTAAGTCTACTGTGGCAAATATGTTGGTGGATATGGGAGCATATATCATTGATTTTGACGTGCTCTCAAGGGAGATCGTTGAACCGGGTCAACCTGCCTGGCAGGATATTGTGGAATATTTTGGAAAACAGGTGCTTCAGAAGGACAAAAATCTGGATAGAAAAAAAATATCAGACATAGTTTTCAGGGATATCCAGAAAAGGAAAAAACTCGAAGGCATTACGCATCCGAGAATAATAGAATTGTTTATTGGTAAGATCGAAGAGATAACGTCATGCGACCCTGATGCTGTCATCCTGGTTGTGAGCCCCCTTTTGATAGAATTTAATAGCCAGTACCGTTGTCATAAGACACTCCTTGTCTACGTTCCAAGGGAAGTACAGATAGAGCGTCTTATGAAACGTGACAATATCACTGAAGAAAAGGCCGAAAAGATACTTGCAGCGCAAATGCCCATAGATGAAAAGATCGGTTATGCCGATTTTCTTATTTATAATGACAAATCCCTTGATGAAACAAGACGGCAAGTCCAGGCACTGTGGGCAAAGCTTGAGGTTATTCGAAGATGATGGAAAGGCCCGTCACAAACGGTGTCTTTCGCTGCGAGAAAGGGCGGGAAGCGATGCCTGAATCAGACCAGTGCACCGGAGGCCGTTAGGGATTGCCAAGAGGTCGCGGCGGAAGGCCGCTCTGAAGCCTGCGTCCCGTTTAACATCTTGGTAGATGGTCATGAGAAAAGATAATTGGCACATATATGTGGGAGAGATCCCCTGCAGCGAAAAGGGGGACTTCTGGGTCAGTTTTGAAAGTGACCCCCATATGAAAAAGACAAAGGCCAACATTTACGGTAGATGCCTTCCCTGCATACAGAATCTCTATTTTCAGCTCAAAGAAGGGCGTACCCGGATCGCCCTCGGCCCTGCATACAATTGTTGGAAAATAACGGCTGTGCTGAGCGGCCTTGATGCGTGCCTCTTGTTGCTCAATGAATTCGAAAGCAGATACCAGGGCGGACATGTCTACGGAAAGTTCGGCAGCGGTCGGCCGGATTCAGAAACCAGAGTTGTCGTTTTTCACACCGATGACGCATCGCAGCGGGACAGGATAAAAGATGCCCTGCAGGAGTGTATGCGTGGGGCAAACCTCAGGGGCGACGTTCTGATCTCCAGGGCATGTGCTGTATTATATGAGGGGATACTTGGAGATTGGCGGCATTGGCAACCTGTCAGCCCAGTGGTGAATCCTGATAAAGTGGGTGACCTTCTGGAACGAATTGGAAAGACTCTGTTCTGGTCTGTTATGTAAGAAAGTGAGACGCCTCCATCCTTTGAAACCGGAGGGAATCACCCTAAAAAACGACCCCGGTGACGAGGCCGCAGATCCTCAAAAGGTGTCTCGGCTCCCAATGGCGTTGTGATCCTCGGTTTCTCTTTTACCTGCCCCATCGATCAGGAAATGGATTCTGCCGGACATGGTCGGCCTTGATCAGGCTTGGCTGATTCACCCAAGTTTAGATACCGGCCGGCTTTCTTTTCATTCAGGTGCGGCTTTGTGTGCCGGCGCCCTACTCAAACTTCCCTCTTGCCTGACAACGCGACAAACCCCCTTACTTGTCATCAGTCCCGCATTGCGTTGGAAACCCCATAGATACGAAAGCCGGACGGCAAAGTTTGATTTTGTCAAATATTGTCGCTTAAAATATATCTTGTATGATATATGGACTGAATGATATAAATACGATCCGCTGTACATTGAAAACGGCTCATTCTATTCGATAATGATAAAAAACAAAAGGATACGTACGGAAACTGATGTATCCGCCTTCCTAGGGGGAAATACAATGCAGGCAAACACACTGGCCTTGAATCCTATTCCAGATAAGAACGCGCTCTCGACATTCAATGAAGACTTGGAAGCCAAATGTAAGTTGCACGCTTTGAATGAACACGTCCTCGTCAGCGCGTTGAATGAGTTGGATGAGATACATCCATTTCATGAGGAGCTTTACTGGCTGACCCTGGCCCGCATAAATGAACTCGCACTAATTTGTGCAGGAAATTATGCAGATTGTTGTGAATTGGCCCTCGCAGGCGATCTTCTCGTAAACCCACGACTGATCTTGGTGCATGTTCGGGGTAAGCGGTTCCCCGTCCTTAAAGATCGACATATGGCGTTGACGGAACAATTCAAATCTGTGGGTGAGACAAAGGGGGAGATTATCGATTGGCTGAAGAGACATGCCCTGGTGGAAATCAAAACTGAAGCCCTCCTTCCCCAATTGTTTGAAAGACTATGGAGGTCGGGGCGAATCAGTGAATGGTACCTGGAATCCATTTCGGAACGGGGCACACGCATCGCTGACCTTTCCGGCCTTCTTGGATGTGGACGGTTCAGGGATGGCACAGCCCTGATTGAATGGTTGCGAAACGCCGGCGAGGGGGAGCGGGAGCTTCTGGAATCCAAACTTTGCCGCTTTGACCCAGGGCTCTTTTTCCAGTTGGGGCAGGATATCAGGATCCTGGCTGAGGACCCTTCCTATAATAGCAGATTCTTGAACAGCGTACAGTTAGAGGAGGTTTTTTGCGCCAATTCCCCCTTGAATGATGACGCTGTTTACATCCTTTGAGATACGCTGCGCAGAGAGAGATGCGGTGAAGGAAAGTCCAACGAAGTAAATGGCACCAATGAAATTCTTCGGGGACGATTGATAAAAAGGGAAACATGAGCTTTTGCACCACCGGAGAAAACCGGCAATGGAGCATGCACTCCTGGATACCGAAAACCAGACGCCCTATTGCAGCTTCAAATCCCTCTCTCTCCGCCACATCGTGCCGTCTCGTGTATCAATAAGCTCGACTCCTTTCTTTTTCAATTCACCACGAATACGATCCGCTGTGACCCAGTCTTTTGCCCTGCGGGCCTCGTCTCTTGCCTGTACCAGTTCCTCTATTTCCGGATCTTCTTCGCGGCGATCGAGTTCCAATACACCGAGGACATCGTTGAGGCTTTTCAGAACCTCCTGGATTTTGCCCCGGTCTTCATGAGCAAGGCCACGCCGGTCCATGATCCGATTAATTTCTCCTGTAAAATGGAAGAGGGCCGCCAGTCCCTGGGCGATATTGAGGTCATCATCCATGGCATCTGTAAACTTCTTTCCCAGTTCATAGACCAATTGGTCCATCTCCGGATACACGGGACCTTTCCGGCAGAGGTGGACCTTCTGGGTAAATTTGTCCAGATGTGACAAAGTATTCCTGGCCGTATCCAGCTTTGCAAAGGAAAATGACAGGGGTTTTCGGTAGGGATGGCTCAACAGAAAGTAGCGGATCACCCGGCCTGAATATCCCCGCTTTATCAGTGTTTGAATGGCATAGGTGGCATCCTGCAGCGTTCCTGAAGGCTTTTTCCCCTGTATCATAACGAGTTCATTGTGGACCCAGTAATTAGCCGGGGGTTTTCCTGTGAGTGCCTGGCTGATGGCGATATCGTTTTCGTGATGTGGAAAGACGAGATCCACGCTGCTTGTATGGATATCATAGGTGTCTCCGAGATATTTCATGGCTATGGCCGGGCACTCCAGATGCCAACTGGGTCTCACGTTGCCCCATCGGGTCTGGTAGAAAATGCCTCTTTTGAGCTCGTTCAAAGTGGACCTCTTCAGAAGGGTGAAGTCCCTCGGGTTTTCCTTTTCATACTGTTCAAGATCAACGGTCTTTCCCAACTTCATCTTATCGAGATCTATCCGTGACAGCTTGCCATAATCTTTGAATCGAGAGATGTCAAAATAGACGGATCGAAACTTTTCATAGGCATAGCCCTTTTCAAGGAGTCGTTGGGCCAATTGTATCATGTTGTCCACATGCTCGCTCACCTTCGGATACCGTGTAGCCTTCCTGATATTCAGGACATCCAAGTCGTTAAGAAACTCCTGATAGAAGTTCTCCGTAAAATCCTTGAGGGAAAGGCCTGCATTTTCCGCTCCGGCTATGGTGCGATCGTCGAGGTCTGTGACATTCATTACCATGGTCACTTCGTATCCTTTAAATTCCAGGTAGCGCCTCAACAGGTCGGCGAACACCAGGCGGCGGGATTGGCCGATATGGATCAGCTGCGAGAGGGTAGGGCCACAGGAGTAAATAGAAACCCGCTTTTCTTCGATTGGGGTGAATTCCTCTTTTTTGCGGTTCAGAGTATTATAAATGAGCAGGCCGGATTTCTTTTTATCAATGAAAAGGGAGGTACTGAGGTACCTCTCCCCACTGTCAGGGAGGATGACGACGATTCGTCCCCGTTTCATTTCCCTCGCCAACCTGATCGCCCCCGCCAAGGCCGCGCCGGAACTCATCCCCGCAAATATGCCCTCCTTTTTGGCAAGTATCCTGGCCGTTTGAAAGGCGTCTTCATCGGCGATGTTCATGATCAGATGGGGTATCCTTTTGTCAAAAATGCCCGGGCGATACGATTCTTTCATGTTTTTGAGGCCCTGGATTTTATGACCCAAATAGGGTTCCACGCCTACGACTTTGACATCGGGCGCCATCTCCCTGAAGCGTCTCGATATCCCCATGAGTGTGCCGCTGGTGCCGATGCTGGCGACGACGGCATTGAGTTCCCCCCCGGTTTGTTCCCATATTTCCGTGGAGGTGTGGCGGTAATGCGCCATCCAGTTAGACTCATTGTTGAACTGGTCCGAGAGCCAATATTTATCAGGCTGTTCTCTGACAAGGTTGTAGACGTATTCTATGGCCCCATCCGTTGATAGGTGGGCGGGGGTGAATTTCAATTCAGCCCCCATGGCGGTCAGTATTTTTTTCCGTTCATCGCTGACAGCCTCGGACATGACCAGGAGGATACGATAGCCTTTCACCGCGGCCACCAAAGAAAGACCGATGCCGGTATTGCCGCTGGTGGCCTCCAGGATGATCTTGTCCGGAGTCAGTTCGCCCCTGTCTTCGGCATCCTCGATCATGCCCAGGGCCGCCCGGTCTTTGATGGATCCTCCGGGATTGAAGGATTCAAGCTTTGCCAGGATTTCAACGTCCTTGTTGGGGCTCAGTCTTTTGAGGGGGACCAGTGGCGTGTGGCCGATTTGATCCAGTATGTTGTTATACCTTTGAGGCATGAATGGCTTCTCCTGGGATCTTCTTTCCGATTCACCGTGTCGGTTCGGGATATCGTATCGTTGGGAAAAAGTATAATATCAAAAGGTTATTTGCAATAGAGAAATAGTCGCCATGAAGTGCCGCGCAGGCTCATTTGCGGCCCTGCCATCAATCGCGGTAACCCTTTTGGGTGCAATTGAATCAGCGGTATCCCTTCAAGTCCTTATCGGCTGCCGGACCACGATGGGCCGTGCATGCACCTTGAACCAAAGGCATTGACGAGACATTTGAGGAAAGTTTTTTGCCGCATGGACTTGACATTTTTGTGGCAATCATTATTTTCTTGCTGATTCAAACCCGACCCAAAAAAATCAGGCCGTGTCCCTTTGTGGGAGACTTTAAAACCTCTGAAAATAAAGACCTTGCCTGTAGAGCGATAAGGAAACCGTTTGCACGGCGCAATCTGTTTCAAGATTACAGCCATAAGCGAGCAAGGCGTATTATATTCACATCTATTACGAGAATGGGAGGAGATTTAAAAATGAAGATCAGACCATTGCAGGACCGTGTGATTGTCAAGAGAGTGGAAGAGGAAGCAAAGACCAAAGGTGGCATCATTATACCCGACACCGCAAAAGAGAAACCCGTTGAGGGTAAGGTGGTGGCCGTTGGAGGGGGAAAGGTCCTCGAAAACGGTAAGAAACAGCCCCTTGAGGTAAAGGTCGGTGATCGAATCCTTTTCGGAAAATATGCTGGAACGGATATTAAGATAGATGGGGAAGAGCACTTGATCATGCGGGAAGACGACATCATCGCCGTTGTAGATTAGGCATCCCTGCAACGCGCTCATGACCGGTTATTAAAAAAATCTAAGGAGGAAAATTGATATGGCAAAGGAGATCAAATATAGCCAGAAAGCCAGGGAGTCTATGCTCAAGGGTGTGGATACCCTTGCTGATGCCGTAAAGGTCACTTTGGGTCCAAAAGGAAGGAACGTCATTCTCGACAGGTCTTTTGGCTCACCCAACATCACCAAGGACGGTGTGACCGTGGCCAAGGAAATTGAACTGGAAGACAAATTTGAGAACATGGGTGCCCAGATGGTCAAGGAAGTGGCTTCTAAGACCTCTGACGTTGCCGGCGACGGGACGACCACGGCAACCGTGTTGGCTCAGTCCATATATCGAGAGGGATCAAAACTCGTGGCAGCCGGCGTGAACCCCATGGCCCTCAAGCGGGGTATTGAAAAGGCCGTAGAGGCGGCGGTGGCCGAGTTGAAGAAGCTTTCAAAGGCGACCAAGGATCAGGAAGAAATCGCCCAGGTAGGCACCATTTCCGCTAACAACGATTCAACCATCGGTAATATTATTGCCGAAGCCATGAATAAGGTAGGTAAAGAGGGCGTCATAACGGTGGAAGAGGCCAAGAGTATGGAGACGACGCTCGAAATCGTTGAAGGTATGCAGTTTGACCGCGGCTATCTTTCTCCCTATTTTGTCACAGATCCTGAGAAAATGGCAGTCACCCTCGCAGAACCCTACATCCTGCTTTATGAGAAAAAGATCAGCAGTATGAAGGATCTTATCCCGGTCCTGGAGCAGATCGCCAAAATGGGGAAGCCCCTCCTGATCATCTCGGAAGATGTGGAAGGTGAGGCCCTGGCCACCCTCGTGGTCAATAAACTGCGTGGGACCCTGCAGTGTGCTGCGGTCAAGGCTCCGGGTTTTGGCGACCGAAGAAAGGCCATGTTGGAAGATATTGCCATTCTTACAGGCGGAAAGGTCATCTCGGAAGATCTCGGTTTCAAACTCGAGAGCGTGACTTTGAACGATCTTGGTACGGCAAAGACCATCAATATCGATAAGGATAATACCACAATCGTAGACGGAGGCGGGAGCCGGAAAGATCTGGAAGGCAGGGTCAAACAGATCAGGGCACAGATCGAGGAGACCACTTCGGACTATGATCGAGAGAAGCTGCAGGAGAGGCTGGCGAAACTGATCGGCGGGGTTGCTGTAATCAATGTGGGCGCTGCTACCGAGCCTGAGATGAAAGAAAAGAAGGCGAGGGTTGAGGACGCCCTCAACGCCACCAGGGCCGCGGTGGAAGAGGGTATTGTCCCCGGAGGCGGTGTTGCACTGGTCCGGTGTCTTGGGGCCGTTTCCAAGGTCGAGCTGGAAGGCGAAGAGCAGAACGGTGTCAAACTGATTATGAGGGCACTTGAAGAGCCCATTCGGCAGATTGCAAACAATGCCGGTGCCGAAGGCTCCGTAGTCGTGGAAAAGGTTAAGGCTGGAAAAAGCGGGTTTGGCTACAATGCAGACAGCGATGAATACGAGGATCTGATGAAAGCCGGAATCATTGATCCGACAAAGGTGACCAGGTTCGCCCTTCAGAATGCCGCTTCGGTATCAGCCCTTCTGCTCACCACAGAGGCCATGATCGCCGAAAAACCGTCGGAAAAAAGTGACATGCCTGCTATGCCTCCTGGCGGTATGGGTGGTATGGGTGGTATGGGCGGCATGATGTAAGAGACAGCCCGTTTCGTAACATAATGTCGGACGATTCGGTCCGGTTAAACAATAGATAAAGGTCGTCTGCGGCAAGCACTGCGGCAGGTGCAAAGTGGGTCCATGGACGACCTTGCCTCTTTAAATACAAGGGGTTGCGGAATTTTCGCAACCCCTTGTATTTTATGTCTTGAGGATGGTTCACCAGTCCTTACAGAACTGGAATATTTTTCCTGAGAGAATCTGAACGCTGCCGACACGGTGAATCCTCGTGCCCTGGTTGCGGGGGGTTTCCTTTGCGGGTCGCATGCTTCATCGTGAATTGAAAAAATGCCAATTCGGCCAAAAAAAAAGGATGGTAGCCAGGCTTTTTATTGACTTCAATGAAAATTGTTTGTAGCGTGCCAAAATGGGTGAGAGTGCATTTTAAAAGCGCGTCAAATGAATATTCAATTGGTGGTGTAAAATTCCAGCCGTCAATCTTGGCAAGAGTTTAAAAGATACCTAAAAAGAGGGCATCGAAAAACAAATCAAGAAATACGAAAAGAGGGGCAAGGAGTAGGCATGGTGGATGAGGAAGTTTATCCCAACATGAGGGTTTGGTCACCTTCTCTCTATTAGGAGGTACATAATGGTGAAAAGCCATGTGGAACTCATTGATACGTTTGAAGCTGTTGACGATCATGGAACCTCTTACACAATCCATTGCTTTCAAGAATTTATAAAAACAGAACTCCTCGACGGCAGTATATCAATCACTAAGGCGGGGCCCCCATCCCTTGATAATCCAGAATTCGGTCCTGTAAGTTCTCTTGACGAAAATACTTTTGAAATCCTCAGGACCAATACCGTTGTCAAGAAAATCTTTGACTGAAATCCGACTGCATTAAATAGGGCTTTGCAGATTTCCAAAAAAGGAATAAGACGAATAGGGGGATGGTCGCCCCTCATATAACATTGCGGGGATGCCCTTTATTGTCATTGCCTATGTGGTGTCCTCATGGGTTACGACGCCTTCGAAAGTTGCGGAAAGTTCTGATCCAGCGTCTTGTTCCATTGATCCAGTTTGACTTTGGTTTTTCCCAATAATTCAGTCAGATCTCCTTCAATAGTAACCGTCCGGATCTTGTCTCCCTGGGCAATGCTGTTCACCACATCTTGATCTTCCTGGCCAAGGACTTCACCGAAAACCGAATGTTTCTGATCCAGCCAAGGGGTTGGTAAATGGGTGATAAAAAACTGGCTGCCGTTTGTGCCGGGGCCCGCGTTGGCCATTGAGAGGATTCCAGGCTTGTCATGCCTGAGTTCCTTGACAAATTCGTCCTGAAATCGGTATCCCGGGCCGCCGGTCCCTGTCCCCAGCGGGCATCCGCCCTGAATCATAAAATCGGCGATGACGCGGTGAAACTTGAGGCCGTCGTAATACTTGCGGCGGGCCAGGTTAATAAAATTGGCGGCCGTAAAAGGCACTTCGCTGCCGAAGAGCCGGAGACGGATCGGTCCTTTGTCCGTTTCAATGGTCGCGATAATTTCTTGGGATTCGGTCATTTTTTGCTCCTTTTTTATTGGATTTAGACATCCGCACTGTCCCCGGCATAGTGCGAAACTCTGACAGCCGCGGATTGATGAGATAATTATTGAATGAAAAAGAGTTTTAGCGGAAAAAGACGGGATTGTAAACCCTTTAGACAAGCCGTTCGTTTTTGAAAAGAGATTCCCATGGCCCCTCCGTGATGGGGTAATTTTCAAGGGCCTAAAGTGTCACAAAAATGATTGACAAAATGAGTCTTTGAATTGTATAAAACAATCGTTCGTTCTATAATGTGAAGGTATTGTGATGGCTAAACAAAAAAACCTTGAAAAGGTGTTTGAGATAAAAAAGGTTATCGCCGGGCTCTTTTGCGAAAAGGGGTATCAGGGGACATCCATGAGGGAAATCGGCAGGGCCCTTGGTATGAATCAGTCCTCCCTCTATCATTACTTCAAGAGCAAGGAAGAGATCCTTTTCGATCTGATGAACGATGCCATGGACGATGCCCTTAAGTCGCTCACGGAGACTTGCGCGTCCGATCTCTCGCCGGAAGAGAAATTGAGCGAAGTATTGGTATTCTACGCCCGCTATTACGCGGGGGAACAGGAAAGCCTCGCCCTCTTGGTCAATGAGATGGCTTTACTCAGTGATCGTCACCATCGAATCCTGTTAAAAAAGCAGCGACTTTACGTGGAACTGATCAAGTCCATATTGCTGGAATTGACAAAGAGCGGAAAAATGAAGGGCATTGATCCGGCCATCGCGACCTTTGCATTTTTCGGGATGGTCCATTACACGATCAAATGGTACCACAAGGGGGGCACCGTAGGTCCCGAGGCATTGGCGAATCTGTTTGTTGAGATCTTTACACGAGGTATTTTGAAATCATCATGACACCTTTCCGCCCCTCATACTGGCAAATTTCACCCGTTTGGCTTTTCTATGTCTTGGCCGTTCTGGCTGTGGCTGTCTTTGCCCTAGGCCTTTACAGACACCTTTGCCTATGGAAAAGGGCCGTCCGGGGAAAGGAGTTCAATCTGTCAGCAGGACGCCTTTCCAGTCTCATCCTGGACGGTCTGTTGGGGCGCAGGATATTCCTTGGGGACTTGTCCTCCGGCCTCATGCATGCGCTCATCTTCTGGGGGTTTGCCGGGCTCTTTGTGGGCACCTTGCTCATCTCGGCGGATTACTGGCTTTTCCATTTTCTTAAGGGATCTTTTTATCTTTGGTATTCATTCTTGCTGGAGATCCTGGGGCTCATGTTGACGGTCGGACTCCTGTGGGCCCTGATCCGAAGATATGTTCAACGCGTGTCGAGGCTCGAGAGACGCCCCGAGGACCTTCTGCTCCCTCTCTGGATACTGGCGGTGGCCGTGACCGGTTTTATCCTGGAGGGCAGTCGAATCGCCGCGCAGCAACCTCCCTGGGCCTCATGGTCCTTTGTGGGGCATTGGCTGACATTCCTGTGGAAAGACACCCAGGATGTGCTTGGGATTTATTCCTTTTTTTGGTGGTTTCACGCCATTCTCAGCCTTGGACTCATTGCTGCGATACCCTTTTCCAAACTGTTTCATATCCTGGCTGCCCCTGCCAGCGTGTTTCTCAAAGGTGGGCAGATCCGCATGCTGCCGGCGGGCGGGGAGGGAAAACTCGGGGAAGTTTACACATTGTCCGATGTGGTTGCCATGGATGCCTGCACCCGATGCGGCCGTTGCGTGGATGTCTGCCCTTCAACCGGGGCGGGTGAACCCTTTACGCCCAGGGCATTTATCATGTGGGCCAGGACAAATCTTCTGAATAAATACTCTCCATTTCCGGGCCTCGGTGTTTTCGGGGAATGGTTCTCAAATGGGGGTTCGGGGGATCGGGAATTGGATGAGGAAAGGATCTGGCATTGCACCACTTGCAGGGCCTGCCTGGAAGTGTGTCCTGTTTACGTTGCAACTCCCGACAGTATCCGGCAGGCGCGGAGCGCTGTGGTGGAAGAGGGCACCCGTATGCCGTCCCTCCTTGCCCAGTCTCTAAAAAATGTCTACAAGTACAACAACCCCTGGGAGGCCACAAAGAAGAAACGTGCCAACTGGTCGAAGGATTTGGAGATCCCGGACCTGAGCGATGGAGCCGAAGAGGGTAACCTCTGTTATTTTGTCGGGTGCACCACGTCAATGGATTCCCGGGCACAGGAAATCGCCCGTTCCTTTGTACGCATTTTAGAGTATGGTAAGATACCATTCGGAACTTTGGGCAAGAAAGAACCCTGTTGTGGAGACATCGCCCGTCGTGCCGGAGAGGATGGACTTTTCGAGATGAAGGTGGAGGAGACCACGGATCTCTTGGATCGCTATAATATCACGGATCTGGTCACTTCCTCTCCACACTGCTTCCACACGATGAAAAATGAATATCCTGCATTCCATGCCCTGCAGGAAAAGGGGGAAAGGACTGAATGTCGGATCCGTCACTATACGGAATTCCTGGAAGAGATGGTCAGCAGGGGTGTCCTCTCCTTTAAAAACCCTTTGGATTTCAGGGTCACATATCATGATCCCTGTTATCTTGGACGCCACAACCGAATATTTGATGCCCCTAGAAGGGTCATCCAGGCCATTCCGGGTCTGGAACTGGTGGAAATGGCCCATAACAGGGCCGATAGTCTGTGCTGCGGGGGCGGGGGAGACAGGATTTGGCAGGAGGACATGGACGGAGATCCCAAGATGTCCGAAATCCGCATAAGAGAGGCGGCGGCGACTGGTGCAAAGCTTCTGGTTACAGCCTGTCCCCTTTGTCTTATCATGTTGGAAGATGCCCGTAAGACAGCGGGCATGGAAGAGACCCTGCAGGTGATGGATTTGAACGAACTGGTGATTACTGCACTGGGAATGGGTGGGTCCGGCGCGGCAGGGACATAGCGAAGAGAACGTCTCGGGGCCCGTTTGGATCACCGAAGGCTGGTGTCCATTTGCCTCGAGGTACGGCTTGATTAAGGATATATGATTGTTGAGGCTGAAACATAAATTAACGGGCGGAGTCAATGACATGACATGGGATACAGGGAGGTGATTTCTCAATGAACATCGTAGTATGTGTAAAACAGACCCCGGAAGTGGCGGATGCTGAACTCGAAGTGACCAAGGACGGTTTGGCCATCGAGCGGGAAGACCTCGAGTTTGACATCAACGAATGGGACAACTACGCGGTTGAGGAGGCCGTCAGACTCAAAGAGGCCCATGGAGGAAGGGTAACCGTTGTCACCCTGGGAGATGAGGACAGCGAAGATGTCTTGAGGCAGGCACTGGCCATGGGCGCGGACGAAGCGGTCCGTATCGACAGCGAAGACTTTGAATCGTCTGACGCGGCCGGCATCGCGAGAGGGCTTTATAGGGCACTGAAAGACATATCCTTTGATCTTGTTCTCACGGGTGCACAGGCCTCTGATGACGGCTGGGGACAGGTGGGGCTGATTCTGGCCGAATTCCTCAAAATCCCCTCCGCGGCCCTGGTGGTTGGAATCGAGATCAAAGAGGGCGGGGCGACGGTGATCCGGGAGTTGGAATCAAATACCCAGGAGAAGGTGGAAGTCCCCCTGCCGGCCCTGTTGACTATCCAGACTGGAATCAATAACCCACGCTATGTATCCATCGCCGGCATCCGGGGTGTGCGAAAAATCGAGATAAGAGAAACGGATGCAGAGGCGCTTGAATTATCTGAGGAAGAAATCGGCCCTGAAGGTTCCAGCGTGGCTGCCTGGCGACTTTCCCCGCCACCCGTCGGTCAAGGCGCCGAGATCCTTGAGGGGAGCCTGGATGAAATTTGTGAAAGGACCGCCCGGATCATCCGGGAAAAAGGAGGCGTGGCTTAGATGGAAGAGATTATTGTGCTTGCGGAACACAGACAGGGAGAGTTGCGGGAGATCACCTTTGAGATGCTGACCCTCGCAAACCGAATCGGCCGGGAAAAAGGCCTGGGCGTAACAACGGTCTTTCTGGGCCACGAGGCCCCCCATCTTGTGGAGGCCCTGAAGGGCGCCTGCGATCGGATCCTGCAGGTGGAGGATGAAACCCTGGCCCGGTATGACGCTGATCCCTACCTCGGGACACTGGAAGCAATTATTTACCAAAGAAAACCCGGATTGATACTGATCGGTCACACGGCAATCGGAATGGACTTGGCCCCTGCGCTGGCAACCCGTCTCTCCATTCCCCTGGCGACCGACTGCGTGGATGTCCACTTTGGTGAAGAGGGTCTGGAGGTACTAAGACAGATCTATGGGGGGAAGATTCATTCGCGGCTGACCCTGAAACCGTCGGATCAAACCCTCATCAGTGTCCGGCCGGGTTCATTCGATGCCGAAAGGGAACAGTCGAAATCGGCCGAAAAGGAATATATGGCGGCGCCGGAAATTTCCGGCCTCATGAGACGCAGATTCCTCGAATACCTTGAAGCAGCCCTGGAGGATGTGGATATCACAGCGGCAGATATCCTTGTGTCCGTGGGACGTGGGGTCGGTAAGCCGGAGAACATTCCCGTGGTACAGGAATTCGCGGATGCCATTGGTGCCACCCTTTCCTGTTCACGGCCGGTGGCGGATGAAGGATGGCTCCCAAAGAGCCGTCAGGTGGGGACATCCGGGAAGACCGTGCGACCCAAGATATATATCGCCCTGGGAATTAGCGGTGCCTATCAACACCAGGCGGGTATGAAGGGGGCTGAGACCATCATTGCTGTGAACACGGACTCCAGCGCGCCCATCTTCAGTTTCGCCCATTACGGCATCATCGCCGACCTGATGCAGGTTCTGCCCGTGCTCAGGGACAAATTCTCCTCAGGGTCCTGATCTCCTTTGAATCATCGTGCTGAAAGGACCCCATCTCCATTTGTTCACCATTGATCATCAGGGAAAGATGGAATTTAGATTGAGCAAGGAGCAGCGGGATATCACCAAGGCTGCCAGAAAGTTTGCCCAAGGGGAGTTTCCTGACAGGGCGCTTGAATTTGATCGAGGGGAAACCTTTGATCTGGAATTGTGGAAGAAGGCCTGCCAACTGGGTTTCGTGGGTGTGTTTATCGATGAGGCCTATGGCGGGCCAGGCATGGGGTACCTCGAACACTCCTTGATCACCGAGGAATTCTGGACAGTTGAGCCGGGAATAGGTCAGGCCATTCTTTCCACTACCTTTGGCGCTGAACTCTTACTGCTCTTTGGGTCCGAAGAGTTGAAGGAGGAGGTCCTTCCTCAATTGGTCTCGGGACAGGCTATCATTGCTACAGCCATTACGGAACCGAACGCCGGTTCCGACGTAACGAGCGCGACCACAAAGGCCGTTATGGAAGGTGACGAATGGGCCATCACCGGCAGTAAGATGTTTGCTACGAACGGCAGTCTGGCAAAATATGTGATCGTCTTTTGCCAGACCGAACCCAACAACCCCTCCCGACACGAACGCCACAGCTTCATCATGGTCCCCACGGACAGCGCGGGATTCAAGGCCAGGAAACTGCAGGGTAAGCTGGGTATCCGCGCTTCGGACACAACCGAAATCTCTCTTGCCAATGTCAAAGCGCCCTTGAAGAACCTGGTAGGCAGGAAAGGTGAAGGGTTTAATGAGTTGATGTCCTTTTTTAACAGGACCAGATGCCATATCAGTGCACAGGGGGTGGGGCTCGCCCAGGCCGCACTCAATGAGTCTGTCCGCCATGTGAAAGAGAGAGAGCAATTCGGCAGACCTCTGGCATCCTTTCAGGTGACCCAGTTCAAGATTGCCGAAATGGCCACGCGGATCAGAGCGGCACGGAACCTTTACTACGAGGCGGCATGGTCTTTGGATAACGGCATTGTCGACCATGGACTGATTGCCATGGCCAAATGGTTTGCGGCGGATACGGCGGTGCGTTGTGCTGATGCGGCCCTGCAGATGCACGGGGGCTACGGCTATTTTGACGAGCAAAAGGTCCAGCGTCTGTACCGGGATGCCAAGATCCTGGAGATCTATGAAGGCACCACGGAAATGGAAAAGACCATCATAGCGCGTTCAATTCTTGGATAAGGGGGCCGGATCGGGATACAACTCCGGAACAGATGCGCTTTATTGTGGAGTGTTCACCTGAACATTTGAGGCGATATTGTAAAAAAATCGTATGAGTTTAGCCGGTTGAAAGAGCCCGGCAATTTGGACCATGGGAGTCTCTTTTTAAAAACGAAGGCCCATGGAAAAGACTAACATGTCCGGGGCAGCGTAAGCGGACGGCGGACCTATGTCAGGTGCTATCAGGCCTTGATTTTCATGGTTTTTCCCGGGTGGTGCTCCGTCCGCTTGAAACCTGGTTCCTGTGCGGACATCCGGGCACCGATTTTTCGTTTTTGAAAAGAGATTCCCATGGTCCCTCCGGAATGGGGTAATTTTCGAAAGCGTAAAGTGTTACAAAAAATCTTGTCCAAAAAAGAATGTGGCGCTCCAAACATGGGCCGTTATGTCCTCTTCACCACACGCCTTCCGCCATTCGTGGCGACCTTCGCCTGCGGGATTTCGGCCCTTCATCCGTCCTGAACAGGGCCACAAAATACGCCCGCTTCGAGAAAATCCAGCACCTCCCGCTTTCCGCTGCCAAGGTGGTGGTCTACGTGTCGATGACCGTGTTGCGCTGCCAAGTAGCTGATCAAATTGTGTCCAGAGCAAAGAATGGACCTGTTACGCACGCCAAAAATTCAACAAACCTTTCATGTTCGTCTATAAAATGAGGTCTCAAAGGACTGTCTCTCTCCGTTTAAAAGCCTTTCCGCAGAATCCTGAACCGGCATCCCTGAGATTGGCCTGTCTTTCTCAACCCACTCGCTCCTCACGATTAATCGCCTTTATTTTTTTCAAAAATAGGGATTGACACGGCGAAAACTTGATGGTAAGTGATTAAACAATCGTTCGTTTGATTGGGGCACTCATCATCATGGACAAACAGAAAAAGACGCACAAGGTGGATGAGATTCGACAGGTCGTAGCCCGTCTTTTTTCCGAAAAAGGGTACCACGCGACATCCATGCGTGAGATAGGGCGGGCCTTGGGCATGAACCAGTCATCTCTCTATCACTATTTCAAGGGCAAGGAAGAGATCCTCTACGATCTGATGAACGATACCATGGATCAAGGCCTTGCAATTCTCAAAAAGATTTGTAACGCCGATCTCTCGCCCGAAGAGAAACTGAGCAAGGTCTTGAGCTACTATATCCGTTACTATGCCGGCGATCGTGATCGTCTCACCATATTGGCCAACGAGATGCATGCCTTGAGCGAGAATTATCGTCTCGTTCTCACAAAGAAGCAAAGAGAATACGTGCACCTGATCATGTCTATTTTGAATGAATTGAGCGCACAGAACAAAATGAAGAAAATCCACCCGACAATCGCCACATTCGCATTCTTTGGAATGGTTGTCCATACCATTAAATGGTACCACAAGGGGGGCACGATCGGGCTGGAAGAATTGACCGAATCATTTCTTGAAATTTTTACCCAAGGTGTTGTTGCAGACCATCTTCCTACGCAAGAGTGATCGGCTGTTGGATATCGTTTTGTTTCCGCCTTGGGCGGACGTTGAAATTCTTCTCGAGGAGATAAAGCGTCATGTTGCCCGTACACCCCGCTGCTGCCAAGTACGTTGGAATACCCGGATACCTTATTGCATGGTTCATTTTTCTGGTTGGTGTAGGTCTTTTCTGCTACATCATCTATCGCCGGTATGTGCTGCTGAAATCGGCCCAATCAGATCCCCGTTGGAACAGTGTAGGGAAACGGGTGGTTGATCTCATCAAATTCGGTATTATCCAGAAGCGACAGCCCCGTTACCTTTGGGCGGGTGTGATCCACATTATGATCTTCTGGGGCTTTGTAGTCCTCGGCCTGCGTTCCATGGACCTGGTGACCCAGGGACTCCATATCCCGATTTTTCGTCCCCTTTTGCAGGGTGGATTTGGAATATTTTACAACAGTCTCAAAGATATCTTTGAATTGATCGTGATCGTTGCCTGTATATGGGCGTTTCTTCGACGGGCCATTCTTAAACCCGCTCGATATGAGGGCAGCCATACCGGCGAGGCCTACCTGGTGCTTTTCCTGATCTTCTTCCTTATGGTCACGGACATCTTTTTTGAAGGGAGTGCGCATCTTTTATCCAACCCGAATGATGCCGCACCCGGATGGCTTCCCGCGACCCGGTTTGCGTCTGCTGTCCTGGCCGGGGCCGGCATCCCTACCCTACAAGGCATCCACCACCTGACCTATTGGCTGCACCTCCTGGCCTTTTTCTTTTTCCTCAATCTGTTGCCCCAGGCCAAGCACTTCCATGTCATCACGGCGCTCCCGAATGTATTTCTCCGTAACCTGAATAAGGGAGGCATCAAGCCGGCGCGGTGGGGTGTCAAAGATATCGAAGAGCTTGAAAGCCTGGGAGTCGGGAACGTTGAAGAATTTACCTGGAAGCATATGCTCGATTTCTTCACCTGCACCGAGTGTGGGCGCTGTTCCGACAATTGTCCGGCCAATATGGTCGGCAGACCCCTTTCGCCGAAATTGCTCACGCTCAATTTAAGAGACCATGCCTACCGCAAGTACCCCGTTTTTTCTCAGAATGCCGATATCAAGGTGAGGGAGGAAGAGGTGACCATGCTGGGGGACATTGTCTCCTTCGAGGAATTGTGGTCCTGTACCACATGCGGGGCCTGTGAAGAAGAGTGTCCGGTCTTTATCGAATATATCGACAAGATTGTCGATATGCGCCGTCATCTGATCGAGACTGCGCAGAACCCCAAGACCTTCAACACGGTCCTGATGCAGGTTGAAAAGACAGGGAATCCCTTTGGAAAGCCGGCGGCAAAGCGGGGTGCATGGCTGGATGAGTTGGAAGACGTTCCTCCCGTGAGGCTCCTTGATGAGGGTGATGAAGTGGATGTCCTGTACTTTGTGGACGGCTATGCCTCTTACGACCCGGCGGCTCAAGTCGTTGCCCGGGCCATCGTCCAGGGATTCAATCGTGCCGGTATCGATTTCGGGATTCTTGGGCCACTGGAAAAGGATTCCGGCCATCAGGTGCGCCGCATGGGGGAAGAGGGCCTTTTTCAACTCCTGGTGGAGGAGAACATGGAGACCCTGAAGGGGATCCAGTTCAATCGCATCGTGACCACCGATCCACACGCATTCAACACGCTTAAAAAGGACTATCCCGGGGACTTTGACGTTTTCCACTATACACAGTTTTTTGCCTCTTTGGTTGCAAGTGGACGATTGAGGCCGGAAAAAGGCGTGGAAAAAAGTGAGGTTTATACCTATCACGATCCCTGCTATCTGGGTCGGCACAACGGTGTGTATGAGGAACCGCGCAGGATACTGCGGTCGATTCCGGGTCTTAATCTGGTGGAAATGGCCCGCTCAAGGGACAGGAGCTTTTGTTGCGGCGGCGGGGATATCATGCTCTGGCATGAAATAGAACAGGAAGAAATGAGGATGGCCTCCATGCGTCTTGGAATGGCCCGCGAGGTCGGGGCGAACGTGATCGTGACGGCCTGCCCCTTTTGCCTCATTCATTTTGAAGACGCCATCAAAACCGACGGCCTGGAAGAACAGATGAAGGTCATTGATTTGATGGAATTCTTTATCTCAAAATTATAGGAGGTATGGTTTATGGATATCGTCGTCTGTGTCAAACGGGTCCCCATGACACAGGAAGTGGACCTTGAGATTGATGCGTCCAAAAGGGACATTAAGAGAGATACGTTGGCCTATGTGGTGAATGACTGGGACAATTATGCCGTTGAAGAGGCGGTTGCACTGCAGGAGAAGTTCGGAGGAACAGTGACCGCCGTTACCATAGGGGGCGAGGACGATGATGAGGTCCTC
This sequence comes from Desulfatiglandales bacterium, assembly GCA_049366815.1. Taxonomy (GTDB): domain Bacteria; phylum Desulfobacterota; class DSM-4660; order Desulfatiglandales; family HGW-15; genus CAYNYM01. The sequence continues at coordinate 57,008 of JBMNCO010000161.1, read as the reverse complement.
AGAAGGGCCCTGGCCATGGGCGCGGACAGGGCCGTTCGAATTGACCCGGGGAAACTGGATCTGGATGGTTTTGTAATTGCAAAAATCCTGGCTCATGTCATTGAGGATTTGGGGCCGGATCTGGTGTTCACCGGGGTGCAGGCCGATGACGACAACTGTGGGATGGTGGGTATCATGTTGGCCCAGTGCCTCGACGCGGCCCATGCCGCTGTCGTCACCAACCTTGAACTTGATGGATACAACCTGACTGTCCGCTCGGAACTGGAAGGTGGGATCGATGAATTATCGAAGCTCTCTTGCCCCGCTGTTTTGAGCATTCAGACCGGCATCAATGAGCCCCGCTACGTTTCGATTATGGGCATAAGAAAGGCGCGCAAGAAAGAGCTTCGTGTGTTAAACCTGGAAGATCTCAAAATGCCGCCCGAGGATCTCATCCCCATGACTGTTGTGGAAGAGCTTTTCCTTCCGCCCGAGACCGCCGGTGCAGAAATGTTGGAGGGGGATCCCTCTGCTGTAGCGGAAAAACTCATTAAAATCCTCACAGAAAAGGGGGTGGTGAATTAGATGAGCTCGATATTTGTGGTGGTAGAACACCGGGAAGGTATAGTGCGGGACATAACTTTTGAAATGCTTTTTAAGGCCGGAGAGCTTTGCAGTGAAGGAGCTCACACCTTGACGGCTGTCGTGTTGGGGGGCAAGGATCAGGCCCTTGGAAATTCACTGACCTCGCGTGCCGACAGGGTTATATCCTTTCAGGATGATCGACTTCAAAATTTCAGCGCGGACCTCAACAAGGAAGTCCTTTACAGCCTTATTCAGGAGGAAGGCCCTTATATGATTTTGATGGGGCACACCTCATGGGGAATGGATCTGGCTCCCGCCCTTTCGATCAAGACCGGATACCCTCTGGTGAGCGACTGTGTGAATATCGTCATGGAAGAGGGTCCTCCTCGCGGTATTCGACAGATTTTCAGCGGAAAAGTCTTTTCAAAGGTCCGCCCGCGAGAATCCGCAGGTTATTTATTCTCGATCCGACCGGGTTGCTTTATCCCCCCTGAAGACACGCCCGAGCGTCAGGGAGAACTGGTCATCAAGGATCTGCCCGTTGATCTGCCGGAGGCCCGAAAACAGTTTGTCGAATTTGTGGATACGGCGGCCGGGGACGTGGATATCAGTCAGGCGGAATTGCTGGTTTCGATCGGCAGGGGAATTGGGGAAGAGGAAAAAATTGCCGCGGTAAAGGAATTGTCCGAGCTTTTGGGAGGAACGATCGCATGTTCCCGTCCCATCGTGGACAAGAACTGGTTGCCCAGTTACCATCAGGTGGGTACATCGGGAAAATCGGTGAAACCAAAGGTCTATTTGGCTCTTGGCATCAGCGGCGCATTCCAGCACGTGGCCGGAATAAGCGGGGCAGGGACGGTCATTGCCGTGAATAAGGACAAAAAAGCCCCCATTTTTCGTGTTGCCGATTATGGGGTTGTAGAGGACCTTTTTAAGGTCGTAGCGGCTATGAAGGCACAGTTGGAAAAGTAGCCGGGGGCAAAATCGAAGAGGTATGAGGGCATTGGTCGAGTTTTGATTTCAAAACTTGGGAGGGAAATGCACCAAGGGGACGCATCCGGGACAAGGCCTTAAAAACCAATGTGTTGAGGAGAAACATAATGGACTTTAACCTGACCAAAGAACAAAAAGATATCATTGCAGCAGCGCGGGAATTTGCCCAGGGTGAATTTACGGATCGGGCCTTGGAATGTGACCGGGAGGAAAAATTTCCCCGTGATGTTTGGGAAAAGGCCTGTGAACTCGGATTCGTAGGCGTTTTTATCCCTGAGGAGTATGACGGTGCCGGCATGGGTTTTTTTGAATTCTGCCTGATCAATGAGGAATTCTGGGCGGTGGACCCGGGAATCGCCCATGCCGTATTGTGTACGACATTTGGATCTGAGCTGATCCTTTTGAACGGGACAGAGGAGCAGAAGAAATTTATACTCCCAAAACTGGTATCGGGCGAGGCGATGATGGGAACGGCCATCACGGAACCAGATGCCGGATGTGATGTAACGAGCGCCACCACCACTGCGGTCAGGGACGGTGACGAGTGGGTCATCAACGGGTCCAAGATGTTTGCAACGGCCGGAAACGTAGCCGATTACATGCTCACCTTTTGCATGACTGACCCGGATAATCCTTCCCGTCACGATCGCTATAGTTTTATCCTGATCCCTACGGCATCAAAGGGATACAATTCAACCAAAATACACGGAAAGATGGGTATTCGCGCGTCGGATACGGCCGAAATCTCCCTCGTCGATGTCCGCGTTCCGCTTTCAAACATGCTGGGCCAGCAGGGAAACGGGTTCAAGGACCTGATGTCCTTTTTCAACCGCACGCGCCTTCATGTCTCGGCAGAGGCGGTGGGGCTGGCCCGCGCCACACTTCAAGAGTCTATCCGTCATACCAAGGAGCGCAGGCAGTTCCAGGTCCCTCTGGCCTCCTTTCAGGTGACGCAATTCAAGCTCGCCGAGATGGCCACCCGTATCCGGGCCGCACGAAATCTATACTATGAGGCGGCCTGGGCGGTTGATAACGGTATTATCGACCATGGCCTGATCGCGATGGCCAAATGGTTTGCAGCCGAAACCGCGGTTCGCTGCGCGGACGAGGCCCTCCAGATGCACGGGGGATATGGTTATATTGATGATTATCCGGTGAATCGGCTTTACAGGGCCGCCAAGATCCTGGAGATCTACGAGGGCACCAAGGAAATGGAAAAAACCATTATATCACGGACACTCCTCTGATAAAGTGGGCAGGGAATTGTCTGTCGCTGCGGAGCCCCACATTCTGATACAGCCTGAAAGAGCCCGGATTTTTTTGACTCCGGGCCCTTTTTAGGCCGAAAACGCCCGCCGGCTCCAGGCCTCCTTTTTCAGACCTAGTGGATGACGCCCGCAGTGAGCAGAAGAGCCGGGCCGGCCTTTTACACGACCAAAGACTTCACTACGGTGTAGCTATGGCTGCCAATCCTGGTAGGGCACATGTATCTTGTCGTGCAGCGTCTGCAGTTGCCCGCTTGCTTTGAGTTTATTCAAGGCATCGGTGAGGATCTGATCAACTTCGTCCCACTCCGGACCCTTCGGGATAATAATCACGTCGTCATACTCCTTGAAGAACTCCCTGTGAACGTCCTTTACATTCATGTTTTTGAGGGCAAAATCGGACTCTTCCTGCGCGAAGAGGAAAGCATCGATCCGTCCCTTCAATAATTTAGCGAAGCTCTGTTCGATAGAAGAGGAGCCGATGACTGGAAACTCAAAGAAGTCTTTGATTCCTGCGTCGGTTTCCAACTTGTATGGAAATTCTTTGAGATTCTTTGCCTTGTTGACCATTTCCGCCGTAATGATGTTGTCTTTTCGAGAATAAAGGACCATGACAACGACCCCTGTCTTAGCGCTGACATGTCGGAAGGGGAGTTCACTTTCTGGTATAATAGGGTTTTTTATCATTGGTATATGGAAATCGGCCTTTCCACTAATGACATTTTCCACCGATCTGTTAAATGGGTAGACCTGAATCTCGATTTTCCCGCCTGTATAAACTTCGTCTATGGCTTTTACAAAATCGACAAAAACACCCTTATCGGGAGATTCCAGGATCTTAGGGAGAAATGCCAGGCTTGCCTTCAGATCCCTGGACATTGCGGGACTTGAAAGGGAAAAGATAAAAATAACCGTACTTATGAAAACCACAAATTTACCATTTTTTGCCCATTTGTTCATGCTGATCCTCCTTGTTTTCTAAATGCTTTTTAGAAGTCTTCAAAAGCGTTTTTGCCGAGTTCAAGCACCTGATCGGGTGTTATGACTTTCCCATCATTATTTTCAGCGTGTGCCTCTTTTTTTACTCGCCTAGCCCGGACGGCGATGTCAGGTGATACTGAACTTCCCTTTGCCTGGCTCCTTTGATTCATGGCTTTTTTCACCTTCCCTGACGATCCGAAAATGGTAAGGATGAGGTCTTCAACATGTTCCCTCATCTGCTTGGCTTGAGAGTCCATTTCTTCAGAGGCAGATGATGATTCCTCTGCGTTGGCGGCGGACTGTTGTATCATCTTATCCATTTCCGATGCCGCCACGTTGATCTGTTCAATGCCCTGCGCCTGTTCGTTGGAGGCAGCCGCGATTTCTTCTATCAGTTCAGCTACTTTTTGGGATATGCTTATGTTTTCCCTGAAGGCCTCCTGGGTGGATTCCGTGAGCTGATTGCCATTGCGAACCGCTGCAATTGTTTTCTCAATCAGGTTGGCGGTGTCTTTGGCTGCATTCGCTGCACGCATAGCCAGATTTCTTACCTCATCCGCCACGACGGCAAAACCGGCCCCTGCCTCTCCCGCACGGGCGGCTTCGACAGCTGCGTTCAGTGCCAGAAGGTTTGTCTGAAAGGCAATTTCATCTATGGTCTTTATAATCTTACTCGTCTCTTCACTGGATTTTGTGATTTCCGAAATGGCCCGGGTCATTTCGTCCATGTGTCGATTCATTCTTTCAATGACGTCTGAAGCCTCTTTCATCATTTCCTTGGCCTTGCCGGAATTTTCGGCATTCTGTCTTGTCATGGAGGCCATTTCTTCCAGTGAGGAGGACGTTTCTTCAATGGATGCTGCATGAGAATTCGAATTTTCAGCCAGCGAGGCACTTGCGGTTGATACAACCGATGAGATCTCCGCAACTCGATTGGCACTCTCATCAAGACCGGCGACCACACGATTCATAGGTTTAATGACAATTCGGCGCATGCTTAGAAAGATGGCTATTAACAGGGCGAGATTTAAAAAAACAACGGTGAGGGCCGCGTGGATAAGGTTATTCCTCAATTGCTTCTCAACAAAGTGCGCCGTAAAAAAGACATCAACCGATCCTATCTTTTGCCCTTCGTTTGAGATATCCGCCTGAAATTTAGAAAAATCACCTGAAATTTCTTTGTCACAGTCAACGGCGTTCCAGTCCTTATCCCTTTTTACGGCATGGAAAATCTCTTTGGCTCCTGTCTCGCGAACAATGATCCCAGAGAGACCCTTTTCCGTCATCTCGGATTTCAATGCCTCATCAATCTGCTTCTTATTCAAGTTCCAAAGTGGATCAGCCAACGCCTTTGCCAGTCTTTTGACGGTATTTTGCGCCGACTGGTTCAAGGAGGACATGAGGCCCCCCCTCTCGACACGGTAATCGTATATAGAATACGCGGAGAGAATAAGAGTAGTTGTTAACAGGATTAAAATGATCAGTCGTGTCTGAACGCTAAAACTGTTGCTTTTCATTCAAACCCCCTTTTAAAGAAAGACATTAAGATAGTTCCCAGTTGGGAGATTTTTTGACCGGGCCATTACTTTGTGCCATTTTGTCAAAAGTGTCTCCGGGGTAGTATTGGGATGTGTCATATAAATGCTCGGCAAAATGAATTGAATACTTTAAGCTTTTCAAATGGCAAAACGCAATATGAATGCCGAACCCCATGCTGTTAAATATACCGGTGGCATCTTTAGTTATATCAGGTAGTTGTTGGGAGTCATATTGGTCCTGATACCACGATTTGTCGTGGGATAAGAGGCAAAAGGATATGTGCGACCGTCAAGTGTCGCCGATTGTCGCAAAGAATGTTTCGCCGACGATCTCAACGACCGGTCATCGCAAGGCCCATAGCCTCCTCCCCCAGAGGTGCGCCCCGTGGCACAAGAGCATAGATTGGGTTTGACAGTGACATGTTGATATCTTATAAGTTTTCTGAATTCATAAATATTTACATCAGAATTCTTTAAGAAATTTGTGTAATGCGAAATATTCTTTGTGCACCGGACGTTCTAAGGGGGGGCAACAATGACATGTGAGACCGGTTTAATGAGGACCCCGCTCAATGCATGGCACAAGGCCAATGCTGGGCAGATGATTGATTTCGGGGGCTGGGAGATGCCGGTTCAGTATGAGACCGGTATTATCAATGAACATCTTTCTGTCCGTAGATGCGGTGGACTTTTTGACGTTAGTCACATGGGCCGTTTCAGGATCAAGGGGAGAGATAAAGCGGCCTTCCTTCAGTATGTGCTGACCAACAACGTGGAAGCCTTGGAGCCCTGGGAGGCCCAATATACACTCGTGTCGAACGAAAAGGGCATGGCCATCGACGATGCCTATCTCTACCGGTTTGGGGAAGATGATCTGCTCCTTGTGGTGAATGCTTCCAACCGGGAGAAAGTTCTGGCCCACCTCGAGACCCATTTGCTTCAGTTCGAGGATGTTCAGGTCGAAGATCACACAGAAAAGGTGAGTATGATCGCCTTTCAAGGGCCCATGACAAAAGGCATCCTGGAAGGGATAATAGAGGACGGTGCCCTGCCTGAGCCGGTCCGGAACAAGCTATCGGAAATTAAAATCGCTGGCACGAAAGTCTTGATCGGGCGCACGGGTTATACCGGGGAGCCGGTATGTTTTGAAATGTTCCCGCCTGCAGATGAAGCGGAGGCCATCTGGTCAGCCCTCTTTGATGCGGGAAAGGACATGGGTATCCTTCCTGTCGGTCTCGGCGCCCGGGACACACTTAGGCTCGAGGCCAACATGCCCCTTTACGGTCATGAGCTGGGCCTTGATCCGGACGGTGGAAAAATCCCCATCTTTTCCATCCCCCTCGCGGCGATGGCCGTGAGTTTTAACGACCGTAAGGGGAGGTTTATCGGGAGAGAGGCCCTCAAGAGCCAGTTTGAGGCATCTGAGAGGATCAGGAACGGACTTATTACAGAGCCGCCGGAGGCACTGCCCTCTTTTGTGAGGCCCATCGCTGTGATGGAGAGGGGTATCGCCCGCCGGGGTGATGAGATCTATGTGGACGGCGGAAAAGTGGGTGTTGTGACGAGCGGAACAATGATCCCCTACTGGAACTTTGAAGGTGAAGGGGCCTTGATGACCATCACGGAGCATAATGACCGACGGGCCATTGCCTTGGGGTTGGTTGACTCCACGCTGCCACGGGAAACAGAGGTGGAGATCATTGTGCGTAAACGCAGACTAAAGGGGAAAATCGTCCGCTGGCACGGACGTTCGGAGGCTCCACCCTATTTCCGATCCATTCCCGCGGACTTTCGGAAACCAGAGCCCCGTCGGGCTTCGGGGCCGGGCAGCGAACAGGTTGAAATCCTTCTCAAAAAAAGTCTGGAAAACCACCTCTGGCGACAGACCCGATGCATCAACCTGATCCCTTCGGAGCAGACCCCTTCCCCCCTGGTGAGGCTACTCTCTGTGTCCGATCCGGTTTGCCGATACGCTGAACACAAGGAACTCCTGGCGGCCTTTGAGCAGGAGGTCTTCTATTACCAGGGAACTGATTTTATCGAATGGGTGGAGGAGCGCCTGAGTGCCGAGATGGCCGAATACCTGGGGTGCCCCTTGGTGGAGACCCGTCCGGTCAGCGGGCAAATGGCCAATATGACAGTCTTCAGTGCCTTTGTGGACTACAAGAACCGCACCAATCGTAAGAGGGAACCCGAGCGGATCCGGCTTGCCATGAACAATCATATCGGAAAGGGTGGGCACCTGAGTTCTCAGCCCATGGGGGCTTTGCGGGATTATATCGCCAGGGATCCCATCACCGACCGGTATGCCGTGATAAACTTTCCAATTCAACGGGACAATCCGTATCGTATTGATGTTGAAGAGACGGCCAAGATTCTGCACAGAGTGAACCCGGAGATTGTCATCTTTGGAAAGAGCATGGTTCTACACCCGGAACCAATCGCTGAAATCCGCAGCCTTGTTGAAAACAGGAAACCGCGGCCTCTGCTCATGTATGACATGGCCCATGTTTTGGGTCTTATCGGACCCCATTTTCAGAGGCCCTTCGAGGAAGGCGCGGATCTGGTCACGGGATCTACTCACAAGACCTTTTTCGGGACTCAACGGGGTGTGGTGGGGAGTAATTTCGAGGAGAACACTCCGCATTATGAATTCTGGGAAGCAATCAAACGGCGCTCTTTTCCCGGCATGGTCAGTAATCACCACCTTGGGACCCAGTTGGGACTTCTCCTCGCCGCGATTGAGATGAACACCTTTAAGGGCAAATATCAACCACAGCTCATTAGAAACGCCAAGGCCTTTGCCCGCGCCCTGATGGAGGCCGGCATGAAGGTGGAAGGGGATCCGGCCTGTAATTTTACTGAGACTCATCAGGTCATCTTGAATGTAGGATACGGAAACGGCATACAGATCGCGAGGAAACTTGAGGAGAACAATATTATTGTAAACTATCAGGCCACGCCTTCGGACGAGTCCTTCACCGCCAGTTCCGCTCTGCGGATGGGAGTCTCGGAGATGACACGATTTGGCATGAAGGAAGGAGACTTTGAGACCCTTGCCGCACTGCTGGCGGACGCTGTGAGGGGAAAGGAAGTGAAGAAAGAGGTCAGCAGACTCCGGGAAGGCTTCCTGAAGCTTGACTACTGCTTTGATGAGGAAACACTGACTCCCTTTAAGAAGCAGTTAATCGGTACATTCTGAAACGCCTGATTTTGATTCATGGACAGGCGACTGAAGTCTTTTCCAATGTTGTCTTTTCGGGGAAAGGGACCCGCCCATGGCTCTCCTTGAAGTGATGCTGATCGCACTTCATGCCCTGGTGGTGATAGCCGCTGCAGGACATGCGCTGTTGAACAAGCGCGACCCTAAGGCGGCCCTGGGCTGGATTGCCGTCTGTATTATTTTTCCCTTCGCGGGTCCATTTTTGTATTACCTTTTCGGTATAAATCGGGTCCGCACAAGGGCCAGAAAACTGGATCGACAATCACCCTTCAGACCGGTGTTGCCCAGTCCTCATGAAGAAGAGCCGATTGCATCGATCCTGCACACGCAACAGCTTCCTCCTGAATATAAGGAACTGGCCAGCGTCTCTCATGCCATCACGAGGCATCCTCTCCTTGGGGGTAACCGTATAGAAACACTTCACAATGGGGAGCAGGCCTATCCGAGCATGCTAAAGGCCATTGAGGAGGCCAATAAGTCCCTTTATCTATCCACCTATATCTTTGAAACCAGAGGCACAGGGCAATGCTTCATCGATGCCCTCGCCCGGGCCGCAGCGCGCGGCGTCGAAGTCCGGGTGATTATCGATGGTATTGGGGGGCTGAACTCCCTGCCTCCGGCCGCGAGACTGCTCAAGAGGCAAGGGGTTCGTGTCGCGAGATTTCTTCCACCCAGGCTTTTCCCCCCGATGATTCATATTAACCTGCGGAACCATAGAAAGATTCTTGTGGTTGACGGTCGGATAGGGTTTGTCGGCGGTATGAATATCGGAGATAGACATTTGGCGGAAAAGCTTGACAATCCATCACGCGTTGTGGATATCCATTTTCGGATCCGTGGCCCGGTGGTAGCCCAGATTGAGCAGACATTTCTTGAAGATTGGGGGTTCACCACAGGGGAATATATAGGCCTGTCTAATTTTCAGCACATACCCGAGGGAAACGCAGTCTGCAGGACCATCGTGGAAGGGCCTAACGAGGACTTCGACAGGCTGGCTACGATACTTTTGGGAGCCGTGTCCGCGGCGCGCCGCCGTGTGGCCGTTATGACGCCCTACTTTCTCCCTTCGAGAGAATTGAGTGGTGTCCTAAAGGCCGCCGCCCTTCGGGGGGTGGAGGTGCAGGTGGTGCTTCCTTCAAAAAACAATCTGCCCTATATCCATTGGGCGACCAGAAACATGATCTGGGAACTCTTGAGTCACGGTGTCAGGGTGTATTATCAGCCCCCACCTTTTGTACACTGCAAACTCTTTGTTGTGGACGACCACTATGTCCAAATCGGATCAGCCAATCTAGACCCCCGAAGCCTGCGACTCAATTTTGAAATCGTCCTCGAAGTCTATGAACGGTTTTTCGGAGAGGAGATCGCGTCATACGTGACGGATTGCATTAAGGCATCAAAAGAAGTCACGTTGGAGGAGGTCGATTCACGTCCTCTGATGGGTAGGATCCGCGATGCACTGGCCTGGTTGTTTACTCCCTACCTGTAACATGTTGATACGTACGATCATCAAAGAGCGGCACGGGTGCATCGGCTACAATACCCACAAAGACTAATTGTCTCCGTTAATGATATTGCCGAATGCCCCCAGGATTGAGCCCTCGCCGACCTTGCCGCCTCTCTGGGGAGCGGCTTCCAGCATTCTTCCGGCAAAACGGGAGAAGGGCAGGGACTGAAGCCAAATTTTACCCGGGCCCCTGAGTGTTGCAAAAAAGAATCCCTCGCCTCCGAACAGGGCGGTCTTGATTCCACCCGCCTGTCTGATATCGAAATCTACACCGGGCTGGAAGGCTACAACGCAACCCGTATCCACGTGTAGTTCTTCCCCTGAATGCAGCGTTCGTTCGATCACGGTTCCTCCAGCGTGAACGAATACCATGCCGTCGCCCTCCAGTTTCTGCATAATGAATCCCTCACCGCCGAAAAGTCCTGTCAGGATCTTTCGCTGGAAGTAGATGCCGATGGAGACGCCCTTGGCTGCACAGAGAAAGCAGTCTTTCTGGCAGACGAGGGTGCCCCCGGCATCAGACAAAGAAACGGGAAGGATGTTTCCCGGATAGGGGGCGCCGAATGCCACACGGGCCTTCCCTTGACCCGTGTGGGTGAAAACGGTCATAAAGAGGCTTTCCCCCGTCAGCAAGCGTTTACCTGCTCCGAGCAACTTGTCTAAAAAGCCTCCGTTTCCGGAGGCAGATCCGTCGCCGAAGATGGTCCTCATCTCCACATGGGCATCCTTATACATCATGGCTCCGGCCTCGGCTATTGCACTTTCACCCGGGTCAAGTTCGACTTCAACAAATTGCATCTCGGCACCCATGACCCGGTAATCGATCATATCGGCTCCCCTGGGGGCTGGAGAAGGCGGGCCGGTCCTGGGCGAGGCCGCGGGGTTTAATTCCGAAACCCGGGAGATGGGCAGCCAGTCCGGAAAACCGGCTTTCCATGCATAGCATTTCGGATGGTTGCGCACTTCGGCAACCGCCTCTTCATGATCCAGCGGTCCGATTTGTTTTCCGTCGTAACTCAAATACCATTGTGTCATACATATCCTCCGATCAATGAACCGGACAGGTATGGTTCCCACACCGAGCCTCCAAGCAAACCCCTGCTGCGCATACCTCCCCGCAGAAGACCGTCCAAAATTTTTATAGAATTTAAAGTGGTTAAACCCCCTGTTAAGAATAGCCGGCAGGTGGTAAACCTTCAGCTATCAGGACCTGCCTGTCAAGAAAAAACAGCACTTCCCAAGGAGAGCGGGTCGGTTCAGGTCAGAGAATGCCTATAGCGCTTGCCTATCGTGTCACTTTGATTTATTTGTGATGGTCCCGCTTTTAAAATGTAAATTGACTTTAGGAAAAAGCTTTGTTTTTATACCCAAGACGTGCAGTTCAAGACGATATCAGCACGGTGGATGAGGCAGGAGGGTCGCGCCGTCGGAAAAAAGTCGCATTGTAGAAGAAAGGAAAGACAGTGATACAAAAAGCGTTTCAGGACCACTATCCGGATAATCTGTCCCATTGCTACGGATGCGGCCGGTTGAACGGGGAAGGTTTACAGATCAAGAGTTATTGGGATGGTGAAGAGACACTATGTCTGTTCGAGCCCAGGACCTATCATACCGCCCTTCCCGAATATGTTTACGGTGGCCTTATCGCATCCCTTATCGATTGCCACAGCACCGGGACGGCCTCCGCTTGCGCCTATCGGGCCGAAGGCCGCGGAATGGATACGCAACCCCCTTTGCGATTCATGACGGCGTCGCTTCACGTGGATTTCGTCCGGCCAACGCCTATAGGTGTGCCTTTAGAAATACGTGGACGGGCGAGAGAGATCAAAGGCCGGAAGGTTGTCGTAGAGAGTAAGCTTTCGGCAAATGGAGAGGTCTGCGCACGTGGAGAGGTTGTCGCGGTTCAGATCCCGGAGCGTTTGATACCCGGCAAATGAATCCGGTTTTATTTAAATTCAGGCAACCCTGTTTGGAGAAGCCAGACTTTATCCGTCTCATTGTATTTCCATAACTGTCGATCGCGAATCGTCTTTAAAATATAACTGTCCATTTTGTAATATATGATCTCAGCCGTCTGGTGAATTTCCGATGTGCCATCTGACAGGTTGAATTCTTTGACCTCATATTCATAGACCTTCACATTCTTGTAGTGATTGATATCCTTGTCAACGACAACCTCAGGAACCAGGAATTGACGGGCTGTTTCAAAACGAGACGCGCGGAGTGTGTTTTCGTAAGCCTTAGAAACCGTACCAAAGGCCTTCATCCTGTCTTTCCCTGAAAATGCCGAACATCCGAGCATCAAAAAAACAATAAAAAGGAAGGCAATCTTTAATCTATTCATCGAATAACACCTCATTAAAATTGCAGTTTCCCCTACGGGTTGGTAAGCTTCCTATCATAGTCAGCCCCAATGTTGCATAAAAAAACACCGCGGTTGAACAGGATGAAAATAAAAGAACAGCGACGCATTCGGGCGTTTTCATGGACTTATCCGGAAACCATTTAAAATGCATGCCCATTCAGGCTGGACGATCAACCTGAGATGTGCAGCATCCTCGATTTTTACAAAATTAGGTTTAAGACCTTTTTATTAGGTCCTAATTGTAATTTTTATCAAATTCAGGTTCATCTCTCAAGAAATTTCCTCTTTACTGGAGTTTATATCAGGAAACTTTCGGACCACCGTTCTATATTGCCGGAAGACTTTACGAGTTGATCAGGCGAGAAAGTCATGAAATTTTACGCATGAAATAGGAATGGGTTCTAAGCAAGGGTAGATCTGTTCGCTTTTGCGTTTCTCGACTGATTATTCAAGGTGCCTGAATCAGACAAGGGGGTCTTGATTATGCCGTTGAATGAAATTCTTCACAGGGCGGTTAGGCTCTTTCCTCACAAGGAGGCAGTAGTCTGCGGAGATTTAAGGATGGACTACGAGACCTTTTCAAGGCGGGTCTGGTGTTTATCCAACGTCTTGAGAGCCCATGGACTTAAGAGGGGGGATCGCGTGGCCATTCTCCATCAGAACTGTCACGTTTTTCTTGAGTCCTATTTCGCAGCGACCCATTTAGGCCTTGTCCTGGTGCCTCTCAATATCAGACTGTCAACCCCGGAACTGGCCATGATTTTGAATGACTGCCAGGCACGAATCATGATTATACAGGGTCTTTTCAGTGGTATGGTTGGGGATATCTCAATGAATGTGCCGGCTCTTGAAGGGATGATATGGACCCAGAGGGATTTTAAGATTTCAGGGTCCCGCCAGTGGGACTACGAATCTCTCCTGAAAGACCAATCCGATATGCCCCCTCAACAAGATGGAGCTATGGGGGACGATGACCTGGCACACCTTTATTATACAAGTGGGACAACGGGGCGACCGAAGGGGGTGATGCTCACCCACAAAAACGTCAAGACACATGCCCTGGGGACGATTGCGGAGATCGGCCTTTCCGACAAGGATACATGGTTTCATGTGGCGCCCCTCTTTCACCTGGCGGATGCCTGGGCCACCTTTGCCATTACCTGGGTGGGTGGCAAGCATGTGATCCAACCCGCCTTCGATGCCCTTCGAGTGCTCGAGGGTATTGCGGAGGAGAGGATTACCCTGACGAACTTGATCCCGACAATGCTTAACATGATGATCAACCATCCCGACGTAGGCCGCTTTGATTATTCCAGCCTGCGGGTGCTTCTGAGCGGGGGTGCCCCCATAGCGCCTGAGGTCGTTCGAAAGATTCTGGAGGTCTTCAAGTGCGATTATATCCAGACCTACGGCATGACGGAAACCAGCCCCTATCTGACTCTTTCCGTCCTGAAGGACCATCTCAGAGGACTTTCATGGGAAGATCAACTCAAATTCAAGGCCAGCACAGGGCGGGAATTCATCGGTGTGAGCCTAAAGGTCGTTGACAGCGATGACAACGAAGTGGAAAGGGATAATGAGCATGTGGGGGAGATTATCGTGAAGGGAGATACGGTCACCCCCGGATACTGGAACCTTCCTGGAGAGACGGCCAAGGCTTTCAAGGACGGCTGGTTCTATACCGGGGATCTGGCCGTCCTCAACGAAGAACGGTACGTGACGATCGTGGATCGCAAAAAGGACATCATCCTGACCGGCGGCGAGAATGTCTATTCCACGGAAATCGAAAATGTGCTCTATCAACACCCCGACATCCTGGAGGCTGCAGTGATAGGCGTGCCTGACCCCAAATGGGGTGAAGCGGTCAAGGCCTGCGTAGTTTTGAAATCTGGTGGAAAAGCCACTGAAGATGAAATCATCAGCTTCTGCAAAAGGCATCTCGCCCATTATAAGGCCCCCAAGGGCGTTGATTTTATGGAATCACTTCCGCGCACCGGCTCGGGAAAGGTTTTTAAAAAGGCATTGAGGGATACTTATCGGAAGGGCGCGAAAAAGTGATCTGTCAATTTTCTGTGGCAATTTTCCTAAGAAGTAGGTTCTGGTGGAGAACAGAATCCGTTGAAAATGCAGAGGAATTCCACGGGAAAGAGGTCTTTTGAAACAGGTTGAAGGGGGAGTAATGAATAACCCATCCATGAAGTACTTCATGGTTCCTTCTATAATTCTGGTGGCGTTATTGCTCGTATGTATTCTCACGCTGATTGATCCCCCCGCTGGAAGGTTGAGTTGGATGCTGGAGGTGGGTCCCGGGCTTGCACTTGTCACCACATTGGTGGTCCTTTATCGTCGGCTCCCAATGTCACACATGGTTTACTGGTTTGTATTCCTTCACGTTCTGATTCTGATTTATGGGGGCTATTATACTTACGCGGAAACGCCGCTTGGTAACTGGGCCGAGGAATACTTCGGTCTCAGCAGAAACCATTATGACCGGGTGGGACATGTTGCGCTTGGCGTATTTCCTGCGTTTGTCATCCGCGAGATATTGCTGAAGGAGACACCCTTGAAGCGCGGTGGTTGGCTCTATTTCATTGTGGTTAGCGTCGTTTTGGCTGTCGCGGCCTTCTGGGAACTTTTGGAGTGGTGGATTACGCTTATCGTAGCCTCTGAGGTGGGCCAGGCCTTCCTCGGGTCCCAGGGAGATGTCTGGGATGCACAATGGGACATGTTTTTGGCTCTACTTGGGGCCATGGTCGCCCTGCCTGTGTTCGCCGGGATTCATGATCGTTCCATGCTTCGATTGGAAGCGGCGAGGATTAAGCAGTCTGGATGACATACCGGGTTGGTATCGGGGGCAACGTCCTCTCTCACATGCCCCGGGAGGAAAAGGCTTCTCTATCCCATACTCATGGTTCTGACAAAACCTTTTGCACCATGAGAAGGTTAAAAAATAATCTGACTGTTCAGATTGGTTAGGCTGTAGGCTAAAGGCTATGAGTTTCCGAACCCTTCGCCATCCGCGCATTGATTGAAGCAGGGCGCCCGAAACCTTCTCGGCTTCCACAAATTTTGATTCACAGGTAGAAATTTCACGTTCATAAGAATACCCCAGGTGCTTTGACAGGCCAAGCCGGTCGTGCAACTCTCTTTAGGAGACTACCACGATTTCAAGAGATCGGAGATACTCGGCCTGACTCTCACGATAGATCAGAAGGTCCACTTCATCAGCCGATTCAAACGCTCTGAGTTTCCTGTGATCACACATGTTCCCTTCCTGCGGCACCTCACAGCCTTAATGCCACCAGCGTATCTAGCTGCGTAGTTACAAAATAACCAAGATCACTCGGACATCAGCCTGTAAATGGCAACAAATCACTTGATCTGTCTATGAGCCTTAGAAAGGCCCAGGCAGCGGGGGACAGATCCTTACGGTTAAGATATCCAATGCCAAACTTGATTTTTGGAGCACCTTCCAAAACATGAACCTCTTTCAAAAATCCTGCCGCCAATTCCTCTTTCACGGCATGTCTTTCGATGAAGGCCATGCCGACATCCCGACGCACAAGCTCCTTGATGAAATCGGCGCTGGCTGATTCCATCGCCAAAGTCGGAGGAATTACCTTAAATCTTCGGAAATACTCGGAAAGGACCTCTCTGACACCGGAACCTTGCTTATAAGCGATAAAGGGGACCTGTGTAAGTTGGGCGACTGAGACTTGTTCGCTATGGGTAAGGGTGCTTCCTGGTGCGGCCACGAGCACTATTTTTTCTATTCCGATCAGTCTTATCTTGAGTCTCTTGTCTTCCGCACTGTGCCGGATAATGGCCAGCTCATTCCTGCGTTCCATGATGCTCTGGAGCATATCTGAATTGGCCCCCTGGTCCAGGATGATTTTTACCCCAGGATATGTCTTTTTAAATGCCTCGATAAGGCGCGGCATGAGATGTTTGGCAGGGGTTTGGGGGCATCCAATTCGCAATTCACCAGACCTTCCAATGGTTATGTCTTCAAAGAAGTCTTCCATTTCATTGATACGGTCAAAGATTCCTTCCGCCTTTTTTTGGACATCCAATCCCAAATGGGTGAGTCTGATGGTATTTCCTTTGCGAAATAGGAGTCTTATGCCTATGGTCTTTTCCAGTTGTTTGATCTGCATGGTGATTGCCGGCGGGGTAACCATAAGATTCTCCGCGGCTTTTGAAACGCTGCCCAGTCTCGCGGCAGTATAGAATGCTCGAAGCTGATTGATATTGAGAATCATCGCATCCTGCAAAGTATTAAGAATTATTTAATTGATTTTAATTTTTTTTGATTGGACATGTCAAGGTGACCGGTATATTTTTTTGGCACCAGTTGGAATAGGAGCCACGAAATTGCCTGGGCTGAAAAGGCTATTGCAGGGTCAAAAGAGAAAGGAAAAAACGTGATAAGGGAACAATTGGCTGGTGAAAAATTTAAATTTAGTGAAGAGGATATTGAGAGTTGCACAGATTTATACCGGAAGCCGGAAATCTCGCCCATTGATGCTGAACAGGTAAGAAAATCCACCAAGGAGGGTGTGGGTGTAAAACTGGCGGGACTTAAGGCGTCCCACGGAGTTGCTGAGGGACGTGCTAGCGTTCTGAGCGATTTTGCAGATGGCCTCGGAATCAAAGAAGGCTCTCTTTTGGTGTGTTCAGCCGCTTCGCGGGCGGTGATACATGTTATGCCAAGGCTAAACGCCCTGGTATCGGAACGGGGTGGTACAGTGGCATTCGCTTCAAGATATGCAAGAGATTGCGGCATTCCTGCGGTAGTGGGAGTGGAGGGTGCCACCGGGGCCATCAAGGATGGTGACATCATACGAGTGGATGGGACGCAAGGTACCGTGGAGATAATAAGAAGAGCCTGATAGGATTTCGATAGCCACAAAAGGGAAGCGTTCTTTGGACAGGCCACGGCCTCGTGACCGGTCAGCCCCCGCTGATGTTTTTTGTCGGAGGGGGTTTCCTTTTCTCGGAACCCCGACACTCTGCCAGGATGGCGGCAGGACGGGGGGCAGAACAAGGCTCTTAGAACACTTGGTCCGCGTGATATCGGCCTATTTTTTATTGAGGATGCCTGTCGGTCAACCTGAGGACAAAGGGGATGGCAGCCAGACCTGCGACGGCACTGACCAGGTATGCGGTCCGCAGGCCGAGATGATCACTGACAAGGCCAACAAGTACAACCGTGGCCGAGCGACCCATGAAAGACATCATCATAAAGAGGCCATTGGCCGTGGACGGGCTGCTTTTCGCGTGGTCCTGCACCAGAGCAAGCATGACCGGTGTTGTCGACAGGAGACTAAAACCGGTAAACGCCAATGACAAAAAGCGGAACCACCCTCCGAATGAAACAAAGAGCAAAAGAAATATGGGCGCACCCAATAGTGAGAACAGGAGGATACGACCTCTGCCCAAACGGTCGCTCAATGTCCCAGCGGCCATGATACCCGCGACGCCCATAGACTCAAACAGGGTGAGTGCAATACCACCGAGCCACAGGTTCCCGGTTTCGGTCCTGATAAAGGTGGGAAGAAAGGCGGTCAGGCAGGCATGCATGAAGCCTCGTGCAAAGAGTATGATGGAAAGTGGCAACAGGATATGGCGTATCTCTTTCCAGGTTTTTCGTACGGACGAGGGTGTTTTCCCGACGGTTTTGAGAGGCACATCGCGAAATCCCAGATAAAGCCACAATGAAGTGAGGAGCCCGAAGATCATGATCGGATAGAAACCCTCTAATCCGAGCAGTGAAACCGTCCCCACCGCTGCAAGTGGGCCAACAGTCCTTGCCAGTTCGCCACCCGTCATAAAAAAGCTCATCCCTCGCCCTGCCTTGATGCCGGATAACCGGTAAATCATGACCGGTGCAGGGACATGAAACATCGAGACACTGATGCCCGTGCCAAGCATGAGGAGGAGTAATACACCATAACTGGGCGCCAGTCCTACTAGACTCATGGGTACGGCCGTGAGTGAGGGAGCTAGGATAATGAAATAGCGAACGCTGATCCTGTCGGCCAGGATACCGATATAGGGATTCGCAAGTGAAGGGATCTGCATTACAGTGGTGAGAAATCCGGCCTGGGTCAGTGACAAAGAGAGCTTGTCGATGATCAGAGGGAGTAATGGGGCTAGAAAGCTTGAGTAGGTATCGTTGACAAAATGGCTGACTGAGAGGGTGAGAACACGCCCGGTCTGAAATTCGCTCTGGTTTTCGGATGGGCACGGATCGGAACTGTCGGAAATGGTTTCCTTTGACACCATCGGTGGTAACCTCAGAAAGTTAGTCGGCTGATTGTTCGTGATGACAATACTGTCTCGAATATTGGGCCGGAAACGAGAAGCATATCGAGGCGTATTTCTGGCACAACGAGGATTATTGACAAGATATCAAGGAATATGGGTCAACGAGTCCATTTTGTCAAGGGACGAAAGGAAATAGGTCATGGGCTTGGCAATGGGACAGGAAGACCCAACGCATGAGACCGCGAATGATGGGATGGGTAAGATAGTCCGTATCGGACTTGATGCGGGCAGGGGGCGCGGCAACACCCCCTTTTTTTATTATTTCCCCCCACAGTCGAATCGTAACCGTTCAATGACATGTATGAAATGGGTAAAAAAGCTGTGAGATAGAAAAATTGTATGAGTTTAGCTGTTTGAAAGAGCCCGGCAATTTGGGCCATGGGAGTCTCTTTTCAAAAACGAAGGGCCATGGAAAAGACTAATATGGCCGGGGCAGCCTAGGCGGACGGCTGTTCCATGCCGTGAGCTGTCAGGCCTTGATTTTCATGGTGTCTCCCCTGTGGTGCTCCGTCCGCCCGAAGCCCGGTGACCATGCGGACACCCCGGCACCGATTTTTTCGTTTTTGAAAAGAGATTCCCATGGCCCTCCTTGATAGGGTAATTTTCAAGAGCCTAAAGTGTTACGAAAAATTTTGACTGAGATTTTCTCTTCATTTTCCAGTATTCCTCATTTTACCCGCTCTCGAAGCCCATATTTTTGCTATCTGTCCAGCGAACAACAAAGTACCGGTGCAGGGTTTTAAGAAAATCCCAGCCATGTGCTTTTGGCGCGATTTAGAAAAAAAATTGAAGTTGATGACTTGCTTTTCTATGGCGTTTCTCTTTCCCTTCTACGGAGCTGTATTAAACCCAACAGGCCAGAACTCAGGAGAATGACGCTTGGGGGTAATGGGACTGCGTCGGAACCAAAATTTTGGCTGGTATTGATTGTGCCGAAAGAGGCTTGAACAGGACCTATCCAACTGAAATCCGAATATATCGTGCCGGTTCCTGTAAGTTGCAAAGAGTATCCTGCAGGTGTGCTTCCGTCTTCAAAAACTCCAATATTTATTGATGTCATGCCGGCGGCAGGACCTTCAACAGCGCTGAAACTTCCTTCATAGCTAAGGAACTGAATGACCAGTCCGTTATCGTCAATCAACGCCACACCGTCGGGGCCATTTTGAAGGCCGGGACAGCTGAATAATTGGACACCGAATCCGTTCTGCTGATCAGGGATGGTGCCCGATAAGGACTTGGTGCCGTAAACTGTTCCGCCGTCACCGTTGTAGAGTGCAAGGCTCCAATTTTCGAGTGTAGTCCCTGCAGTGCCTGCGATCTCAAACGCTTCACCAATATCACTGCCACTGTTGTCATAATGAATTTCGTTAAAAAAGGCGCTGGCCATGGCCATAGGTGCAGTCATGAAAAGTAAATATGATATTGTCCATGAGATGAAAATGAACATGCCGAGTAAATTTGAAAATTGTGCTCTAACCATAACGGTAGCCTCCTTTTTTTGTGTTGTGTATTTGTTTTGAATTAATTCTAAACGCGCCAAAATGACAAACTAAAATTATATGAGAAGAAAGAACTATTGCGAAAAAAACTGTGTGGAAATAAAAAACAATAAATATATTAGATATATGCCGAAGCCTAAAATAGAAAGTTATCTTAAAATAGAAGCCGGCACCCACGAAGAGAACGTTATGCATTTATAGAGTATGAGGAAAGGCATTCCAGGTTTCAGTTAATGCGCATTGTAATCTTTGGTCGCCGGGATTAGGGCATAACTTTCGCGTATGGTCTTACCTTTTTCAAAATCACTCATTATTTTTTCGGCTGCACTGCAATTTGTAGAGTGATGCGTCCGATTTGTAATGGCATCCGTCATATATGATTCTTGTTTAGAAGACAAAAGTATCTTCAAATGGAAGATAGAAGAGAATTTGTTGGTGGAGCTGAAATAATTTGACCTTATCCCAGAATAACATGAAAAAGCGCGAGCACAAATAGATGAAGATTTGGATATGAATGAACAAGTAAACAGCAAAATGTCCAAGTAGAAAAAAGTGGTAGCAAAGAAAATAATAAAAGTAAACAAAAAACTGCAAAAAAATACATCGGTAAAAAAAGTATTGTATAAAAGTTTGATCAGGCAGCGATTGAGCACTTTGAAAGGCAGCAGATAATCTGGTAACTGGAATCATAAGTTTAAAATGGTGTGAGACACCATTTTATGACGGCATGCCTTCAATATTGCTTTCTACAGAGCACAAGCATACCTCCGCAGTTTTTCGGGAGTGTTGGTGCTTGGATGCGAATTTTGGAAAATTAAGATTTGAGGCTTGAATGGGAAAAGATGTGAAAAATATACCAGTTATTAGTGAGGATGGTGCGTATAGGGGATGTGGTGTCGACGGTGATGCTTATACCTGGGATAGTTGGAGAGAGAAAAATAAAAGCTCGGGTAATACGGGTAGAAGAGAGGGGTCCTTGGTGCATAGACAACAGGAGGATCGTCGCATATTTCCTCGACCGTTTCACTGATCAGGTTTCCGTCTTTCCAGACGCGTTTGATAATACGGCGACAATTGTGCTGAGTGTTTGATGACCGCGGAATGGCTTCTACGGCACGTCCCTTGTCATCATAATAGACCACAGGTTTTCCATAATGTGCCGCATCTCTGATGGCCTGATAATCCTGATCTGCGGAATTGCCGACCAGGGCGCCAAGAATCGTTCCGGCCGCAAGTCCGATAAGCGTACCCTCGGTGTTTCCTGCTATGGCCTGACCAATCAGGGCGCCAGTACCCGCCCCTAAGAGCGCCCCTTTTTGTGTGTTGTAGCGATCTGTAGGAATTGTTGCGCAGGATACTAGAAATGCTGAGGAAATTATTAGGATGATGCCCAGACATGATTTGCTCATGGTTACCGCCCCCCACTTTTTCAAATCAGAGGAATAGTTCGGTGTCATAATTTGTTGTTTTATCTGATTAGACGTATAAAATTCTGAAGGGTTTACCCCAACATGGCATAAAAAACATGACAAGGATCTGCAAAAAGAAATTACAGCAGGAGAGTTGGGAAGAGGCGGCATCCTTTCCAGATGAAACAAACGGTTCATTCCCTGGATACATAAAAATATGGCATGTTTTTACCCTTTGGACTTGGACGAGAGTGGCTTGAAATGTAAGTTCTTCCTGGGTGAACCTCGCCATGTCTGGATGCTGATCCGATCCTGTCAAATAAATGGGTGTGGATGACAAAATTCTTGATCAATAAGGTGCAGGGATGGTAAGGACAGCCAGTATTGAATGAGGTCGTCCTGCGGCCATCTTTTCAGCGACCATAGGGTAATATCTCGTCGCCATGGATTTCTTTGACGATGCGAAAGGGCGCCCGCGCGCTTTTATGGAGCAATGACAATGAACATGGAATTGCAGCGAAAAATTGATCGTTTTGTAGGAATGTTTCTCTGTGGAATTCTGTCGTTGGTCCCCGTCAAAGAAAGGTCGCTTAAAAATGCCCCCGAGAAGATCCTTGTTATCCTTCTTTCTGAGATGGGAAGCCTGGTCCTTGCCCACCCTATGTTTACGGCGCTTCGGACGAAGTATGTCCACGCAGAGATCCATGCCCTTGTGTTTAGACAAAATCGAGAGATATTAGAGATCCTGAATGTTATTCCAGAAAAGAACATTCACACGTTGGAAAATCAAAGTCTTTCGGCCTTTGTAAAAGACGTGATAAGGTTTCTTCGAAGAATGCAGTCCATCAATTTCGATGCGGTCATTGACTGTGAACTTTTTGCCAGGGCAAGCAGCATTCTCTCACGACTGAGCAGAGCACCCATCCGCGTGGGATTTCACCCGCATTCACAAGAAGGACTTTATCGCGGTTCCTTTATCAATCGGCCCGTTTTGTACAATCCCTACCACCATATCTCAAAGCAATTTATGACCTTGGTGGAGGCGATGGATTCAAAATCCTGGCCGCCTGGGAAGCGCGAAGTCTCACTTGAGGATTATGACATCCCCAGGTTCCACATTGCGAAGGAAGACATTGCGGCCTTTTCTGTCAGAGTTTTCAGGGAATTTTCGCTTCCGAAACAAAAGCAACTTGTCCTGCTGTATCCGAGCGGAGGGGTTTTGCCGATCAGGGCGTGGCCATCTGATTATTATTGCCGATTGGCTGAGAGCCTGCTGAAGGATGGACATGCCGTTGCCATCATTGGAATGGCGCAGGACAAAGCCCTTGCCCAAAAAATTGTGGTCCATTGTGGGAGCCGGGATTGCGTAGATCTTACCGGATATACCAAAACACTTCGGGAACTGATGGCCCTGTTCCATATCGCATCGCTTCTTATCACCAATGACGGAGGTCCGGGGCAGTTCGCCGCTTTGACCCCCATTCCCACAATCATCTTTTACGGGCCGGAGACGCCGGTACTCTATAGTCCCCTTGGCAGGAATGCCATAATCTACCATTTGCCCCTTTCCTGTTCTCCCTGCCTTACGGCCTACAATCACCGTAACTCACCTTGTGACGGCGAAAACCGGTGCCTGAGCGGCATCCATCCGGAAGAGGTGTATCAAAAGGCAGGGGAGATATTGGGGGGGAAAAAGGGGGCTGTAAAAAAGATGGAAAAGAGGGAATATTGGGAAAGAAACAAATAAAATCAGGGTCTTCTCTGATAAGAGGATTTGTTGGACACCGTTTTATTAAGTTCGGGACAGTCGGTTTTTCCGGGATGATTGTAAATCTTACAGTCCTCTATCTGTCTCAAGAATACCTCTTGCGTGAAATAGAGCCGGGTGCCCGGCTCAATCTTTCCCTAGGAGTGGCCATTTTTTGCGCCACCATCAACAATTTTGCCTGGAACAGGATTTGGACCTGGGGCGAGAGGATGGCGATGATCAAAAAGCCCTACCTGTTTCAAATGGCTCAGTATTTTGTGGCCTGTTGGTTTTCCATACTCTGTCAGTTCCTTTTTACCAAAGTCCTTGTCCATTTCAGTCATTACCTGATTGCCAACACCCTGGCGATTTTTTTTCCGCTGTGATCAATTACATCCTGAACGACAAATGGACTTTTTGTGTGGGGAAAAAGGGATCATTTTAGGACCAGGTGATCGGGCAGCAGCCGGACACCTCACCGACGAGGAATCATTTTGGAAGTATCATTATCCGCAGCAACGCAGGGTTTCTGTGGTTAAACATGCCCATACCACCGCAACCTATTAGTATTACTCCTGAATTTATCCTTCAATTTCGAGGAAGTTTCTGCCGATAAGCATATAATCAAAGTATATGCACGGGATTCTAATAGGTGGAAGTGGATCATGTCCTCGATAAAAGGCCTAAACCTTGACGACCTTGTCGGGCAAGATGTGGGTACCTCTACTCTCATAAGAGAGATTGCACGCGGCGGGATGGCTGTCGTATTTGCCGCTTATCAAAAAAGCCTGAAGCGTCGGATTGCAGTAAAAATTCTGCCCAAGACACTCCTGACCCCTATGACCGGACAAATATTTCAGCAGGAGGCGGAGGCCGCGGCCATCCTGTCCCATCCCAACATCATTCCGATTTATGAAGTGGGAGAGACCTGTGATTTCTTGTTTTTCACCATGCAGTTGGTGAATGGGCGATCTCTTTCCGATCACATTCGCAGGGCACGAAGAAATCCGGTGCCCTCAAAAAGAATACCGCCACTGAAAACATCCCTGCAGATTATCATCCAGGTCCTCGATGCCCTGGATTATGCCCATCAACATGATGTTATACACCGGGATATCAAACCGGGGAATATATTGATCGAAAACCATACGAAGCGACCGATTCTATTGGATTTCGGCATTGCCAGGATTGCGAGGGGTCCGGACTTGACCTCTTCAATGCTCCTGGGGACACCGACCTATATGGCTCCAGAGCAAATATTGAAAGCAGACGTGGACGGGCGAGCCGATATCTATGCTACCGGCATTATGCTGCTCGAGATGTTGATTCCAAGCCCTCTGTTTCAGGAGCTCGATTCTGTTCAGGATCTGTTGAAAATGAAGTTAAAGCGCAAGGATCGGTTGTTTGACAAATGGCCTTCAGAAATGAACCCAATGGTTGGTAAAGAGATGGATGCCATCCTTTCCAAGGCTCTGCGCTATGATCCGAAAAGGCGGTATCCCACCTGCGGGGAATTCCGAGCACGCCTACAGGCCTACATGGAGCAACACTCGAAAGGGGAAGATTAACAAGGCTATGGGCGAAAACAAAGGTCTCAAGCTGAAACTGTCTCTGTTCGGTCGTAATCTTGCCCTTTTGTTAAATCGTGCCACGATGTATCATGTGAACCATCCATCTATCGGGCAGTCTATTGATACGGTTTATGAGGCGGCTGGACAGCTTTTTCATTTTATTTCACCTCTTGTTTTCATCTTAAATCGAGAGCAATTTTATATTGATGAAGAACCGCTTGATCCCCGCATCAATGTCGCCAGAATTGCGAACCATTTTAATAGATGCGGTATCCAGTCCGTGTCATTCGATAAGGGACTCAGAAAAAGTGACCTCAAATTTCTCGTTGAAATCGAAACGTCCCTGCTGCAGTATCCAAACGCCGATGCGATGAAAAAGGCCCTCAAGGCCAAAGGCATTAAGGCCATAAAAATCAATCATGTGCTCTATAAAAAGGTCTCGGCAGATGACGAGGTCATTGCGAGGGAGGTCCTAAAAAATGTCACGCCGGAAATAGCAGATAGCACCAACCCGGAATCCAAAAAGATGATTATCGAATCTCTGCTTGAAAGTGTCTTGATGGAAGAATTTGTCAAGACGCTCAATCTTCAGAACGTCATAAAGGATCCCGGCGGGCTTTCAAAAAACATGATTGAAGTTGACCTAAAAAGCGTGCAGCAACCTGGGCATGAAGGTCAAAGTCCAGGCATGATGTTGCTGCAGCAGCTCCATGTCATTGACAAAGAGGTGGAAAAGAAGCTTTCAGAGGGAAGTAACCTTGAGTTACCACAGCTGGCCGAGGCGCTTTTTGATGTGAGAAGACAGCTGATGGACGGCATAGAGGCAAAAAAGGCCTTGGGAGTGGCATATCCCGACGAGGATCTGATCGTTGAAAAGACAAATGAAATTACAGACCGGGTTCTCATCAGACTTATAAGGGAGGAATACAAGGCCGGGAAAACAAGTGCCTCACGTATGGCCCAGATTATCAGAAGATTGGTCCCTGAACATGACGAACTCAAACGGCTTCTCCCGAAGATTAAAGCCGCTTTGATTGAAGAGGGCATGGCGCTTTCTGAATATTTAGAGCTGGTGCAAGAACTGGGCAGGGAACTTCAGAGTGAAGGGCTGGCCAAAATATTGGCTGAAAGTTCTGAGGAAATCGGCGTCGACGGAGAAAGACTGGTACAGGAGTTAAAGAAGAACCCCCTTCAAACCGCGGAGCTCATATATCTTGCAGGAGAAATTCGAAAAGGGACAGGGGATGAGGAGGTCCTGTCTGAACTTCTAGTGGAATATGTGGAGCGGCTTGGATCTCATATGGCGATGGACGTTGTCCGAAAGGAAGGCGTAAAAGAAGAACAACATCTCAAAACCGTCATGAGTGATATTCGATCAGATATTGTGGGTCAATTGGAAAGATTGGACATAAATGGAAATATTCTATGCAGTCTGGAAGAGAAACTCAATCAGAGAATGGATGAACTGATTAATAATCTGAAGATTGAATGGCTCAAGTCGCGGTCAGACAGCCTCCAGGAAGGAACATCCTCGCCCTTAAGTGTCTTGGAGACACTGGAGCGCAGTGTAAGCGAAGACGAAGAACTTGGTCATATCCTCAAGATCATTCGATCAAAGGTCGATTCCGGGTTGATTGATGAAAATGATTTCACGCAGATCTACACGGAAATCATCAAAGAGAAACAGAAAAGGAAAGCCCCCCAGGCCGGCAAGGAAACCCCCGCAGGGGTCATCAAATATCAAAGTCTCGTAACTATTATTGAGAAGGAAATGGCCAGGTCAAAGCGTTACGATACGCCGTTTGCGGCATTGGGATTTTCCTTGGTCACTGCAAAATCAAAGACGACGGCGCCGGCCGGTTCGATAAAGAGTCAAGATTTGACGGATGCACTTTTGATAAAACTGGCTGACATATTTAGGGATTCTGATATTGTCGGTGAATTCGGAAGGAACAGAATGGTCGCCCTTTTGCCCATGACGCCCCTGGAGGATGCGAGATTGGCACTTCGACGGGCCATGAAACTCCTTCACTTTGAACCAATTGAGGTGAACGGGGTCTCTGTGGATGTTAAGGTTGCAGGGGTACTGTTGGATATGGATTTCGAAAAAATGCCAAATGCAAGGTCATTCGTTGATATCTTGTCCATCCAGCTTTCTCAGATGATTACCAGGATCAAAAACATCCATGCTTACACCTAGAGACTTTTTCATCAGCAAGCAACGGACTACAAAATCTATCAACTGAAAATGTCCTAAAAGTATGCTGTTTTTTGGGATGGCCCGTCTTCTGAGGCTTGATTTTTTTGACACGTGGCGCAAATTCGTCTTATAATATTTTCAACATTTTCTTCCAATCTTTGAGCCTCCTCCTCGGAAAACGTTGATGGAGACGCACATCAAAATCCGTCTGCATATCTCTTGATAGGTGAGGTGTATCGTGTCAGGAGATTTATATCCTAATCAAAATAGAGCCAAACCGGTCACGAGATGGGATCGGAAAGTCGTGGGTTTCTCTGAAGGCTTCTTTTTTATTTTTGAATAAAAACCTCTCTTAGAAGGAGATGGAAATGAAAGGAAAAAAAATTCCAGGAACATTAATGGTTTTTTTTGGGATCTTGTTCAGCATTCCACTGACAACCTTTTCAGCGGATACAACACCTCCATCCTCTCCTGTCAAGCTGGTCTTTATTCACCACTCCACCGGGGGGAACTGGCTGGCCGATGCCAATCATGAGGGCCCTTATGGGGGCTTAGGGCAGGCCCTGATGGACAACAATTACTATGTGAGTGCCACCAACTACGGTTGGGGTTATGAGGGCATCGGTGATCGCACCGACATCCCCAACTGGATGGAATGGTTCACCGGCACAAACAGTCACAGTATTCTGGACCAACTGTATCACGAGACCGGCCAAAACGTTCAGGATTTTGGAGACTGGTCTCGGATGTCTACTGATCCGGGCGGCGAGAACACTATTGTCCTCTTCAAGTCCTGTTTCCCAAATTCAGACCTTTTTGGAGACCCCACTGATCCCCCGGCCTTCGAGGCCAATGAGTATGAGTATACCGTAAGCAATGCGAAGGCGGTCTTCAACGAAATCCTGACCTATTTTCAAACAAGACAAGACAAGCTTTTCATCGTCATCACCTCTCCTCCCCAGCTCCGGAGCGATTACTGCAGTGACTACCAGACCCCGGAGGAACGGGCCGCCAACGCCCGAGCCTTCACCACATGGCTGGTGAACGAATGGCTGGAAAGCTATCCTTATAAAAATGTGGCGGTATTCGACTATTTTAATGTGTTGACCGGCGCGGATAACCACCACCGCTATATCAATGGAAGCATTGAACATGTTACTCTCGGAAATAACAATTTCGCTATCTTGACCGCGGACGAGTATGACAGCCACCCCAGCACCCAGGGACACCAAAAGGCAACCCAGGAGTTCGTACCCCTTCTAAACTACTACTATAACCAATGGAAAGGCACATCCAGCCCCGAATGGGTGCAGATCAGCGGGTCAGTGCAGTACGGGGGTGAAGCTGTATGCGCAATGATCCTGGCCAATGGGCAGTTTATGTTCACCTGTGATCAAAGTCTCGGGATGTACAATTTGACAGTGCCTACCGATTCCAAGGGACAGATTACCCTCTACTGCTTCTGCGACGGCCTGGCACCGTTTAAGGAGGTCCTGACGCCCTCCCAAGCTGTCGATTACGATATTCACATGTCCGAGGCCCCCCCCGAAAGTCAGGAAATTAACCTCACCTATCAGCTGGGAGTGGCTACCGCGCCTGATCGGGTGCTCATCAGTGGTAAAGCAGCGCTTGATGAAACACCCTTGAACATCATGGTGCTGGCCAACGGAGAGCAGATGTTTACTCCCCAAGACTCAGGAGCCTATTCCCTGGAGGTGCCGTTAGACGAAAGCGGCCAGATTACACTGTTTGGTTTTTGCGAGGGATTCCAACCCTATAAAAGAATCATTGGGCCTTGGTAGAGAAATTGCATTTACGGATCTACCTGCGGGACCACACAATTGGCGGCACAGGGATCCGAGCACTTTTTATTGGTCGTTCCAGTGCGGCAGCACCTGAATGATTCTCTGATACTGATTCCCGGGGAAAGGAGCTTGGTTGTGAACAGATCGATCCTTGGATTATTGATCATGTTGGTTGTGGGCATTGCTTCCGAGGCCGTTGCACAAGATTCCGTATCCCTGTCGGTCGCGGAACGGTCGGGAGTCGATCGAATCAATGAATATGTCAATTTTGGGGTTCCCCTCCCCAAAATTTGGAACATCATCGATGCTAACGATTTGCGCTTGATCGACGGCACAGGTATCCCCGTACCGACTCAGTTCGAGGCATTGGCCCGCTGGGGTGGCCCTGTCTCGGATATGTCCAAACCCATTAAATGGGTATTGGTGGGGTTTTTCACCTCCCTCTCATCACATAGCACTCAGACATTTCAACTGGCGCCAGGTGGGCCGGGACCTTCAGCTTCAGTCCGTATACACACGGACACTTCTACGGTCGGCAAGCTCTATGTCGATACCGGCGCCGCGCGGTTCGAAATCAACACGGACAGCCGTTTCAATCTGCTTAATCAGGTAGCCATGGACGGCCGGGATCTGCTTCAGCCGCTTTCCACTGTGGAGGCCATCCGTTACGAGACAGCCGGAGGCAGGAGCATCGTTTCGGGCGGCACTCCCGACTTAACGCCTCGTTCCACCTCTGTCTGTATCGAACGCGGCGGAGATCTATATACCGTTGTGCGGGTGGCAGGCTCCATTCTGGGCGGGGCCTCACAAAAGATCCTTGACTTTACGGCAAGATACCATTTTTATGCCGGATCTTCAGGGATTCGATTGGATTTCACGGTGGAGAACAATCTTCCTGTGATCTGGGATGAAGGCGGGCAACCCACTAATGTCCACGATCAGGGTGGACCAAACAGTGTATACATAGGCAGTCTCAAGCTGGCCCTCAGGCCTGCGGTCGATGAACTTCAAGTGCTCACTGAACAGGGCGTAACGGTATCCGCACCGTCGTTTCCGGTCCGGCTCTATCAGGATTCCAGCGGCACGGCCACCTGGAATGCCTATGTGGGTATGGTGGGATGGGAAAGCGTCTCATGCACCCCCAGGCTTCAATCCTATTGCACCCGAAACGGATTCGAAATCACCGGGCCGGGGGTAGCCCTGAGTGGATCTCAGGCCTTGGGGTGGATGTCGGCCGGCGATGTCTCCGGTTCTAATGTTACTGTGGCAGTCCGTGATTTCTGGCAAAATTTTCCCAAGGTGATTCAAACAGATGCCGACGCAACCCTGAGCCTGGACCTGTTTCCCAACGGCACGACCTTCAACCACAACTTGAGGCCGGGGGAGGAAAAAACCCATACCCTGCTCCTTCATTTTGTCAGTGGCGGTATGACCGCCACGACGGCCCAAAACATGGCGCTGGCCTTTAATAGCGCCTTGTTTGGCACGGCACCTCCTTCCTGGCATGCACAGTGTGCCGCCCTTGGAGAGGTGCCTATGGCGAATTTGAATCAGTGGCCGGAGTATGAACGGTATGTCCGGACGGCATTCGAGCCGAACCCTGATTTTGGTCCGGACGACGATCCATCCTGGGGTAACACCACCCTCCATGACGCCATTGAGCGCTATAATATCTACGGGTGGCAGGATTACGGAGACGTTCCCTTGGACTATGAGGCATTCGGGGGGAACCAGGCCGGGCAGATGAACCTGAAATATTGGTATCTATATGGGATGCTGACTCAATTCTGTCGTTCAGGGGCACTCGAATGGTTAGACCTGGCCCTTCCCGCAGCCTGGCATCTGGCCGACATCGACTATCTTCACATCCCGGACGAAGGGATTCAACATTGGTCCCACGGGGCCTATTTCGGCCACAGCGCTCATGATGAACCCGGATGCACCAATCCGAACCGGAATGGCAATTCACCCTCTGTGGATCTATTTTTCGGTGTCCCCGATCTCATCCTTGCTTACCACCTGAGCGGCGAGCAACGGTTTATGGACGTGGCCATGGAAGGGCTTCAAGCCATGGAGAACCTCATGCAGTTTTCGGATTTTACCTATCCGGTCTTTTACCGCGAGCGGGCCAATCTAATTTTCGCATTTTTGGAAGGGCACATGCAGACCGGCGACATCCGCTGGCGGACAGCCATGAGAAATATTCTCATGCAAACGGCCGCTCTCTCCAACAAACAGGGATGGTTGGCCGACCCCAACTCCTATTCCCCACCTGCCGGAGGACCCATGGGCGGAGATGAGCGTATCAGCGGGTTTCAGTTCGCACAGAGTGTTTGGACCATGGGCCGGTACCTGGATTTCTGCGAAGAATACGGCATTTCCGATGACCTGGGTGTGGCCCAGGCGGTGGAGGCATACGGAGATTTTATCATAAATCACCTGATGAAGGAGATTCCGGAAAAACCCGGCAGCTATGCGACCGTTGACAGCATCTGGTTTGCCGTACCTTACGAAACCTACCTGGAAACCAATAATTGGGCCCTCCTAATGGCCGACGTCCTCGCCTATGCCTTCAAGTACTCCGGGCGACAGCAGTTTCTGAATATGGCTGCGGAGCTTTACGAAACCGGTTCTGAGAATCCGGCGTGGCTGGATTCCCCACCGGTGTATATCGCCAGCAAGGACCTGGTCAATGCCCTGAACTGGGGGTTGGTGTATATGAACCAAAGCGGTGAGGGCTCCGAAATGGAGTGGATTCCTATCAGTGGATCGGTGTCCTATGAAGGAACGCCGATTTGTACCATGGTGCTGGCCAACGGCCAGTACATGTTCACCTGCGATAGCAATCAAGGTGTGTATGACCTGGCGGTTCCCCTGGACGAAATGGGGCAGATCACGCTTTTTGCTTTCTGCGACAGTCTGGCACCCTTCAAGGTCACTCTGACTCCCTCCCAGGCGGCCGTCTATGATATCCCGATGGCATCTGCCGGTGCGGAAAGCCGTCAGATTTCCTTGACATACGGAATAGGAGCTTCAACAAGGCCGGGATGGGTAAACCTCAATGGAACGGCCACCTTTGAAGAAACACCCCTGAACATTATGGTGCTGGCTAACGGCCAGTACATGTTCACTCCTATAGAAACCGGGGCCTTTTCTATGGAAGTACCCTTGGATAACGAGGGTCGGATCACACTGTTCTGCTTTGGAGACGGATTCCAACCTTACAAGCAGTTGATTGCCCCATAAGGTGCGGTCGGTAGACCGGAAGTGTGTCTGATTGCCCTCCGAATTTCGTAAAAGGCTGAATTATCTCTGTTCAGGAGGTGTTCGCATCTGTCCTGAAAATGACACACATCATCGCTCCGGTGTATGTGGGTACGCGTGCCACTTTGTGGAAAGGAGACCGATTTCTCATGCCGGGTAAAAACCCCGAAACTGGTCGAATTTGAGCGTAATGCGGATTTTGTTGCGTTTTACTGAACTGACGGGTCAAATTGATGTGAGGTTTGGAATGAATCCTCATGGGGCATGCTGATGTCTTTTTGAATGGGAACTTATCGAGTCTTCAGTCTTCCTTGATAAGGCCCAGTTCATTCATTTTGGCCAGCAGGGTGTTGCGATGAACTCCGAGGATTTCAGCGGCCTTTTTTCGGTTGTTGCTTACGCGATCGAGAACTTCATTGATATATTGCTGTTCGAAGTGGCTGACAGCCTCTTTCAGAGGTATGTGATTCGTAACCCTTGGGCCGGTCTGGAAGGATGAAATGTCTTTGAGGTGAATGACGGAATTCTTGGCAATGGTAAAGCATCGCTCGACCAGGTTCTCGAGTTCCCTGACATTGCCGGGCCAGTTATATTCGGTCAAGGCACTCAAGGCACGCTTGGAGAACCTTTTCGGCGGCTTTCCCGTGCGTGCTGCATTTCGGTCTAGAAAGGCATTGAGAAGCAAGGGGATGTCTTTTCTCCTCTGGCGCAGGGGAGGCAGTCTGACCGGAAAGACATTGAGACGATAAAAAAGGTCCTCCCGGAATTCTGCTTTTGAAATCAGCATATCAAGGTTCCGGTTGGTCGATGCCAGGAACCGGACATCGATCTTAATGACCTTGGTCGTGCCCAGCTTTTGAAATTCCTTTTCCTGGATGACCCTCAAGAGCTTGGCCTGCATCTTGGGGTCAAGGGTATCAATATCGTCGAGAAACGCGGTTCCCTTATTGGCAATCTCCAGCTTGCCCATGGTCGTCTGTGTGGCCCCGGTAAAAGCACCTTTACTGTGGCCGAAAAGTTCACTTTCCATGAGCGTGGCGGGTATGGCTGCGCAATTGATGACCACAAAGGGGAAATCCCTCCTCGGGCTCAGGTTGTGGACGGCCCGGGCGACCAGTTCTTTGCCTGTGCCACTCTCTCCCTGAATCAAGACGGCCCCTTCGCTATCCGCTATTGAGGAGATTAGGTCAAAGATTTCCTGCATCTTGTCGTCCTCGCCGATAATCTTTTCAAAGGGATGATACCTTTCCAACTCCTTTCGCAAGTAAGTGACTTCCTTGAATAGGCTGTGCTTTTCCAGAGCCCTGTTGATGATATTGCGTACATCCTCCACCACGAAGGGCTTGATCAAATATTCGTAGGCTCCCAGTTTGACGGCACTTACGGCCGTCTGGATTTCATTGACGGCCGTAACCATGATAATTTCTGTGTTCGGCTCTATGGACTTCAGTTGTCCCAAGAGATCCAACCCGTTGATATCAGGCAAAAGAATATCCAAAAGAATGACATCGATATTGGTTTGCGTAAAGATATCGATAGCCTCTTTTCCTGTTTCCGCAAGAAGAACGTTGAAGTCCTCCTTCAGGACCATATTGAACGACTCACGGATTCCACGTTCATCATCAACAACAAGAATTGTTGCCTTTTTATCCATTTCAACACCCAATAATCCGATGTGAGCCCTGATTCCCGAGGGAAAACAAAGCGATTCGCATAGGCTTCCGGTCACCCGATTCCAGTTCAAACAGCACGAAGAATCAGCGATGCATCTGACCATACAATTCCCAGCACGTCAAGGACAGTTGCAGGGCAAGACCGATCAAAATGCACAAAAACCTGTGCGCGCCATCGTATCTCAAAGGTTCATAGATCAAGTCCTCGGATTCCTTCCGGTGCCGCCGGGAACATTCAGCGCCGCACTGATCTGAGTCTTTCCTTTTAACCCATTATAATCTTATAAAAAATGGATTCGATAGTGCGATATGGGTGATCCCCGTTTTCAATGGGGAAAGCCCTGTTTGCTCTTTCTCAGACCATGGCACGACTATTGAGAGGGGTTCTGAAGAGTGACACCGGTCAATGAACAGGAAAATTCAATTTTTAAGGAGTGCGACATGAAATCCGTAAAGCTTAGTGCGTTTTTGCAGTGGAAAGTCAACATCTTTCTGTATCTGACCTTGGGCTGGAAGGTGACTCGGTTGCTTGTTTTTGCCCTGGGGAGGACCTATTTTTTTTTCAAGAAGGAAGAAAAAAGAAGAATCATTGATGCCGTTTCTGAAGTGGCTTCAGGCCGGAACAGGAGGAATGCCCGTAAGATCAAAAAGGGCGTTTTTGACGGCATATTGTGCCATTACTACGAAAAGATGTTTATTGCATTTGAAAAACCTGAAAAGGCCGCCGACTTTTTGAAAAACAGCATCAGGATCGACGATTTGGATGTGTTGCGAAGAGAACTGTCCAAAGGAAACGGTGTGATCATGGTAACCGGTCATTATGGAGCGATAGAATATATACCGACCTTGCTGGCCGTAAACAGCCTGCCCGTTACCATGATTGCCCGGTTCAATTCAAAGCAGTTGAAGGAGAGGGCCTTTTCCCAGGCGGAAAAATATGGCATCAGACTCATCGACGCAGCCCAGTCAGGGGGCGTCATTGCATCCGCAGTCAGTGAACTGAGGAACAACCGGATTGTCGTCACCGAGTGCGACGAAATCGAGGAGTGGCGGCCATCGAAAATCGAGAAGATTTCATTTCTTGGAAAAGTGACGGGACTGGACAGGACAATTAATGTCATCTATAAAAGAACAAAGGCAGAGGTGGTCTTCGGGGTCATTCATCGCTATAGTCTGAACTCTTACAAACTTATCGCGGTCTCCCGCGATGAGATGGCGCAGAGAATGAAGAACGGGGGATTTTCTTCAGTAGGTGAAACCGTATTGAAGTTTTTGGAGCACCATATCTATCAGAATCCCGAACAGTGGTATCAATGGAAGAACTATGGCGAAATCGGCTGGGTTCCTTCCTATATTCCAGGAGGCAATCCTCCTGAAAGGCCGGCCTTGTTGAAACCTCAATGGGCACCGGGTTCTTAATCGCCGGCGTCTTTCCGAGTCATACCTCCCAGGAACCTGTCTCAGGGATGCCTGATTTCGTAGCATTTCAACTCGGGAGCACGAAAGCATCCAGCGTCCCTGTCAGAACAACCTGCATTTGATGGAAATCAAACGCTAGTGGTTGACTTTCGTATGGGGCTTGTCAATGGAAAAGGAAGTGAACTGCATAAATTCCAAGGCCATTTTTGATTATGTAAGGGCCAATAATCAGGATGATATTTCGGGATTGCTGGGGAACCTGGATCCCCTCATAGACGCCCTTCCGGATGCGGAGGCCTTCCTGACGGATACGAATAACTGGATTTCAGGTGCCGTTGCCGTCGAATTGTACAATCGGGCCGAACGCATCTTCAATGACAGGAGTGTGGCCTTCAAAATCGCAAGGCACGCCGTCGAGCACCGACACTTGGGTTATCAGGGGATCATTGCGAGGGCCTTCGGGTCCACCCAGAAAGGGCTTCGAAACCTTCAGAAGATCAACGAGAAGTGGAACCGAAATAAACGTGTTGAACTGGTGAAACTGGGCAGAAGGGAGGCCGTTGTGAGACTCCATTGGAATCCGGATATGGTCACCTCCAAGGATTTTTGCCTTATGAACCAGGGTTCCTACACGTATATGCCGCAAATTTGGGGGGCAAAGCCCCTTTCTCTCGAGGAGCGCTGCTGCTTTTTTGAAGGCGCCCCATATTGTGAGTTCCATCTAACCTGGCTCGCCAGGGACAGGTTCCGTGATTTTCTCTCAAGGTTTTTTACGCCGAAATCCGTCCTCAAGGAGACCATTCGGGCAATGGAGGAGGACAAAGGAGTCATTGAGCAGAAATATGAGGAAGTCAACCGCCTCAATCTGGATCTGAATTATAAATTCAGGCAGCTTATGGCCGTTCAGGATACGGGAAAGGCCATTCTTTCGATCCTGGATCTGGACGAACTGCTGAGCGTCATCATGACTCTCCTTTCCAATGTCTGTCAGATCGACCGTGCCCTCATCATGCTTGTCAACCAGGCAGGCACCCATCTCGAATACCAATACGCCGTGGGGTTTGAGGGGGAAGTCCCGGATGCTGTTAAGAACTATAGAGTCAATATCGATCGCCTGAGCAATATCCTTGCAAGGGTGGCCAGTGTGGGACGATCGGAATACATTCCGGAGGTCGAGGCTTCTCGTTTAAGGAAAGAAAATATTCTATTGACTTACGGAAAGCCTGAATCAGTGTATGTGGTTCCACTCATTACACGGGGCAAGGTTATTGGGGTCATTGCCACGGATGGAGAAAACGGTCGTGGAATCCCCGAGGGCACCCGGGAAACGCTTGACATATTTGCACCCCAGATTGCCATTGCCATCGAGAATGCGAGACTTTATAAACGGCTCAACGAGCAGATGGTCGCCCTGAAAAGATCCCACGCCCTGTTGAGCCGGGCTGAGAAATTCTCTTTTTTGGGTAACCTTTCTGCAAGACTGGCCCATGAAATCAAGAATCCCATGACGGCGATCGGCACATTCATACAAATGCTTCCCTACAAGTACGATGACCAAGAATTTCGGACCGATTTTTACAAGATCGCAATGGAGGAGACCAACCGGGTTAACAATCTCATTACTGAACTGCTGGATCTTGTCAAGACACGAGAGCCCCATTTTGAGCTGGAAGACCTCCACGGGCTGATCGATAAAATGATTTTGCTCGTCTCTCCTCAAAGCAAGGGAAAGAAAATTGAGGTACGGACGGATTATGATGCGGCAGTTGGTCTGGTACACATGGACGAGGAAAAGATAAAACAGGTCATACTCAATCTGCTTTCCAACGCGGTTGAATTCTCACCCGAGGGAGGATTAATCGAAATCGGCACGAAAAGGATTCAGAACAAAGACAGAGGCGCAAATACCATTATCAAGATTCGAGACAACGGGATAGGCATTCTTCCGGCCCACCTAGACAGGGTCTTTGATCC
Source organism: Desulfatiglandales bacterium (assembly GCA_049366815.1). Classification (GTDB taxonomy): domain Bacteria; phylum Desulfobacterota; class DSM-4660; order Desulfatiglandales; family HGW-15; genus CAYNYM01. The sequence continues at coordinate 19,681 of JBMNCO010000161.1, read as the reverse complement.
CTATTTCACTACGAAACACAAAAGCAGCATGCACAATGGAACAGGCCTCGGTCTGTTTATTGCCCACCAGAATATACAGGATCACCAAGGAACCATAGAAGTTGAAAGCAAATTGAATCAAGGAACTGTTTTCGTCTTAACCCTGCCCGAAAATCCTGTGCTTCATTCAGGTGAGCTTTCAGCGGTAAAAGAATATGAAAATAGACCAGATAAGACTCTTTAATGTGAGCATTCCATTGGCCTTTTCTTTCTCCCATGCCGTCAAGGACAGATCTGCGGCGGAAAATATCGTTGTCGAGATCCTGGGGGACAGGAATTATATAAGGGGCTATGGGGAGGGGGCTCCCCGCACGTATGTTACAGGAGAATCCCAGGAAAAGGCCGCCCGGGACCTGGGGGTTATTCTGCCTGAGGGCCGTTTCCCCTGGGACCTTGAGGAAGTCGGCCAGATATGGGATTTTGTTGACAGCCTGCCACGGGAAAAGTCTTATCATTCTTTGATCTGTGCTCTGGAAATGGCCTTGCTGGACGCCCTCGGAAGGCAGCAGAGAAGGCCGATTGCCGATTATTTCCCCCACACTTTTTATCATGATACCGTCTCCTACGGCGCCGTGGTACCCCTGGCAAGCCCTCAGAGGGTGATGGATTTCTGTCTTCGGACGGCTGAACTTGGCATTAAGCGCCTGAAACTCAAATTGGGACGGAATGTTGAACAGAGCCGGGCTGCCCTGAAGGCTGTGGCCCTGGTCTTGGGAAATGATTATGAGCTGACGATCGACGCAAATATGGCTTGGGATTATGGCATGGCCATGAGTCATCTGCCCCTCCTGAAAAGCTTTAAGGTGCGGGTCGTTGAGCAGCCTACGGCGACGGAAGACCCGGATATCCCGCGTCTGGCCTCTGCCATGAACGAGCAGGGGATTTTGTTGATGGCGGATGAGTCGGCCTGTTGTATCCAAGACCTGTCGTGGATCGGCCGCGAGGACGTCTATCAGATGATCAATATTCGATTGTCCAAATGCGGTGGTTTTAAAAGATCCATGGAAATGATCGAATATTTGAGGTCCCGCGGGGTCGCCTTTCAAATCGGATGTCACGTGGGAGAATCGGGAATCCTTTCCGCCGCAGGGAGGACACTGAGCACGCTTTGCAGTGATGCGGCCTGTCACGAGGGATCCTATGACGCCTTCCTGCTACAGGAAAACATCACCAGTGAGGACGTGACTTTTGGGCGGGAGGGAAAGGCCTCCGCCCTGGTGGGTTCGGGTCTTGGGCTGGATATCGATCCGCGCAGAGTGTTGCGCTGGAGTGGCGGGAAGCCTGCCTTGACCATATCGAGAAGCTGTTGAAGTTACACCGACTTGGGGATGTCTTTTCTGGTAACAACAGCTTTATTCCCCCTCCGGTGCAGGAGGAAAGTAGAGAGAGAATATTGTCCCGCCCGAGTCATGGCAGTCCTGTTTCGCGCTGCAATAACGGCAGGCGCTGATTCGTCCGGGGCAGGCGTACTTTTCATCTAACAAAAATCGACACCTCAGAGAAGTCATGGTAATCTGAAAATTGTACCGCTCGGAGAAGATTTTCATCCTGAGCAGATCAGCACCCTTTCCGCCTGCATTGAAGTCAAAGGGCCTCTTCGAAGAGTAGTCCATCGTGTCCTGTGTCGTGAAAAAACCTTCAAATATACGTTTTTTGGCGTCATCCTTGATACCGACGCCGTAGTCGTGAACCAGCAGGGAGGTGCCTTCCAACTCTTTACGCACAATGACCTCTATCCTTCCTTCGTCCGGTGTGTTTTCTATGGCATTCTTGACCAAACCGTCTATGATCTTGTGGAGGGCATCCCGGGGGATAAAAATCGGGGGTGTGTCTTCAAGTCGCGTCAAAATCTCAATATCTCTGTGGGCGAACATCGGTTCGAGAGCCTTCAGCCTTCGCCCGGTCTCTTCTGCAAGATACAACCTTTGGGGAGTCACCTCCTTTGTGCCGAAGATCGCTTCGATATCTTTTCGGACTTCCTGGATAACGGTAGAGTCCCCAACCCGCTTTTCAATGAGAGTCTGGAGTTCATCGGCGCACTGATCCAGCATCAATGAGAGGAGGCCATAGGTGCGGAGCTGTCTGTCCTCCATGATGTCCTGAGCCTCATACTGGATGTCTTTAATGCGATCGAGGTTCCTCTGAATCCTTGCAATATTATTCTCCCACCGCTGTTTTGGCACCTCGGCCAGAATCCTCATCAGAATGTCGATGGAACCGGAAAGGATGGCAACGGGGGTCTTCAATTCGTGGGAAAGGTGATTGATGACCTTGTCTTTAGCGCTGTTCATGCTCTTGACCTCTTCATAGGCCTTTTTGAGGGCAACGGTAACCCTCGCGTTTTCAACACTGAGAGCAACGGTCCCGGAAATTATCTTGAGGAGGTCCAGGTCAGCCGCCTCAAAATCACCTTTCTTTTTATTGATGGCACAGAGCACCCCAAAGATGCGATCCCGACCTTGGAGGGGAGCAAGAAGAAGATTCCTGGTTTGATGGCCCAGCTTTTTGTCCCTCTCCCTGTGGAGTTCAGTATCGATTGCTGTATCGTTTACAATCGCCGGTAGCCCTGTTTGTATCACTCTGCCCGCAATAAGCTGATCCATAGTGAAACGGATCTCCTTCACCCGCCTGAGTGAGGAGTTCTCGTCATAGGCCCCTCCAAGGACAAAAATCTCATCTTTGGCCTGATCATGGAGCATGACCACGCATGCTTCGGTGTCCAGAAGTGTTTTGACCTCACTATTGATGTAATCCAGGAGTTTTTCGAGGTCTGGATATTTAGGCAGAGCGGTACTGATCCTCAGGACGGCTTCATTGATTCTCGCATTCCTCTTTTCCGATGTATTATCTCTGTATATGGATAGGATGCCTGCTTCCTTGCTCCTGTCGACTGAAAAAAAGCTTGCCCTGATGACCACATCGAGGACCCGCCCTTCCTTTGTCATGCGTTTGGACTCGTGGCGGAGGAGGACCTTATCCTTGAAGAGTTTCTTCATATATTGCATGGTCTCGAAGCGCTTATCCGGGGGGACAAAGGGGATCAAGTTCCCTTTCAGTTCTTCAAGTGTCCACCCAAAGGTCTTGGTGAAGCCGGGATTCACATAGGCGACCTCTCCCTTTCTTGACACAACACTGATGGGGTAGGGGACGAAATTTAGCAGTGTCCTGAAACGGCGCTCCGAGAGGCGGATTTCCTCCTCGGCCGTCCTCCGCTTGGTGACGTCTCGAAAAGTCTCGATGGCGCCGATAACCTTACCGTCTTTGTCCAACAGGGGAGCGGCCGTCAAAAAGAACCATTTCCCGTTTTCTCCCTGGCTCGGGAAAAAGAGTTCCGCCTCATAGGCTCCCTCCGCTATGGGGGATTTGCGGCACTCAGGACCAAAATAGGACAGGATTTCAGCCTCCGATTTTTCATCAACAATGTAGTCGAGTATGACTGGTTTTTTTGTGGAATAAAAGGTCAGCCAGTGTTTATCGGTCCCGACCAAATCACGGGCGGAGACCCCCTTGAATTTTTCATAGGCCCTGTTGCAGTGGGTTATGGTGTGGTTTTTGTCAATGACGAGGATTGGGATGGAAATCCACTGAAAAATGCGAAGGAGCGTGGTTGAGTTCTGCCTATAAAAGTCTCTCTTGGCCCTGCAATGTCTTAGCTCCTCTTTGACTTCCTGGAGTTTCACCTGCAAGGGCTCATAGCTCGGTTCCTGGGCCATGTCCTTCTCCTCATACTCATAACAGGGCCCTCTTCGAAAAATCGAGGATGAACCCTGATGCCGTTCGAACGATTTCAACAAGATCTGTCAGATTGTAAAGGGACGGGAAAAATCTCAACGCTTCTATGATTTTATGCCCGGTGCCGCAGGAAAGGTCACCGAAAAGGAGGTCTCTCCCGATCGGTAACAGTCCTCTTTCTTTTTGCAGTAGACGCAATCACTGATTCTACCCGGGCAGGTATCGGCATCAGTGGGAATGAAACCACAGCGGGTCGATGTCATGTGGATCACAAAATTGTGTCTTTCCGAGAAGATTTTCATTCTCAGGAGGTCGGAGCCTTTCCCTCCGGCATTAAAATCAAAGGGCCGCTTGGAAGAGTAATCAAGCGTAGTGCGCGTGGTGAAGAACCCATCGAAGATCCTGGGTTGGTCCTCCGCAGTGATGCCCGTGCCATAGTCATGAAACTCGATTTGGGCGCCGCGATCCTTTCTTTGCACCCTGATCTCGATCTTGCCCTCGTCTGGGGTATTTTCGATGGCGTTTTTCAACAGGCCGTCAAAGACCTTTTGAAGGATCTCCTCTGGGATCAAAATGGGTGGGACAGGATCCGAGTGTGTAAGGATGTCGAGTTCCCGGTGGAGAAAAGAGGGTTGGAGAACTTTGATCCGCTCTCGAACAAATTCGGCCAGGTCGATCTTTCGAGGGGTGAGTTCACTTGCTGCGAATATCTCCTCCAGCCTTTTACGGATCCTTGGAATCACGGGTGCCTCGCCGAATTCCTCAGACAGCAGACTTTCAAACTGGTCGGCGCACTGATCAAGCACTTTGGTCAGTAGATCATAGGTTAGAAAATGGCGCGAACCTACAATGTCCTGGGCCTGGTACTGGATCTCCAGGATCCGCTGAAGATTCCGGTCGGCCCTTGCCAGGGTCGGTTTCCATTTGTCGTCTGAAAGGTCTCCCAATTTTCGTCTGAGGATTTTGAGTGATCCGATAAGGACCGATACGGGGGTCTTCAATTCATGGGAAAGGTGATGGATGACCCTATCCTTGGCGCGGTTCATGCTTGAAACTTCTCTGTAGGCCTGCTTTATCTCATCGGAAAACCTGGCATTTTCTATTGAAAGCGCTACGGTTCCGGCAATAATGCTCAAGAGTTCCATGTCTGCCTTTTCATAGTCCCCGTGTTTTTTGTTGACTGCAGTAAGTGCGCCGATGATGCGGTCACTGCTCTTCAAGGGCACAACAAGAAGCTTCCTGGTATGGTAGCCGAGCCGCTTATCCCGTTCAATGTGCATTTCCGGTTCAAGTGACGTGTCGTTGATGATTTGGGGCACTCCCGTCCTGATTGTGCGTCCCGTGGCAAGTTGGTCCATGGGAAATCGAATGTCCTTGACACGTCTCTGGGTGTCGCTGTCGTCATAGGAAACCCCCGGGAAAAAAAGCTCGTCGTTTTCCTCGTCCTTAAGAATGATGTTGGCGCCCTCCGCATCGCAGAGCTGTTTGACCTCACTGTTGATGTAGTCCAGGAGTTCTTCGATGTCGGGGTACTCGGGGAGGGCCATACTGATGCGGAAGACCGCCTCGTTTTGTCTTGCAAGTCGCTTTTCCTGGGTGATATCGCTCAGAATGACCACTTGGCCGGGCAGGTCATCTTCATCCCGCTCGGACAGCAGGGCGGCGCTCAGGGAAACATCGATCAGTCGGCCGTCTTTGGTCGTCCGTGTGGTCTCGTATCGAACAACGGTCTTGTGTTCTAGAAGATCGCGGATTCTTTCTCTTGTCTCCTGTTCCTTGTCGGGGGGAACAAACTCGATCCTCTTCCCGTCGAGTTCCTGAAAGGTCCATCCAAACACCTTCGTGAAGGCAGGATTCAGGTAGGAGACCCGGCCTTTGATATCGTATACCACGAGAGGGTCGGGCACAAAGTCGAGGAGGGTTCGGTAACGTTTTTCCGATTTTCGAAGTGCCTCTTCGACCCTTTTGCCTTCCGTAATATTCTGAACCGTTTCAATGGCTCCGGCGATGTGTTCGTTGTTGTCAAAAAGGGGAGCAGCTGTGGCAAAAAGCCATTCCCCCGTTTCCCCCAAATCCGGGAAGAATTGTTCTGCCTCGTAGGCGCCCTCGACAATGTCCGATTTCCGAAATTTTCCTCCACCATAGCGGCTTCTGATCTTTTCCTCAGGGATATTGTCAACCAAAAAATCGGCCAAGACCGGTCTCTCTGAAGCGTAAAAGGGCATCCACTGTTTGCAGGTACCAATGAGCTCCTCAGAGGAGATGCCGATCATATTTTCAAAGGCGCGATTGCAGTGGGTAATCCGATGGTTGTTGTCGATTACAAATGTCGGGATGGAGCTTCCTCGAACAATTTGAGTCAGTCGCTGTTCCCTTTGCCTGACGGCCTCCTCGGCCCTCCGGCGGTCTGTGACATCCTGAAGGGTTTCAACGGCTCCGGTGATATGGCCCAGATTATCGCGTAGGGGCACAGCCGTGAAAAGGAGCCATTTGCCGTTTTCCCCAAGATCGGGAAAGAAGGCTTCGGCTTCATAACCGCCCTCGACCGTCAATGACTTTCGGCTTTTTCCTTCATAAAGGGCTCCAATGGCCTCTTCTGACGCCCCATTGACAACAAGGTCGGCCAGGAGCGGGCGCCTCGATGGATAAAAATGCATCCAATGGTTATCCGTGCCTATAATTTCATTTCCCGATACTCCATTGAGTTTTTCAAAGGCCTCGTTACAATGCGTGACCCTATGATCAGCATTGATCACAAAGGTGGGTATGGGGTTGCGCTGAATTATCTGTGAGAGTCTCTCGCCACTTTGTCGGAGTGCCGTTTCTGCCTCTTGAAGCTTGGCTGTTTTTTCTTCCAGCTCTTTCAGGCGCTGTTCTAATATTTCGTAGGAAGGTTGGGTAGACATGATGTTATTTTCTCACCAATGCGTTGCGGGCCCCTTATTGGACACAGGGAAGAGAGACTTCAGACCCTGCCAAAAGGCATTTTTTATTCTTTATTCCTGTCATGACAGCTTGTCATTCAGAATAAGGATATTACAGGGTGATTGAAACCTCAACACGATTTTGAGAAGAGTCTTTAAAATGACTTGCTTTTATCATAGCGTGTTGTTAAAAAAAGCAAATTTAAGTTTAAATGAATCCATTTTTTAAGAGTATATTGCCATAATGGTATGGAGATATGGCCCTTTTAACTGTTTCGTTTACAACGGATGCCGGGACTGATCCGGACCAGAGCGAGGATGCGTTCCTGTGCGACAACAACCTATTTATTGTGTCCGAGGGAGTTGCCGGGCGGCATCTTGACAACATCGCAAGAGAAATGGCTTGTCGTGTGATTCACGATGCCTTTTTTGAACACCTTGGCGAGACCCGTTCTCCGAGCGATGCCCTTCACCACGCCGTGGAAGAGGCCAACAGGGAGATTCTGAAAGAGGGAAAAAGGATCGGGCGGAAGATGACGGTCTCTATTTGCGCGGCCTATATCAAAGATATGATCCTCTATTTCACTCATCTGGGCGATTCTCGGATATACTGTCTTCAAAAGGGAGAAATCCTGCAACTCACGCGCGATCATAGGGTGGAAAGGGAGGGGCTCTTCTTTCATCCACCAAAGGCCTATCATACACCCCACAGAAACGCCCTCACAGAGGCCCTCGGCCTGCGGAATGATCCACCTGTTGAAGTAAAAAAGTTTGCTCTTCACGAAAAGGATCTGATTCTCATGACGACGGAAGGTCTGACGAGCCGGCTTTCCGATATGCAGATTCTCAAGGTGTTCGTCAAAACGGGCAATGTGAAACAGTTGTGCACCCGGTTGGTTCATGAGGCCCGAAGGGTCGACAAGGCGCGTAGTATGACATTGGGTATTATTGGACTCGAAAAAAAGGCCCCGGACTGGCATAAGATAGCAGCGCTGGTCTGTTGCCTGCTGATACTCATCGGGTTGGCGGTGGTGGTCCTTTATGTCTAAAAATAATACATAATTAAGGCTCCGTTTGAATCGGAACCGCTCGGAGGCTGAGGAGAATATATCATCAGGATACTGTGCCTGTCAGGAGGTATGGCCGCAGACCTCCGTGGTGTATCGGTCGGATATGAAGATGAAAGGGTAGACCGTCCAAAAGATGCCGCCCGGGGCAATCAAGGTCACATCCCACCCGCGAAAATCCTTTTTCAATTTCCTAAGGCAGGCCAGAATTCATGAAGGCAAAGTCTCGAAACCAACCGGGAGGCATATTGCGGGCCATCATAGCGGCCTTAAAAGAAAAAGTCCCGGATCCGCACATGGGGTCCAATAGGGGCCTTTTCCCGTCGTAGCCCGCAAAGAGCAATGCCGCAGCGGCGATGGTCTCACGTATTGGGGCCTTCGCAGGGTAGGACTTGATGCCTCGACGATGGAGGAGATCACCACTGCTGTCAACAGAGAGGCTAAAGAAATCCTTGTGAAGCCTAACGAAGACAAGGGGTGATTCCCCGAGAGAGCTGGGATTCTGTTGTGTCGCCGCGACGGCCAGCCGGGTGTTGATGGCCTTCCTGATACACTCTTCCAAGGCAGCCGTGTGATAAAGCCTGGAGTGTTTTGATGCGACCCTGATCTGCAGAGGCCGCCCGGGGGGCAAATGCAATGCCCATGAAAGGGCTTCGGTCTTTTTCTGAAGCGCCCGGAAGTTCGTGGCCTTGAATCCGGCGATGCGCATCAGGATGCGGTGGGCGGTCCTCAGTTTCAGATTCGCCTCATAACAGGACTGTAGACGGCCCTTAAATTCCACCCCGCCTTCCAAGAGGGTTTTTCCCCCGGGAGGGCACTGCAGATCGGAAAGCTCACTGTTGAGTAACCCTTCAAATCCTGGGATCGTAGTGGCGAAAAAAGTCCTTTCCCCGGCAATGACATGTCTTTTGATTCTCTTTTCAAGTGGCGCGATAGGACCTTGGATTTCAAAATGGACCTCCTGTATGGCTGTTTAAATCCTATCTTAGCCTGAATGAGAAGGGGTTCCCACAAAGTCCTGATCAGTGGCAACCGCTCGGAAAAAAATGGGGTGCCTTCATGGTAAGCTATTGACAGAAAAACAATAATAATCTACTGGATGTTAAAGCGTTTAGTAGACTGAAAGATCGTTCCTCGTTTTGTCCAGGGGATGGCCGCGAATGAGATCGCGGCCTGTTAGAGGAGCAGGAAACAGGAATACAGCCGGTAAAAAAAAATCATTCAAATGGAGGCGAGGATATGACAGACAGACTCGTATTACGGGAATTAAGCCGTTATCAGCTCGGGACCTTTGCGGACATTATTTACAGAAATGCCATCCTCTACCCGGACAATGAGGCCTTTGTGTACGGGGCTGAGAGAATAAGCTTTGGACGTTTCAACGAGAGGGTGAATTGTCTCATCCACGGCCTTCAGGACATGGGTCTGAAAAAAGGTGATGTGATCGGCATTCTGTCCTGGAATCACCTGGAGTATTGTGACGTCTTCGGTGCCGCCATGAAGGGTGGTCTTGTGCTCGCTCATTTCAATCCTCGCCTCAAGGCCGAAGAATTGATCCATGTGATTAATGACTCCGAAGCGAAAGTCGTCTTTTTCGGAGCCGACTTCGTTGAAACGATTGGTGACATTCGGGGTAGAATCCCAAAGGCGGAGGCCTACGTGACCTTCGGTGATGTGTCGGATGGAATCACGGGGCATAAGGAGTTGATGGACAGCGGTTCAAAGGAGGAACCGGATTGCGATGTCGGTGAGGATGATCCGGTTGTGATCTTCTATACCAGCGGAACCACCGGGCTCCCACGAGGTGCAATATACACCCATAAACAGAAGCTGGAAAATGCAATCATTAAGGCATTGGATATTGGTTTGGAATTCGGTGACCGGCATCTTGTCGTTCTGCCGATGTTCCATATCGGGGGAGACAGCCATATATGGCCGTTCTTCGTGACAGGCGGGTGTAATGTCATCATGGACCGGGTTTCCTTTGATCCGGAGGCCGCCTTAAAGATTATCCTGGATGAGAAGATTACGGACGTCCATATAGTCCCGACACAGCTTGTATCTCTTTTAAATCTCCCGGGCATAGAAAAGTATGACCTTCCGAACCTCAAAAGGATATGGTATGCAGCGTCTCCCATGCCGGTTGAGGTATTGAAACAAGGGCTTAAGACTTTTGGACCGGTATTCCTCCAGGGCTATGGGCAAACCGAATCCGGACCCCATTCGACGATGCTCAAGAAGGTCATCCATCGCCAGGCCATTGATTCCCCGGATGATCAAGGTGTGCTTGCCTCCTGTGGTCAACCCTGTATCGGCGTCCACATGCGAGTCGTTGACGATTCCAACAATGACGTCGGGATAGGAGAAGTCGGGGAGATCATCATAAAAAGCAGGCGCATCATGACCGAATACTGGCATAAACCCGAAGATACAAAGGAAACCATCCGCGATGGGTGGCTTTATACCGGGGACATGGCCTACTACGATGAGAAGGGATTCATTTACATTGCGGACAGAAAGAAGGACATGATTGTGACCGGAGGTGAAAATGTCTTTCCAAAGGAAGTGGAAGAGGTTCTCTACAGACATCCTGCCGTCAGAGAGGCTGCCGTCATAGGGATTCCGGACCCCTACTGGGTTGAGAAGGTTTATGCCGTGATAGTCCTTAAGGCGGAAGGTCAGGCCACGGAAGAAGAGATCATCAAATTCTGCCGCGAATACATGGCGAATTATAAAACTCCCAAAGGTGTTGAGTTTGTGCAATCCCTCCCCAAGAACCCTCAGGGGAAGATACTCAAAAAAGATCTTCGTGCCAAGTACTGGAAATAGGATACGAAATTTTCAGAAGATGTCTTCTGTTGTCAGCCATGGTCAGACGCTTCTTAGTCCTTGACTACCGTCCCGGCTTCACCCCGGCCGGTCCGGGACAATGGCAAAACGTGAAAATGGAGGCAAATTGTGGATAATTTCATGGAGATCATCAAAGGAAGGCGCAGTATTCGGAAGTTCGAACAAAAGGCGGTGCCTGATCAGATTCTTGAACGCATTCTTGAATCAGTCCGGTGGTCTCCTTCCTGGGCCAACTCACAGTGCTGGGAGGTTGTTGTGGTCAGAGAGGAACATACCAAGGAGGCGCTCGTCAAGACGCTGGGGAAGACCAATCCCGCCCAAAAAGCCGTAATCCAGGCCCCGGTCGTGTTGGGACTGGTCGCCAGATTGAAAAGCTCGGGGTATTACAAAGGAGAGGCCTCTACGAAATTCGGAGATTGGTTTATGTTTGATCTGGGCATTGCCTCCCAGTCAATATGCCTTGCCGCCCATGCACTCGGACTGGGAACCGTTATCGTCGGTTCACTGGACCACGACAAGGCCAAAAGTGTGCTGGGAGTCGTTGACGACTATGAATTGGTCGCCCTTATCCCCCTGGGCTACCCCAATAAGGATCCTAAGGCCCCAGGAAGACGGGAAGTAAGTGAATTTACCCATGAAGGCCGTTTTGGGAGCAGATGAAGAACTCATACTCTCGTTTTGACCGATCTTCAACCCCCGGCCCGTGGGTCTTCTCAATAAAACACACCCGGTCCTCTTTGTCGATCAGCAGGAGAGTGGAGGCGCGTGTTCCATAGGTGGGACTGTGGACAAAGATCGGTGACAGGATCCTCTCCCAATCAAGACCGACGCCTGTATCCGGAAGGATCGCATCATCAGGCATGCTGCGGTCCTGAAGAATCTCGAAAAGGGGTTTTTGGTCAGGGTCTTGCCCTTCGGCGAGGAGGCGGGTGAGTGCCGCCTTCCCCTTGACGACTTTCGGCCAGGGGGTGTCCAGCAGGTGGTTGCTTATCCCATATACGCCAGGCGTGAGCTCACGGATACCGCTATCTCGGTTGGAATAACAATAGAGTCGGTCCATGTCACCGATGATCAGATTAAAACCGTTGTAGGCATTGGCTTCAGGCCTGAGGTCCTGGATAAATTCGCGTGGGCCCTGGCGGGCACAGAGATAACGTCTAACCAGCCCGCCCCTTGATGGGGCGTTGTCTTTTTGGTTGATGGGGTCCCTGTAGTTGGTCAGGGCGCCGATGCGGCCTTCTCGGGTGATCCCGAGCCAGGTCCCTCCTCCCTTTAGGTCCCTTCCCCCCAGCACACCGGGATGGTCCTCCCAAAAAGCGGCCGGAGATGAAGACCGCAGGTAATATTCGTCACGGTTCGATAAAAGGATGAGCTTAAAAGCAGGGTGAATACCTATGGACAGTAAAAGGACACACATTGTTCAGTCAATCCAATATTTCCAAAAGTTGATGGACTGCAAAAATCTTCATCTTACCCGGCATGTGTTGGCCAGCCTCCCGATACCCTCTATTTCTACGACGATCTCATCACCGTCATTGAGGTAAACCGGAGGATCCCTGAATGCCCCAACGCCATGCGGTGTGCCGGTGAGGATGAGGTCCCCGGGAAAGAGGGTAAAATGCCGGGATAGAAAACTTATGAGGTAGGGCACCTTGAATATCATCCGGCCCGTGTTGCTGTCCTGCATGAGTTTGCCGTTCAACCAGCATCTGATAGAGAGGTTATTGGGGTCAGGGATCTCATCCGGGGTCACGAGCCACGGACCGAGAGGACAAAAGGTGTCGAGGGATTTCCCTCTGACCCACTGGCCGTCACCAAACTGGAGATCTCGGGCGCTCACATCATTGGCGCAAGTATAGCCCAGAATGGCATCCGCGGCTTCCGTCTCTTCGCACCGACAGACTTCCTTCCCGATCACAACCGCCAACTCGGCCTCAAAATCCACCTTCCCGGTGATGTCCTTGCCCCATGTGATCTGGCCTCCATGGCCGATGAGACTGTTGGTGAATTTCGAGAAGACGATTGGGACCTCGGGTATCTTTCCTTTACTCTCCTGCACGTGATCGAGATAATTCAAACCGATTGCTATGATCTTTGAATACTGGGAGAGGGGAGGGGCAAATCGGATATCCTCAACGGGAACAGGGTCTCCAAGTGGGCCGACGTCGAGAGGATTGGCGACAAGGTCGTGAATGCTCCCCTGGAAACCAATGGGGAGGAGGAACGTCCCTTTGACTATTGCCCAACGGCCGCCTTCCGGTTGATAGTATCTGGCAATTTTCATTATTCTACCCTGCGGTGTTCGTTCATCTTTCCTGATTGAGGCCCGGATATAAGCGTGCTCCGAATGGAGAAACACGTATTTTTTAGAGATTGTACCATATCCCTGAATTTTTTTATCTATATCATAGAGAGGGGGATTCGGGTCAAGGCGAAACCCCATTCTTTCCGAAGGGGGAATGTGTCGCTTCCAGAAGTTCCGCCCCCTGCATTCCTTGTGCTTGGGAGAATCCGAAACTCTATTGTTCCAACGGGCCAACTGGTTGGACCTGAACAATTTTGCCTGAGAATGGGTGAATTGTCTCCCCCGCAATTTTGACCCGGTCCCGGATTTCTGATATAAAACAAAAAGGATGGACTTGGATATTTAACCGCCGGGACTGGTATGAGAACAATGAAAAAAAATAACCCATTGAAAAAAAAGAATATCCTTCTCGTCGACGATGAGCGCGATGTCCTGGATAGTCTCGAGGAAGAACTGGAGATGTGTAACATCCACAAGGCCATGGATTTCGATACGGCTTGCCGGTGTCTCGAGAGGAACAGATATGACATCGTTGTCCTGGATATTATGGGGGTCAACGGTTTTGAGCTTCTAAAAATCGCCGTCTCCAAGGGATATCCAACAGTTATGCTGACCGCTCATGCCCTTACCCCGGAGGCATTGAAAAAGTCCATCAAACTGGGGGCCATATCTTTTCTACCGAAAGAGGAGATGATGCACATGCGTGAGTTTTTGGAAGAGGTGGTTTTATACGATCAGAAATCGCTTTGGATACACCTCTTCGACCGTTTGAGCTGTTATTTCAATAAACTCTTTGGCCCCAACTGGAAAGAAAAAGATAGGTTTTTCAAAGAATTTGAAGAATCGTTGAGGAAAAGCGAAGAGGGCGCTTTTCCTTAGTCTTCCGCTCAGTCCTTCGCTCAGGATGTGTGTTATCGAAAACCCCCACATCGTGTCTTCAGATCTTTCCTATTCGCCTGGTTCCTGGTCTGAGTTGTTGTGTATAATGTTTATGGTTTGTGGTTTATAGTCCTTACCCACGGGTTCCCCATGCAAATTTTGTATGATCGGCTGAGGGTGTGCCTTTTCATGGACCTCTAGTTCACTTTCCCACTTTTCCTTTGTCTTTTGATCCAGGATCGTCCAGCCCAATCTCCCCCTACATTTCGGAAAGGCGGAACAACTTAACCAGGGGCCTTTTACCCCGCGTCGAAGATTCATGGCAGAGCCGCAATTCGGACACTTCAGATCTGTAAGCAGGGGCGGGACCTTGGGGGGTGAGATCGCCCCCTTTTTGTCCAGATTCAGAATGCCGTTACACTCGGGATAACGAGGGCAGCTGAGAAAGGGACCGAAACGGCCTTTTCGCATCTGCATCGGGCTGTTGCATTTCGGGCATGCAACGTCGGTGTGTTGGGCCGACAAGGGATTGCCCTCCGCATCAATGGGGGCGGCATATTTGCACTTGGGGTAATTGGAGCAACTGAGAAACCGACCGTTCCGACCAAAGCGATAGACCGTGCCGCCACCGCAGTCCGGGCATGTGTGCGGTGCAGGCTGGGTTTCAGCCTTGGCGTGTTCCATGCCTTTATAGGCCGAGTCCAGACTGCCCTTGAAGGGTCCGTAAAATTGGTGCAGCATCTGTACCCAATCGGCCTGTTTTTCGGCGATATCGTCGAGTCGCTGCTCCATGTCGCGCGTGTATCCTACCTCCAGGATCTCCGGAAAGGCCTCAATAAGCTTATCGTTCACGACCTTTCCAAGGTCGGTCGCCTGAAATCGGTTTCGGTTTTTTTCCACATACTTTCTGTCCTGGATCACCTGGATGATTTGGGCGTAGGTGCTCGGACGACCGATACCCTCCGCCTCGAGTTTTTTGACCAGGGAGGCCTCGGTGAATCGCGGCGGCGGTTGCGTGTAGTTTTGGGTTGGGTCCATTTGCAGGGCAGCCACGGGTTGATCCTGGTTCAGCTGAGGAAGGAGCGCCTCTTCCGACATGCTGGGCATGCCCGCCACCTTGTAATAGCCATCAAAGACCAATACGCGGCCGGTCGCCCTGAAGACCAATTCCTTGTTCTCGGATCGGCCCGCAATGAGGACCGTCGTCAAATCCCACTGCGCATCGGTCATCTGGCATGCCACGAAGCGCTCCCATATAAGCCTGTAGAGCTTGAATTGCCTGTCATCGAGAGAGGATCGAATGCGGCTTGGTGTCAGGGTGACATCGGTGGGGCGGATAGCCTCATGGGCTTCTTGGGCCGATTTGTTTGACGATGCAAAAAGGTTGGGTGCGTTGGGCAGATAGGCCTCTCCGAAATGATCGAGGATATAGTCTCTGGCCATTTTGACGGCCTCATTGGACAAATGGGTCGAATCCGTTCTCATGTATGTGATAAGACCTACGGATCCCATTCCGGCGATAGATACGCCTTCGTAAAGGGCCTGGGCCGTTCTCATGGTGGCCTGGGCCGTAAAGTCCAGTTGGTTCGCCGCAGCCTGTTGAAGGGTGCTTGTGATGAATGGCGCGAAGGGACGGCCTTTTGTCGTTTTTGTTTGAATCGACTTAATTCGCCATTCAGGTCCGTCAACCATTCGCCCCTTTAAGAAAACCAGCTTCTGGGCTGGACCCTTGGCGTTGGGATTATGACTCTCAATTTTTTCTTCGACATCAAACCCTGCAAGACGCAGTGTCTCCAGGACGGTTTCGATGTCCTTGGGCTCGAATTTTTCTCCTGCGATTTGAATCAACTCTGCTGACAGGCTCTCGTGCTGGGCAAGCCATAGGTTTTTTTCCTGGATAGTCCTGCCGTTGCCCTTCCTCCCGTTTTGCCTTTCCGGTGGATTTTCAAGCCATTGCTTCAATTCCTGACCGAGGCGTATCGCACCATCTGAATCAGCGGTGAAGTAGCCTGTGATTTTCCAGTATTCTTTCGGAAGGAAGTTCTCGATTTCTCGTTCACGCTCAACGATCAGACGAAGCGCCACCGACTGAACTCGACCGGCGCTCAGCCCACCGGCGACCTTTTTCCACAACAGGGGAGAAACCTGATAACCTACAATCCGGTCAAGGATCCTTCTCGCCTGTTGGGCGTTCACCATGTCCATATCGATAAAGCGAGGGTGCTTAAAGGCCTTTTCAATCTCGCTTTTGGTAATGGCATTGAAGACCACGCGGTGGCTCCTCTCAGGTGTTACTTCGAGGGCCTCGGCCAGGTGCCAGGCAATGGCCTCCCCTTCCCGGTCAAGGTCTGTGGCCAGCCACACACCCGAGGCATTCTTTGCAGCGCGTTTCAGATCGTTCACGGTCTTGGACTTGCCTTTGATGATCTGATAGGTGGGTTTGAAATTATGATCGATATCCACCCCTGGTACGGGGTCTTTAATCCCCTTAGGGTTCTTGGCCGGAAGATCCCGCACATGGCCCACCGAGGCCATGACCACATAGTCTTTACCCAGGTATTTGTTGATCGTCTTTGCTTTGGCGGGTGACTCGACAATTACCAAATGTTTTCCGGATGAATCGAAGACGGTGCTTTTCCGTCGGCTCTGGACGGTTCCTTCTTTCTTGGTCATATTTCTGATATACCGCTTGGAGTAATGTAAATTTTTGAGTATGCCTCTGGCTAAAATGGCTGAGGGTTGGAACAGTAAACATCCGAAGAGGGTTTTGTCAAGGTGTAAAAAACTTTGTTTGTGCGGAGAGAGGGAATCGGTTGAGCAGAGGGGAGAAGGGATTCCTCCAAAAAGATGAACTAAATCATGCACTCGGGTCTCTTGGGAGCCTTTGCTTTGTTGACTTTTACAGATGCATCAACCCGTTAACGGACAAACATTTTTCCCGGAAGTTGTTTGATTAGACCCTTGAGTTCCATCCTGACGAGGACTCCCGATAAAAGGGGATGCTCCAGTTTGGCCTCTCTGGCGATTTGATCGATGTGCACAGGATAATCCCCAAGGGTGTCGAATACGGCCTTTTCCGAATCATCCATAAATGGAGGAGTCGGTTCTTTGGTTATGTCCCTCTTGAGGGTCTTGTTGTAATTGAGTCCAATGCCTTCCAACACGTCGTCAGAATTTTCAACAAGAGCCGCCCCCTGTTTGATCAGGAAATGACACCCCGAACTCTTAAAGGAATTGATACTCCCAGGCACGGCAAAGACCTCACGACCCTGCTCAAGCGCGAGGGACGCCGTGATGAGCGATCCGCTGTTCTTAGTCGCCTCCACGACGACAATCCCCCTGCTCAAACCGCTGATGATACGGTTTCGGATCGGAAAATTTCTGGGCTCGGGAGGGGTACCGGGAGGAAACTCTGATATCACGGCTCCTTTTTTGACAATTTGGTCGTAGAGATCCCTGTTAGAGGCAGGATAGACTACATCGATACCGGTGCCCAGAACGGCCACGGTAAACCCGTGACCACCCAGACATCCGCGATGGGCTGCAGAGTCTATTCCCCGTGCCATACCGCTCACGATGCCGACGCCGCGTACTGAAATCCCTTTGGCGATCTTTTCCGCCGCCTTAACCCCATAGGGGCTCGGATGCCTTGAACCCACGACGGCTACAAAGGTCGTGTTATGAGGAATTTCTCTTCCTTTGAGATAGAGGATCATAGGGGGATCATGGATCTGTTTGAGAAAGGCGGGGTATTGAGGGTCAAAGTAGGTCAGGAGCCGGAGGCCGGCGTTATCGATTCGCCTGAGTAGGTGAGCAGGCTCAGCGGCCCAACTTTTATTGAAGACCTTCAGCGCGATTTCCCGCCGAATTCCCTCCACCAGCGATAGATCACCAAGGTTCGCCTCAAGGATTGCCTCGGGGGTACCAAAGGTCTTCAGCAAATTTTTGAGCGCTACATTACCAAGCCCGGGAATCAGGTGGAGGGCCAGCCAAGCACATCTTTTGTCAGACCATGTGGTTGGCATGCTACTTACGCAGCTCCCTAGGCTTCGTGTGGGATTAAGCCATAAAAAGAAACGGGCAAAAAGACCTTGTTGCGGAGAGTTGTTCTGTCTTGGACACCCAATTGTTCAGTTCCCCACCAAAAAGGCATCTTTCCCGGCTTTCGACTATTCAACGGAACAGCGAGGCATGCTTCTTGATAGAGCCTCAGGCTGTTGATCCCAGGACATTGTTTTAACGTATGCCCCGTTCTCAAATTCTCCCTTGCTGGAGAGAACCACAGCCGTAGCAGTATCGGGCCTCGATTCAATAATCAGTATCGTGCCGATAGGTAATTCAAAAAGGGCGGTCTCTTGGGAGTATTTCGCCTTTGTTTCGGAAAGAAATTTGTTTTGATTCATGTCCTTTATCCGGAGCACCTGAAAGAGGTGACCTCTCAAGATCCCTTGGTTGAATCCCTGGTCGAGGTATACCACAGAATGTTTTCCAAGGACGACCCGCTGGTCCTTTATCGCGACGATATTGGTTATCAATTCGTTTTCTGCAGAGACCGGCTGAATGCAGGGGGAAACAGGCTCGTGAGGAATGACCAAGTCACCGATGTTAATGGATTTAAAGGCATCGATGATTTCGGCGTCGTAAAAATTCTCTTTCAAGTGTGCCTTGAGCACAATATTTCCATGAAAAATAAGAACATAGCCTAGATCTTTCCCCGTTATCGGATGAGAGAGCATCGAGGATGACGCGTAAATCGTGAATTTGTCACCGGGCTTAACATCTTTATCCTTTTCGAACCGCACGACGACTTTGTCGCCGTTGCCGAGCATGAGCTTTTCACTGTATGAAGAAAAGAGATTCCCCCAGGGTGTCACTTCCTGTCGGTTTAGAAAACCGATTGCTCCCAGTGTGGTCAGAGAAGAAACATCAATACCATTCATTTCCGTGGGCGGTTCTTTCACAACAGTTGCCTTTTCAAGCTGCCGTGAAGGGACTGCTTCCAGGTCTTCCTTGTCGAGAAGGGTAATCACGTCTCCGGGGCGGAGGAAATGGGGATTGGTAATGAAGGGGTTCATCTGCCAGAGTTTCGGCCAGAGATCAGAATCACCATAATACTTCTCGCAAATGTCCCACAACGTATCCCCTTTCTTGACTGTGTGGGTATATCCCTGAGCTGCCAAAAGCATGGGAACGGTGAAAAAAGACACAAATACCAGGATAAGTACAAATAGCACACATCTCGTTTGTCGTACTGTTTTTATCATGGCGTAGCACCCTTCACAAAGAATTTATTTTTGTGTAACATACAAATTTTATTGGTATTTGTCAACTGATTTTTATTGTGGATGAGCTGTAGCACCGAGGCGCGGGGCATGGTATCATTGATGAGGACCACGGTGACACATCCCCGATCGTGATATGCCGCCCCGTTTTTTCGAGATTGGAGGCAGACACTGAAGGGGGAATTTTCCCGGTCCGTCAAATCAAAACCCAGTGACTCTATAGAGTCTATCTTGCCGACGTAAGGAAGGTTTGTCCAAGAAAAGACCGGTCAACCTTATCTTGCAAAGGTCGACGATGCGACGGAGCTAAAGCGTAAAAGTTGGACCTGTAGTAATAGGACCGCGAACCCTTGACATGCTGGAGATGCGGGATCCTCGGCTTTGCCGAAGGGTCAAAAACAGGTTGATCTCCCGTCCTGAATGGAAAGACACTGTAAACCGTTCCCCGATACATCCACAAAAACGCCCGAATGTGTTGCTCTATTCCTTTATCTTTATTCTGCTCATCCTGTTTTTTATGCAGCGCTCGGTCGACCTAAAAAATGGTGACACTTTAGCCCTTTGAAAAATTCGAAAGGAAATCATGCACCCTTTCTTACGTTC
>JBMNCO010000160.1:0-10445 GCA_049366815.1 Desulfatiglandales bacterium | reverse complement strand
CCTTGAAAAACCGCGCCAGCCTTTCATCTCCGTAGGGCACAATGGCTGTGGCCAGAATCAGTAGATCGGTATGGATCAGAAGGGGGCGCTGGAGGATCGGATCAAAGACCTCGATCTCCAGGGCTTCTTGACCGACTGAAACCTGCGGCTTATTTTCGAGGGAAAAGCGCACAAAGATGACGCCCGCTTCACGGGCCTTTTTATAGAGCAACTCCCGCTCCCCGTAGGTCCGGATATCCCGGTATAGGACAAAGACATCCATTTCAGGATTGCTTTCCTTGAGATGGAGCGCGCTCTGTACGGAATGGGTGCAGCAGACCCTGGAACAATAGGGCCTCTCGGGCTCCCTGGACCCCACGCACTGAATAAAGACCGCCGTCTTCACGTCTTTCAAAGAGGGGTCCTCTTTGATGAACAGGCGGTCCAATTCCATATGGGTCAAGACCCTGGGATCCCGGCCGTAAAGATACTCATCCGGTCTATGCTCCTCCGCGCCGGTTGCCAGCACCGCCACGCCGTGCCCAACTGATTCTTCCTTATCCCCTGTTTTTAATGTGCTCTCAAAGTGACCCACAAACCCTTCCACGTGGGAAAGCGTCGTATCCAGACGCACATCGATATTGGAATCCGATTCGACCGCATCGATCAACTCGGCCAGATTTTTCTGTATATCCTCTCCCCGCCATGTCCTGAAAAGATGCCGGGCCTGACCGCCCAGGGAAGAGGACCTTTCGACGAGGAAGACCCTGTAGCCTTGACCTGAAAGGGTTCTGGCCGATGCCATCCCGGAGAGCCCTCCCCCCAGAACAAGGGCCCGCTGGTCGATATCGAGTTCCGTCTCGACCAACGGTTCCGTAAGTGCCACCTTGGCCACAGCCATACGCACCAGATCCTTGGCCTTGTCCGTGGCCGCATCGGGATCGTCCTTGTGGACCCAGGAATCCTGGTTCCGGATGTTGGTCATTTCAAAGAGGTACTTGTTCAGCCCCGCGTTGACCAGGGTCTCCTGGAAAAGAGGCTCATGGGTCTTGGGTGTGCAGGCCGCCACCACGATTCGGTTCAGTTCGTTGGCCTGGATGACCTGAGTCATGGTGTCCTGGGTGTCCTGGGAACAGGTATAGAGGTTGTCTGTTACGTATTCCACGTAGGGCAGTGTCCGGGCATAGTCCCGGACCGCAGGCACATCCACCACCCCTCCGATGTTGATGCCGCACTGGCAGACGAAGACCCCTATGCGGGGTCTCTCGCCGACGACGTTTCTCTGTTCCGGGATCTCCTTCTTCCTGATCAGGGTGTTCCTTGCCTCCCTCAAGAGGACTCCGGCCTCGGCGGCTGCGGAGCCTGCCTCGATAACCGACTGGGGGATATCCTTGGGTCCCTGGAAGGCCCCACAGACATAGATCCCGTTCCTGGACGTGATGACCGGGTGAAAAGAGTCGGTTCGGCAAAAGCCGGACTCCGTGAGGTCAACGCCCGTCCTCTGGGCCAATTCCATGACCTCCCGCGGGGTTTCAAGCCCAACCGAAAGGACCACCATATCAAACCGCTCCTCTTCAGGAAGGCCCCCATCCCCTGAGGCGTATCTGAGCACGAGGTCATCGCTGCCCGGCTCCCTTTCCACACTGTGGATCCGGGAAGGGATGAATCGGACCCCGTGCTTTTCCCGGGCCGTATCATAGTATCGTTCGAAGTCCTTGCCGTGGGTCCGCATGTCCATGTAAAAGATGGCGCAGTCCAGGTCATCGCCCCCGTGCTCCTTGGCAATCACGGCCTGCTTTATGGCATACATGCAGCAGACCGAGGAGCAGTAGGCATGATCACAACGGTTGATATCTCTGGATCCGACACACTGGAGCCAGGCGATCTTCTTGGGTTCCTTGTGGTCGGATAGCCGGGCCAGGTGCCCCAGGGTGGGCCCGGAGGCGGACAGGATCCTCTCAAACTCCATAGAGGTGATGACATTCGGGAGATGTGCGTAGCCATAGGCCTCGTATCTTGAGGGGTCATAGGCCTCAAAGCCCGGTGCCAGGATGACGGCCCCCACATCCAGTTCCAGGATCTCATCTTCCTGGGTGTGGTCAATGGCCCCGACACCGCAGAATTCCGCACAGATCTTACAGCCTCCGGTCTTGAAATGGATACACTGCGATCGATCGATGGCCGGTATGTTGGGTATGGCCTGGGCATAGGGCACATAGATTGGTTTGCGGCCCTTGAGGCCCATGTCGTATTCAGAGGGAATGGGCCGGTGGGCATGTGTGGCAATATCCTCGAGCTTGATATGGCCGGTGGGACAAACCGAGGCACAGGCACCGCAGGCCATACAGAGATCGGTCTGGACATGAAAAGGGGTATCCACCTTCATGTCCGTTCCACGCCCGGTCAGGCTGATGGCCGCGTTCCCCATCCTCTCACAGATCCGGACGCACAGCCCGCAGAGGATACAGTCGTCGTCCTCCTTTTTGAAGCGGGGCTCCTCGATACCGTATTTCGCAGCCAGTTCCTTTAAGATGGGGACTTCGGGACAACGTGCAAGGAGAAGTTCCACGATCAGCCTGCGGCCTTTATGGACCTCCTCGGTATCCGTGTTGACCTCCATACCCTCCCAGATGGGGTAGTTGCAGGCGGTGACAAAACGTTTCCTTCGTCCGTCAAAAAGCTCCACAGTACAGAGACGGCACATGCCGGCCGGCTCCAGGGCCTTGTGGTAACACAGGGTCGGGATCTCTATCCCGTATTTCTCCGCCACCTGCAGGATATATTGCCCTTCTTCTCCCTGGACCGTCTGACCGTTCAACGTAAACGTAATCATGGTTTTGTACCCTTCCTGCTCCTCCTGATGATTCCTACAAAAAAACGGCCTGCCGATAATCGCCGAGGCACTTTAGCGTAAGAAATCGAATCCCCTGTTTTGCGCCTCTTCCAAGATTTTTGTGCCCTGTCGGACATTGGCCTTTCCTACCGGGGAAGGCCCTTGCAGACACCGGCCGGACAGCGCTTTTCCAGGATGTGGGCCTCATACTCATCGCGAAAATAAAGAATCGTGCTCAAAACCGGATTCGGCGCCGAAGTCCCCAGACCACATAGAGAAAATTTCTGCATCATGGACCCCAGTTCCTCCAGGATCTCAACATCCCCTTCCTTTCCATCTCCCTCACAAATCCTGGTCAGGATCTCCAGCATACGCTTGATCCCTTCACGACACGGATTGCACTGGCCGCATGATTCCTCCTTCAGGAACTCAAGAAAATGGCGCGCCATATCCACCATGCAGTTGTCCTCATCCATCACGATCATCCCGCCGGCGCCCATCATGGACCCTACCCTGGTAAGCTCCTGAAAATCCACCGGCAGATCCAGAAAAATCTCGGGAGTGCAACCTCCCGAGGGCCCCCCCGTCTGAACCGCCTTAAAGGCCTTTCCCCCTGGAATACCGCCTCCGATTTCAAAAACCACGTCTCTGAGCGGCATCCCCATGGGGACCTCTATGGAGCCGGTATTCTCTATTTTCCCGACAAGACTGAAGACCTTGGTCCCCTTGCTGTACTGGGTGCCGATACCCGAATACCACTCGGCACCGTTGATCAGGATGACCGGCACATTGGCATAGGTCTCGACATTGTTGAGATTCGAGGGGCTCATTCGAAAACCCTTTTCCACGGTATGGACATACTTGGCCCGAGGCCGTCCGACCTTTCCCTCCAGAGAGGCCATCAGCGCGGTGGATTCCCCGCAGACAAAGGCCCCCGCCCCGGTGGAGATCTTGATGCGAAAATCAAAACCCGATCCGCCTATATCTTCTCCGATCAGGCCGTATTCCTCCGCCTGCCTGATGGCGGTGATGAGTCGTCTCACGGCCAGGGGATACTCGTGGCGGACATAGATGAAGCCTTGGCTGGAACCGATGGCAAATCCTGCAATCAGCATCCCCTCCAGGACGCTGTGCGGATCCCCCTCCAGGATACTCCTGTCCATATAGGTGCCGGGGTTCCCTTCGTCGGCGTTACAGATCACATATCTCTCGGGGCCCTTTTTCGCACAGGTCTCCCACTTGACGCCTGTGGGGAATCCCCCTCCTCCCCGACCTCTCAATCCCGATTCCTTGACGGCCTGAATAATCTCGGCCGGTTTCATTTTATAAAGTGCCCGCAAAAACGCGAAATAACCTCCCCTGGCCACGTACTCTTCGATCCGCTCGGGGTCGATATACCCGGCGTTGCGCAGCGCTATTTTTTTCTGTTTGCTAAAAAAGGGGAGATCCTCCAGAAAGGGAACACCTTCCAGCGGGGTGACCGAATCGAGGGGATTCACCAGATCCTCCTCCAGCAGGCTCCTGGGGTCCCGCATCTGCCCCAGGGCCCACTCCCTGTGGAGTTCTCCTTCCCGATAACCTTCAATGAGATCCAAAATCTTGTCCTCGGTGATCCGCTTGTAGACGATTCTGGGTTTCCCGCTCTCCAGGATCTCCACCAAGGGCTCTTCCCTGCAGAAACCGAGACAACCGCTTTGGGCGATCTCCACGCCTTTGCCGGGAGGAAACGCTTCCCTGGCCCTTTCAAGGCTTGCCTTGGCACCTGCCGCAATACCGCACATGGCCAACCCGATATTGACCTTGATGCCATCGGGAT
The DNA here is from genome assembly GCA_049366815.1 of Desulfatiglandales bacterium. Taxonomy (GTDB): domain Bacteria; phylum Desulfobacterota; class DSM-4660; order Desulfatiglandales; family HGW-15; genus CAYNYM01. The sequence continues at coordinate 5,817 of JBMNCO010000160.1, read as the reverse complement.
AATAAAGCCTCCTGCAGCTCTCCCGGTTCAACTTTTCCAAATCTTCAATCGATTCGATTTTCATGGCCTTCACCCCGTGTCTCATGGGCATTTTTTAGGGGTCCTATTTATACTGCTGCAAGATCTTTTGGACCTCATCGGGGCCTATCCCGCTATGGATATCTTCATTGATTTTGACGATCGGTCCGTGGCTGCAACACCCGACACAGCGTACGACTTCCAGGGTGAAGCGTTTGTCCCGGGTGGTTTCACCATCCTCGATGTTCAAAATCTCCTGAAGCCGGTCGTTCAATCGGTACGCGCCTCGCACGTGGCAGGCGGTACCAAGGCAGACGGAAATGATGTTCCTGCCCCGGGGTTGGATGCTGAAGGTCTTGTAAAAGGTGCCGACGCCGTAGATTTCGCTGAGGGGAACCCCCATTTTCTGAGAAACATAGAGCAATGCGGGCTCGGGGAGGTAATTGTAACGTTTTTGGATGGCTTGAAGGATCATGATTAACATTTCTTTATCATTATTGAATTCCTCATCAACGATCCGATCCAGTTCCACATAATCGATCTCTAGTGACGCTGATGTCTGTGTGGGATTGACCTGGTTCATCTCCCTGATCCTCCTCCGTATGATACAACAGACTGAAATTGACTGGGTTATTCCTGATTCGACGGAACCATTTGGTTCGTCACCGGGCAGTTCTCCAGGCATGCACCGCATCCGGTGCACAGATCCATATTGATACTGCGGGCCCGTTTTCTTACCTTGACCTTGAAGTTCCCGGGAGAACCCTCAACGGACTCAAGCTCTGCGTAGGTAATCAATTCAATGTTTAAATGCCGGCCGACCTCGACCAGTTTGGGTGAGATAATTCACATAGCGCAGTCGTTGGTCGGGAAGGTCTTGTCCAACTGGGCCATAGCCCCACCGATGGCAGGTGATTTCTCAAGGAGGTAGACATAGTATCCGGAATCTGCCAGATCGAGCGCGGATTGCATCCCAGCTATGCCACCTCCAACGACTAAAACCGATCCTCTAAGGTCTCCAGCCATCACTTCATCTCCTTAATCCATGTGTTGTGCTTGATGGGTCTTTCATTAGATATTAACGGGTCGCAACCAGACCTTATCTCCCGAAGCCTCATCCTTTGCACTGAACAAGGGGAACGGGGCGAAAAGGGTAGACAAAGACGGGCAATACGCAGAACCTGCTTCAAGATCCACGGATGGACTCTTGAGCCTTGATGAAATATTGAATTTTGAGGACAGGCCACAGTCTCGCCGAGACTTGGGGGAGTGACTTTACCGATGGTTCTTTGGACTATTGAGCCCAGATTGCGTCAAAAAACATCCGCCGTTTATGGGGTACTGAGCCGGGCGAATGATCTTGGAAAGACATGGTCGTTCATTGAACGGACATGGACTATCTGGCCATCTCCCCCTGAAGGATCGCGCAAAGGGAAAAGCGTCCTCTGTCTCGACTCTCAATCGCAGTTTGTCTTTTCGGTCAAGCCTTCCTAAATGAGGGTACCGCCATGAAAGGCCTTCTGTAATATATCAGTGAATGAAGGCTTTTCCCACCTTCATGATATTGAATCATTGAATATTAGATGCTGTAACCATAGACAGTTCCATCAGAATTTGTCAAATGAATTCTGAGATGAAGGGCCAAAATCCCGCAAGCGACGGTTGCCGCGGATGGCGGAGTGGACCTAGCGGCGAGGACATGCCGCCCCCCTGCTTGGAGCGGCACATTCTGTTTTGGAGAAGAGTGAGAGGAATGCTTTCAGTAATGAGACAGGGAAAACCCCACGCCTGGCGGCACTAGGCCGCCAGGCCGAGCGCCCTGCCGGTGACCTGGCGAATTTCATCGGGCGTAAAGGGTTTTGGCAGATAGTCAACGGCCCCCAGCCTGGCCGTCTCAACGGCGGTCTCAATGCTGGCATACCCGGTGATAATGATCACCATTGTGTTGGGCCTCTCTTTTCGTATGGTCTCCAGCAATTCCAGGTCCTTCACGCCGGGTATCTTCAGGTCCAGGAGCACGAGCCGGTATTCCTTCTCGGATATCTTTTCAAGGGCCTCTGATTTCGTCATGGCCTGTTCAACACGGTAGCCCTTTTTGGACAAGATCCTGCGGATATTGTTGTTTACGGCCGCCTCATCATCGATCACCAGGATGGTTTCCCTGGAAGGCTTATCGACAAATTCAGGCCGGACAGGCAACCGTGTGGGAGCCTCTTTCAAACGCTCGGCAATCTTCTCTTTCAATGCTTCATAAGGAACGAAGGTGACGCCCTCGCGCTCCAAATGCTGCAGGTATTCCGGCCCCGTGACGGAAATGACCTCCTGGTAACTGAAGGGTTGATCAATGCCGATGAGCCTGTTCGCATCGAAGGCCGCTTCCTTTTTCTCAGGCCCCTCTTTCTTTTTGGCCTTTTTCTGGGGACACTCGTTGGTCTTGAGGCCGCCCTTACAGGTGTTACCCAGCTTCTTGTAGATATCGCAGACCTTCTCTCCTACAGCACAGTAATAGGGAAGCGACTCCGGGGAGGTGATCTCTATAACGGGCATATCGGATGGGCCAATCATGTCGGCATAGGCATCACCCGTAACCTTGGCCACCTCGTCTCTGTCAAAGGGGATATCAATATCGATCACATCGATGGCCTCCCTTTCCTTTTTCGTGGCCTTTGCCTCGACCAGGTCTCCGGACAGGGCATCTTTGACCATAGATCGCAATTCCTTGGGCGTAAAGGGTTTGGGGAGATAGCCCAGGGCGCCCAACCTGATGGCCCGGACAGCCGTATCCGTTGAGGAATAGGCCGTCATCATGATGACTGCGGCCAAGGGCCATTGCTTTTTTACAAGCCTCAAGAGCTCAAGCCCGTTTGTTCCGGGCATAACGATGTCGGAAATGAGCAGTGCGAAGGTTTCCTTGGCCATTTTTCCCATGGCTTCCTCGGCGCTCAGGGCCTCGGAAACCTCATAATTACTTTTCGATAAGATCTTTTTGACGTTTCTGCAAATGCTCCTTTCATCGTCAACCACAAGGATTTTTGCCCGTTCCATGATAGTCCCTCCTTTTTTCAAAGGTTGTATAGCCATAAGGTATATTTGCCGTTCTAATAGTGCAGAGATGGTGCCAAAAAAGTTAAAAACTATAACCAATTGTTTTTTCAAGTTAATTTTACAACAATGCTTTTTGAAAAGACCTTAAATGTATATAAGGGATATACACCTCTTCCTTATGAAAATGGGATTCCAGGGTGCCTAGGATCCCCATGCTCTGCCTGCGACCGTAAGGAGGGGCGGCATAAATCCTGTTAAAAAACTGAAGATTATCGGAGATGGGCAAAGCGATCTTCGGAGAAAGAGTTTCGGCCGCGGCCATGGGATGGAAGGGGTATAAGAAAAAAATACAGTGTATAACCGGCAGGAAAAAAGTGGACGTATAGGAGGATCTCTAAGATACAGGCCCTGCTCTTTTCTGACCTGTCTAAAAAAATTCAGGCCTCAACCCCTTTCCTGGGGCGCCTGCCCTTTTTGGGAAGAGAAATTTGATGTTTTTTCATAAGACTTTGGAAATTCGTCCTCTGGAGACCGGTCTTTTTGGCGGCCCGCGTGACATTCCATTCGTTCTGGGTCAAGGCATTCAGGATGAAGTTCTTTTCCACCTTGTCTGTTGCCTTCTTTCGGATCTCCTTTTTGATCTGTTTGAGTTCTTCATTGGTGGAGGGAACGAAGTCTGCCGGTTCTCCGACACCATCCAACAGCGGGAGTTCTTTCGGTGTAATGCGGGGGCCTTCACAGAGTATGACGGCCCTTTCAAGGACATTCCTGAGTTGTCGGACATTGCCCGGCCAGTCATATTCAATAAGCCGTTTCATGGCATCCCCTTCAAATCCCTCGATCATCTTGCCCATCTGTGCGGAAAATATGCCCAAAAAATGATAGGCTATGGGAACAATATCTGTTTTCCTTTCTCTCAGCGGGGGCACAAAGATGGGGTACACATAGATCCGATAGTAGAAATCCTCCCTGAAACGCCCACCGGTTACCATTTCCATGAGGTCCCTGTTGGTGGCAAAGACCAGCCGGACATCCACTTTCGTCGTATCCGTGCCTCCCAGTGGGAGGAACGCACGGTTCTCCAGAAAACGAAGAAGTTTACCCTGGACACTGAGAGGGATATTGCTGATCTCATCGAGAAAAACCGTCCCTCCGTCGGCCAGTTTGAAAATCCCGTCCTTATCCTTATGCGCTCCGGTAAAGGCACCCCTCTTGTAGCCGAACAACTCGCTCTCCAAAAGGTTCTCGGACAAGGTGCCGCAGTCTACCGCAAAAAAGACCTTGTCCCTTCTTACGCTGTTGGCATGGATTGCCCGGGCGATCAACTCCTTTCCTGTGCCACTCTCCCCGTAGATCAGGACCGTGGAATCGGTGGGGGCCACTTTTTCCACCATGCGGATGACCGCCTTTATCTTCGGGCTTTCACCCACAAGCCGATGAGACACAGGGCTTCTTCCCTTCCCATTCTCCATCCCTTTTCGGTTTTGTATACGGATCTCTCTTTCCGCCAGGGCACGCCGGACAACCGTGCGCAGTTCATCCGGAGTGAAGGGCTTTGGGAGGTAATCGTGGGCCCCCGTCTTCATCACCTCTACGGCGGATGATACCGTGGCATACCCCGTAATCACAACCACCGCGGTGTCCCGATAGGCATCCTTAACACGGCGGAGAACCTCCATGCCTCCCATGCTGGTCATTTTCAAGTCCGTAATGACAAGGTCATAGGGGTCCTCCCGCATCATCTTCAGGGCATCATACCCGTTTAGGGCGAATTCGACTTCATAGTCCCTTTTTGCAAGAATTTTCACACAGCTCCGGCAGATCTTGATCTCGTCATCAATGACCAGAATTCGGGCGTTTTCAGAAGGCATCATTGCCTCCTTTTTTGACGGGAAGCCGAATCATGAAGACCGTACCCTTCCCCGGTGTACTCTCAACCTGTATGGTCCCTCCGTGCTGCTCTATGAGGCCGTGGGTAATCGCCAGGCCGAGCCCGGTGCCGCTCTCCTTTGTGGTAAAAAAGGGATCAAACACCTTGTCCAGGTTTTTCGAAGAAATGCCCTTTCCCGTATCCCTCACCCCTATCTCGATCATTTCGCTCTCAGAGATGAATCGCGTGCTCAGGGTGACCCTTCCTCCCGCCTCCGTGGCATCGATGGCATTGAGGGCCAAATTAATAATGGACTGCTGGATCTGATCCTTGTCCACATAGATCAGGGGCAGCCCCTCGGATAGATGACCCTCCAAGACGATATCCTTAAAGGCGCCCTGTTTCCGCGTAAGGGCGATGCTCTGCTCGACGATCTCATTGATGTTGTATTCATTCTTGGTCGGTTTGGCCTGCCTGGCGAAATCAAGGAGACCGGTGACTATCTTGCGGCAACGGAGGGTCTCGTTGGTGATGGTCTCCAGTTCTTCATAATTCGGGTCTTCGGGGTCAAGATCCTCCTGGATCAGCATGGCGGTGGTGAGGATGGTGGTCAAGGGGTTGTTGATTTCATGGGCCACCCCTGCCGCCAGGTGCCCGATGGAGGCCAGTTTCTGCTGTCTTATCAACCCTTTCTGGAAATTAATGTCCTTGGTAATGTCCTTGGAGATCTCCACGCCTCCGACCACTTCGCCGTTTTCAAAGATAGGGTAACAGGAAATGGAATAATAGACCTTTTTGTCATCCTTGTCGCGGTGGATATGGGTCGTCTGGGAGGGTTGTCGGGTCTCCAGGCATTCCCTGAGGGGGCATGGATGTCTCATGCC
>JBMNCO010000159.1:0-12854 GCA_049366815.1 Desulfatiglandales bacterium | reverse complement strand
CATTGTGACGGGGTCCATTGAGACGACCTTGTGTATCTTTGCCGTTGAATCCATTTCCTGGAACATATCCAGATTGTTGTTGGATGCACATCCGTCCGTGCCGAGTGCGACGGTCACACCTTTGGCCGCCATTTCAGGGACCCGGGCGACCCCGGAGGAAAGTTTCATGTTGCTTTCAGGGACGTGAACGATCTTGACCTGTCTTTGTGCCAGGATGTCGATTTCCGTATCATCCAGGTGAATGCCGTGGGCGGCCACAAGGTTGCGGCCGAGCACGCCGAGATGCTCCAGGTAAAGAACGGGCCGTTCCCCGGTCTTCTGAAGGATCCGGTCGACCTCTTCACGGGTCTCGGAAAGGTGTATCTGAAGGGGGAGACCGTAGGCCTTTGAGATGTCCCGGGCCCGCTTCAGGGTCGTATCCGAGCAGGTGACGGGACTGTGGCAAAAAAGCCCCGGTGTTATCAGATCAGAGATACCGGCCCATCTTTCCAAGAACTGTTCCCCGACTTTCAGATTGTCCCGAGGATCCGCGACTCCGGGGGCGGGGAAGTCGATGACTCCCTGTCCCACAAGGGCCCTCATGCACGATCTCTGGACGGCCCGGGCCGCGTCGTCCTCAAAGAAATAGCCGTCAACGACCGTTGTGGTTCCCGATGCGATCATTTCGAGACACCCCAAGAGGGTTCCCCAGTAGACGGTTTCCGGTGAGAGGGTGCGGGCCTCAGCAGGGAATATCTTGTCGAACAGCCACTGTTTCAGTGGAAGATCATCAGCAAGGCCCCGGAACAGGGTCATGGCTGTGTGCGCGTGGGCATTGATGAGCCCGGGCATCACGATCCCCTTCTCGGCGTGTATGACCTCGACGCCTTCGGGATAGGCGGATTGGTCGACGGATGACAGAATATCGACGATCCTGTCCCCCCTGATCACTACCCGGGCGTTTTCAATCGGAGCGTTGTCCCGGGCCATGGTCAGCAGGATTCCTGCTTCAATGATGATGTCGGGAACTTCATCGGGAGGGTCGGAACCGGGAGACCCGCGTGGGATCCGGGAATGCATAAGCTTTTCCTCAAGAATAAGGCTCTGAATGTTTTAAGAGGCATAGTGATGTAAGATTCTAAACATATTAGAAGAAAGGAAATGATGTCAAGGTCTCTGAATTTGCTTGACCCTGATTCCCCATCAAGGCATCATCTGCGGCGTTGCCTTCGTCCGTTCCTCCCTGCGGCCTATCGCTTATAGGCCTCAGTCGTCACTCCTCGGTGCCTTGCATCTGATACCTTGCGGGTGCCCAGGGATGCCCCAAAATCCGTTGGCCTCACTGATGATGTTGAAATTTGAGGATGAATTTAGGTTGACAAGGCAGGTTATTCTGGTAGGAAAAGAGACTTTTAGTCAAAGCTCCCGCAAAAAGTCGTTCTTTGATTTTTTGCAGGACCGTCACGAATTGCAGAACCCGTTCTAACTCAAAGGAGACTATTCCGGAGAAATGGCGACTGTTGCCCCTTTTACGGGCGTTACATACAATTCCAAAAGGTTTGGTGAGATGGCCAGACTGGTTGCACCCCCCTACGACGTCATCTCAGAGGAGGAACAGGAGGGGTATTATCAGAAGGATCCCTATAATGTCATCCGCCTGATCCTCGGAAAAAAGAAGATTGGAGATTCCGACTGGGATAACCGATATACCCGTTCAGCAGATTCTTTCAACAGATGGCAGTCTGAGAATGTCCTTGTCCGCTCGAGGCAGCCCTCGATGTATATGACCTCGCTCAGATATGATCCCGGCGACGGGGGAGGGGAGAGGCTGAGGTGGGGACTGATCGCCCTGCTGCGTATCGAAGAAGAGGGCTCTGGAACGATCCTCCCACATGAGAAGACCTTTTCCGCCCACAAAGACGATCGATTGAATCTGATGAAGGCCTGTGGCGCCCAATTCAGTCAGATATTCGGCCTTTACGAAGATGCTGATCACGAGATCTCCGGCGCCTTTGAGGATGTCATCCAGGAGTCTCCGCAGTTTTCTTTTGATTTGGATGACGGCACCGGGCATCGTCTCTGGGTGGTGCAGAACCGTGCTATTTTCGAACGTGTGGCGGAACTTATGGCGGGCAAGTCCATCTTTATCGCCGATGGACATCACCGTTACGAAACCGCACGTAATTACCGGAACATGATGAGAACGCGATTCGGAAAGCGGTCGCCGAATCGTTCCTACGAATACGTCATGGCGTATCTCAGTAATATGGATGATGTGGGGCTGACCATCCTGCCCTCCCACCGTTTGATCAGGGGGAGGGCAGGCTTTGATGTCCGGCCCTTTCTCGAACGCGCCGGTGCGTGGTTCGATGTCGCAACCCTCCCCCTGTCGACGGCCGGATCCGGTACGGAATGGATGCGCATCAAGGAGGCCCTCGATGAGCGGGGGCGCCTGGGGACCGCCATCGGGTTTTATCATCACGGCGGGGATCGATGCTATCTCCTGTCTTTAAAAACCGGCATGGAAGAGGTCATGGGCGATGATCTCCACCCCTGCCAAAAAGACCTTGATGTGCTCGCACTCTCCCGTTTTCTCCTCCAGAGGGCACTCGGCTTCAGTAAGGAGGATCTCGACGACGAAGAAGTGTTCCACTACCAGAGCAACTTTGCCCGGGCCCTGTCCATGGTGAGCTCAGGGGCTTATCAGATGACCTTTCTGCTCAATCCGACCCGGATGGAACAGGTCAAGGAAGTGGCGAAGCAGGGCTTGATTATGCCTCGAAAATCCACCTACTTCTATCCCAAGATCCTGACGGGCCTGGTCTTTAACAAAATAGACCCTAATGAACTCATCCAGATGCCCTGAAGGAATCGATCTTCGCCCTGACGAGACGATGGACGCCTTCATGGGCGGTCGTTTGAAACTGATTCAATCCAGGACAGGTTATCGGTTTAGCATAGATGCGGTCCTGCTCGCCGAATTCGTCACGACAAGGCCCGGAAGTGTGGTCGTAGACCTGGGGACGGGGTGTGGGGTCATCCCACTCATTTTGTTTTTGACACGCTCTGTCAGGTTCGCGGTCGGAGTTGAGATCCAGAGCGAATTGGCGGATCAGGCGATTCGAAATGCCTCGCTGAACGGTTTGGAGAAAAAGGTGGCGGTGGTTCGGGGGGATATCAGGCATCTTCCTCTCAGGTCGTCATTTGCAGATGTCGTGCTCTGCAATCCCCCTTACAGGAAGAAGGACAGCGGGAGAATCAACCCCGATCCTCAAAGGGCCATAGCCAGGCATGAAATACTGCTCTCCCTGGACAATACGCTCAATGCCGCCAGATCCGTCCTGAGGACGAAGGGCGTTCTGGCCATGGTCTATCCCGCCGACCGGTTGGTGGATATCCTCGTCCGGATGCGGGGAATCGGATTTGAACCCAAACGGGTACAGGTCATTTATCCGAGTGAGTCGTCGCCGGCAAAACTTGTGCTTATAGAGGCATCACTTGGGGGAAGGAGCGGCCTTACGATCCTGCCCCCGCTCTTTGATCAGGGCGATTTTTCCATGAACGGGATCGAACAGCAAAGCGAACGGCGCTGCGGCCCGGTAACCGGAACAGGGATGAAGGACAGTGACGAAGATTGTCTGGAGGAGGGTTAGCGCGTGTCGAGCCGGAATTCGATGCGTTTGACGGCATTCCTGCAAAGTTTCTTGTTCAGTTTCTCTTTGATCGTGTCACCGGCAAAACCCAGTTCCTGAAGCCAGATGGGGTCCGATACTTTCACTCTCAGTCGTCCGTCTTTGATCCATGTGGGTTGAGCGTGGCTTGAAATGGCAGGGCCGACGACCTCATCCCAGACTTTCCAGATAAGGGCGTCATTCGGATTAAAGGGAAGTCCGGCGTCTCCCATCAATTTATCGAGGATGTCTTTAAGAGAAGACCATGTATCGTCTTTTGCATTCATAGGTCAACTTTGGCGAATTTTGCAATGCTTTAGGTTACGAAGTGATAATGTGTGCCGGTTTATTCCTTGACTGGGCCACCATTAATATCTATGTTAGCACAATATGTAATATATTTCATAGGGGTTAGATTATGGCTTGGGATTGGGATAAATTGCAGCAGCACAAGAAGCCGGGCAGTGGCGGAACACCTCCCCAGATGGAAGATGTGATTAACAAATTCAAGGGAATGAAGGGGAAATTTCCGGCATTCTGGCTGATCATTCTCGTGGTTATTGTCCTCTATCTGGGAACCTCCGTTTTTTACACCGTCGCCGTGGATGAGGTGGGGATCGTTCAGAGGTTCGGCAAATATGTGAGGACTACGCAGCCGGGTCTAAATTTTAAATTGCCGAGGGGCATAGAAAAGGTCACCAAGGTCAAGGTGCGCTTTGTCTACAAGGAAGAGTTCGGGTTCAGAACGGTCCAGGCGGGCGTGAGAAGCCGGTATGCCCCGGGGGCCGGCTATCTCAACGAGTCACTGATGCTCACCGGGGATTTGAATGTGGGGGTGGTTCCCTGGATCGTGCAGTACAGGATCGATGATCCTTATAAATACCTCTTCAAGGTGCGCGATGTGCGCACGACGCTGAGGGATCTTTCGGAGTCCATGATGCGTCTTGTCGTCGGGGATCGGAGCATTGACGAGGTCATCAACAAACGGGCCGAGATCGCAACCGAGGCCAAGGAGTTTCTCCAACTGGAACTGGACGAGGCCGAGACCGGGATCAATATCACGACCATAGAGATGAAGAGGACAAACGTGCCCGAGCCTGTACAGCCTTCCTGGAATGAGGTGAACCAGTCCATTCAGGAAAAGGAGAAAATGATCTATCAGGCCAGGGAGGAGTACAATAAGCTCATCCCTCAGGCCAGGGGACAGGCGGAAAAGACCATCAAGGCGTCTGAAGGGTTTGCTCTGGACCGTGTCAATCGCGCAAAGGGTGATGCCGCGAGATTTCTCGCCCTTTACGAGGAATACCATAAGGCGGAGGATGTCACCAAAAGGCGGCTTTATCTGGAAGCGCTCCGCGAGATATTCCCCAAACTGGGGAACAAGTACATCCTCGATGCCGGGCAGACTAATCTGCTTCCTCTGTTAAACCTCCAACAACAAAAAGGAGGAGAGAAGTGAAGACCAAGGTTCTTATCATTGTGCTCATCGCCGTCTTGATTGCCCTCTTCGGTGCCGCGTATATCGTGGATGAGACAGAACAGGTGGTGGTTACCCAGTTCGGGAAGCCCATAGGGAATCCCATTACGGAACCGGGCCTCAAGTTCAAGATCCCCATGATTCAACAGGCCAATTATTTTCCCAAAAATCTCCTTGAATGGGACGGCGACCCGGGGCAGATCCCCACCCTTGACAAGACTTTTATCTGGGTTGACACCTTCGGGCGATGGAAGATCGTAGACCCTCTCAAGTACTTTCAAACCGTGGGAAACGAGTTCGGAGCACTGGGGCGCCTCGATGATATCCTGGATTCCGCGGTGCGCAATTTTGTCACCTCCTATTCCCTGATAGAGACCGTCAGGAAGAGTGACCGTCAAATGGAGTTCGAGATCGGATTCGAAGAGGTCAGGGAGAGGGAATCACTGGGGAAGGTCACCATGGGCAGACGGGAGATCACAAAGGGAATATTGAACCAGGCCCAGCCCAAGCTGGAGAAATTCGGCATTCAACTGGTGGATATCAAGGTAAAACGACTAAATTATGTCGAAGAGGTCCAGCAGTCCGTTTTCGGAAGAATGATCGCGGAACGAAAGCAGATCGCCGAAAAATTCCGCTCCGAAGGACAGGGGGAGGCCCGTAAGATTGAAGGTGATATGGAAAAGGATCTGAAACAGATCACATCAGAGGCATACAGGACGGCACAGGAAATCAAGGGAAAGGCCGATGCGGAAGCGACAACGATCTATGCCCATGCCTTTGGGAGGGATCCGGAGTTCTATTCCTTTTTGCAGACCCTCGATATCTACAAAGAGGCCATGGACAAGGACAGTTCTCTGATCCTCTCGACGGATTCGGAATTTTTGAAGTACTTCAAAGGGTATAAAGGGAGGCAGTAGCACAAAAACCGGTCCGGGTATGAGCGCGCCGCGGTCTCTGCCTGGAGTAGACGGCAGACCCGGGGCATTCCCTGCGACCGCCCCACTCTGATCGGCCATGGGAGAGAATCCCCTCGGCCGACCGGGTTTTCAGTCCGTGCCGACTCAGGCTCCGTGAGGCCTGATCCTTGATCCCTTTCCCGCCTCTTCCAGATCGGCTATCTTGAGCTGGACCCTTTTGTGTCCCTGCCAGTGATTGATCTCCGGTGTGTAGACAAGATCTATGGTGTTGGTATCCAGGGGATGTCTTTCCCCCATTCCGAAACCAATCGCTTCCCTTGTGGCGCTGCCCTGTCTCAGCAGGAGTTTCAGGTGTTTTCCCCCCACGATCTTCGAATCGAGAACCTCGAAGGCCCTGCCGTAAAAAAGGGGATTCGGGTTCCCCGGCCCGAAGGGTGCCAGGGATCCTATGCGGTGGATGGTTCTCTCGTCCAGTTCTGAAAGGGACGCCTCGGCATCAACGTCGACGGATGGGATGAGGTGCTCCTCGGTCAGTGTTTGTTGGGCCAGACCTTCCATTTCTTCGGCCAGACGTTGGATATTTGAGGCCCTCAGGGTGAAGCCGGCGGCGCGGTAATGGCCGCCGAATTTTTCAAGGTGGTGTTCCAGCTTGGCCAGGGCCTCATAAAGATTGAATCCCTCTATGCTCCTGCCGGATCCCACGGCCATCCCGTCATCGATACCCAGAATCAGGACCGGACGATGGTACCTGTCCATGAGCCTGGAGGCTACGATGCCGAGAACACCACGGTGCCAACCCCTGCCGGCAAAAACAAGGGCCCTGCGGTTAGTCAGGTTTTGGCGGGTCAGAAGGGTATCCTCAATCTCATGGAGTATATCCTGTTCAATGGCCTGCCGTTTGATGTTTAAGGCGTCAAGTTGTTTGGCCAGGTCAAGGGCCAGGGGTAGGTCGTGGGTTGTCAGGGCCTTGACGCCCAGGGCCGCATCGCCCAACCTTCCAGGGGCATTAAGCCGGGGAGCGAATTTGAAGGCGACATCATAGGCCGTGATCATGGCGGGGTTGACGTCCGTAATTTCCCGTATCGCCTGTATGCCCGGCCATTGAGATATCTTCATCATTTCGATTCCCCTGCTGACGAGGATCCTGTTTTGGCCGACGAGGGGAACGACATCGGCGACCGTGCCCAGGGCAACCAAATCGAGAAAGGGCCGCAAATCCGGCTCCGGTCTGTCCCTGAACCATCGCTGATCCCGCAGGGCCGTTCTCAAGGCGACGGCAAGGAAAAAGGCGACGCCCACCCCGGCGAGATTTTTGAATGGAAAGCGTGAATCAGGACGATGGGGATTGATCACAGGGCAGAGAGGGTTGAAAGTCTCGGGCACCTGATGGTGATCCGTCACAATGACTTTCAGACCCATTTCTATGGCAAGAGCGATCTCCCTGTCATCGGAGGTCCCACAATCTACCGTGATCATGAGACCGCCCCTTTCCCGGGCGATGCCCCGAACGGCATTCAAGTTGAGGCCGTGTCCTTCGGAAAACCGATCGGGAATATAAAAAGATGCGGGAATGTCCAGGGTCGAGAATACATTAAGCAGAAGGGCCGTGGAAGTCAGGCCGTCCGTATCGAAATCTCCATAAACAGTGATCTCCTCGCCGTTTTCCAGGGTGCGCAAAATCATGGCCAGGGCCGCATCCATGTCTTTTAACAGCAGTGGGTCCAGGAGGTCGGCCAGCCGGGGGGACAAGAAGGCCTGGGCGTCACGGGTGTCTGAGACGCCGCGATTTATAAGGAGTTGGGCTTCCAGATGGGAGAGCCCTGTCTCACGGGCGAGTTTGGGGGCCAGAGAGGAGGATGCACGTAAATTCCAGTACTTTACCATTCGGCCTCAGATCACTGCCGGCCCAGAAGGTCTTCCACCTTCCCGATATCGCCCGGCGTATCGACTTCGATACTGTTCATGGGTGTTTCCAGGACTTTTATCCTGTAGCCGTTTTCCAGTGCCCTGAGTTGCTCGAGCTTTTCCGCGGTTTCAAGGCGTCCTGCCGGCAGATCGACAAAGGTCGAAAGAAAATCCATGCGGTAGGCATAGAGCCCAAGGTGTTTATAATGACGGTCCGAAGGATCGGGATTGCGATAGAAGGGGATAGGCGCCCTGGAAAAGTAAAGGGCGTAACCTTCCCTGTCAAGCACTACCTTGACATGATTGGGGTTGGAGAGATCCTTCTCGTCGGCGATTCGGCACATGAGCGTGGACATGGGAAGGGTCGGATCTTCCTTGAAGGGTGAGACCAGTGCGGAAATAACGGCGGGGTTGAACAGCGGTTGATCGCCCTGTATATTGACGATCAGATCGTCGTGCTCCGCATTGATCATTCGGGCGGCTTCGGTGATCCGGTCGGTGCCGGAGGGGTGGTCTCCACGGGTCATCATGACCTCGCCGCCGAATTCCAGAACGCATTGCCGAATGCGCTCGTCATCCGTTGCTACGAAGACCTTATCGATTTCAGGGCATAGAGCGGCGCGCTCATACACATGGCGTATCATAGGGACGCCGGCTATGAGGGCCAGGGGCTTACCCGGAAATCGCGATGAACCGTACCTTGCGGGAATAAAGGCATATGTTTTCATAGGGGATAGGAAATTGCGGTCAGCATCACGCCTGGATGTAATAAGATGCGCAGGCGGTATCCGACTCCCACGCTGTGACCTTACTCACGGTGACGCCCTGATCATTGAATTTTCGGACCAGGGACTTGAAGATAAGCCGGGCGATATTTTCCGACGAGGGATTTGTAGCCTTGAATTCCTCCAACTCATTTAAAAATTGATGGTCCAGCCTGTCGAGCACTTCTTCCGTGGCCTTCTTTACGTGTCCAAAGTCCATAAGGAGACCGTTTTCGCCAAGTTTTTCGCCCCTTACGTAGACTTCCACTTTCCAGTTATGGCCATGCAGATTTTCACACTTGCCTCCGAATTCCCGCAACTGGTGGGCCGCAGCGAAATGGGTCACAATTTTCAGTTCAAACACCGATGTTTTCTCCTCGACCTCCTATTGCGTCTCCGTGCCCCTCTGCTCGAAGTGCTTTCCGCATTCGGTGCAGATTCCATTGACGATGATACCTGTGCAGGTACCGTCCGGGCAAAGGACCCGGTTGTCAAGGTCAAAGGGGTCAACCTGTTCCGAGGCCTCGTTATGGTCGGCCTCCTCAACAAATTCCTTGCCGCAGAACATGCAATAGCGGCCCGGCAAAGGGGTCTCTTCACTACAATGGGCACAGGCCCTTGTCGGGATTTCCTCGTGGCAGTGGGGGCATTCCATGGCGAATCCTAACTCTTCTTAGAGGTCTGAACCTGAAAGGTCGTGATTTCTCGCTTGACTTTGGTGCTCTTGCATTTAGGGCACCGGAATTTTGTCTTTTCATAATCTGAAATGGTCATGGCAAGGGAGAATTTCTTTTTGCATTTTTCACAAACAAAATCGTATGTGGGCATGTGCGGCCTCCTTTTCGGAAAAGACATTTGACACGCAATCATATCTTTTTTATGGGCTTTGTCAACTTCCAACCTTCCGTCAGCGGACTGGAGGGTGGGAAAAACTTGAATGGATCATGCCTTACCAAGAGATCATGGCCGAAAGGTCACCCCAGTCTTTGGCGACCGGGAAGGGGTGGGCCTTTTTGTTCCAGGGTTGCTCGAAAACAATGGGGCTCAAGGAGGCCTCTTCCAGAAGATAGCATGTGTCCAGTCGATCTTCTACAAAATACTTTACCCCGTTTTCCAGAAGGACAGGGAGTTTCTCTCTATGGGTGTTGGTCGCCTCCAAATGAATACGGGATTTTTCCACGTCCGGTAACTGATGGTAAACCCATTCAATGATCGGATCCTTTTCCGGTCTTGCCGTGACAAAGAGCAGAGGACCGTTGCGGGAAAGTCTGGTCAATACTTCCTTCGCGCCCCGCATGGGCTGGACGCCGCTCTTTATAGGGCTTCTAAGGAGAGCTTCGATGATCGTATCGCTGTCTTTCACGGTGATGTCCAGCACCTCCAGAAATTCATACTCGGTGATTTCCTCATAAGTGAAGCGATATCCATAGTCGTTCCTGGCCCTATCCACAAAAACGCGAAAGGTGTCCGCCACTACGCCGTCTATGTCAAAGGCTATTTCTTTAGGTGATATCTTCATGGGACGTTATGACAGAAATTTTCTGTAACGGTTCAGGTTGTTTAGGCTGTAGGCTAAAGGCTATTAGTTTCCGAGCCCTTCGCTATCCGCACATTGATCGAAGCAGGGCGCCCAAAACCTTCTCGCTTCCACAATTTTTGATTCACAGGTAGAAATTTCACGTTCATAAGAATACCCCAGCCGCTTTGACAGGCCAAGCTGGTCGTGCAACTCCCTTAAGGAGCCAAACGCGGTTTCAAGAAATCGGATATGCTCAGCCTGACTCTCACGATGGATCAGAAGGTCCACTTCATCAGCCCGTTCAAACGCTCTGAGTTTCCTATGATCACGCAGGTTCCCTTCCTGCGACACCTCACAGCCTAAATGCCTAGAGCCTATCTAGCTGAGTAGTTGCAAATTTTTCGCCATCCGGATCGGATTTTGTGCACCGGCCTCTATCAACACTTTTCATATAACCTGAAGCATTTGTCAAGTCTATCTCGCAGGATACCTCAACGTCGTGAAGCGATAATTGGGTGTGACATTCATGAAACGGGGACCTGATCGCCTCGGGGAAAAATGCGGTCAACGCATCATGACTACCGTGGCAAATCGCCCCGTGGTCCCTTCAGCCCTGTAAGAATAAAAAAGATCCGTGCGGCAGCGGGTGCAGATTCCTGCTGTCTCGATGTTCTGTTTCTCGAGACCTGCCTGAAGGAGTTGATCACGGCTGATTTGCCATAAATCAAAGTAGTCCGGTCGCACCATGAAGGATCGGAAATGGTCGGGGAATAGTTCCCTGTGGGTGACGAACTCGGCACAGCAGGGCCCGAGTGAGGGGCCGATGGCCGCCTGGAGCCGAGAGGCCCGGCATCCGAAATCCGATTGCATCCGCTCTACGACCGCCTCCAGGATATTGACTCTGTTTCCACGCCATCCGCAGTGAACATTTGAGATCACTCCCGCAAGCGGATCAAAAATGATTACAGCCTGGCAGTCCGCCTGCTTCACCAGGAGCGCGACGCCTTTCATATCGGTGATAAGGGCGTCCCCGGGGAGCGAGGCCACTGGGTCGAAAGATTTGCCCTCCCGCAAGACAATGATATTCTTGCCGTGTACCTGATGCATGGAGAAGAGGTGATCAGCCCCGAAACTGTTCTTTATAATGGTGAGGTTTTTTTGAATATCATCCGGCCTGTCTCCCGTGACATAGCTGGTATTCAGACTCCGGTAAGGTGGATCACTGACGCCCCCGAGCCTGGTGTAAACGGCATGGCTCAGGCCGGCTTGACGTGAAAGGCCTGGGAACTGGATGTAGGGGACCTCCCACGTGGCTTGATCGGATTCATGGGGGCTTTCAGGGTTATTAGGGTTGTTGATGACGAATCTTTTTGCAAGCATTTCGAGCAGGGTGGGATAAGAAAAGAGACCGAGATTGTTTTCAGGGAATCCGGGCTTGAGAAGAGAAGTAAATTGAGCCTTGGTCGTGCATCCCCATTCAGATAACGCTCGGTCTGTCCTCCTCGCCCGGGAAAAAGGTAGATATGATCACGACACAGCCTGATTTACTTACCGCTGCTTCCTTCCGGACCTGACGGGGTTCATAAACGGTCTGTCACGTGATGTCCACCTCATCGCCGGAGGCGGAAAAGAAACAGGACCGAAACATCACCCTCCTAAAGGACTTTCGGTCCCGCATGAGCGGATTTCGGGTTGCAGGGCACCGCTAGCTCCCCACCTAGCACGACCAAGGCCAACATGGAACGGCTATATATCGACTCTATCCTTGAGTTCCTTGCCAACCTTAAAAAAGGGAAGCTTTTTGGAGGCTACATTAATGACCTCGCCGGTCTTCGGGTTTCTTCCCTGATAGCCCTCGTAGTGCTTGATCTTGAAACTCCCGAAGCCCCTGATCTCCACCCTTTCGCCTTTGGCCAGGGCATCCTCCATGTCCCCGAAAACCGTGTTGACCACTTCTTCAGCCTTTTTCAGGGCAAGATTCTCTTCTTTGGCAAGTGCCTCTATGAGTTGGGATTTGTTCATGGGTCTTCCTTCTCCAAGGTAGATGTCATGGGTATTTCCACAAGGATTTGTCCGGTGAAGTCAATTCCGATTAAAATATAGTTGACCTTGAAAATTACGAAAACATAATGAATTCAGCATGGGAAGTCAAGTCTTAATCCGTGCTGACAATTGGAACAGTCGAGAGAATGATTTGTGCCTCAAGCCCCGGGGCTTCAGAAAAGCTGTCCAATATTGCGGTTTTTCCGAGGACGATAGGATCCGCATCTTGCGATTACATTTACAATAATTTTAGAAGGATATCAAGGGAATTTTGTTTGGACATGAGAACGCGGCCCTGTCCCAGTCAGTGTACGAGAAATATGCCCGGGAGCCACGAGTCGGCATGGCCTCGAAAGCCTGTACTCAACAGGTTGCATTTCTTTAATAACTCATCAAAAAGCCTTGATATTTCATCCGACCCTGTTGTAAAGATCTGGTTGTAGTCGTGACCTCGGGGCGGCGTTATGTGCCAAACAGACACATTTCCCCCGCAGCAGGGCCGTGGAGATAATCTCGGGCTGCTTTTGCGATCCGCCAAGAGACTCCGCTCCCTCGCTTCCGGCGCATCAAAAGGAAACG
>JBMNCO010000158.1:0-11384 GCA_049366815.1 Desulfatiglandales bacterium | reverse complement strand
TCGGGCCGCGTATGGCCGGCCACACCTTTGAACCCAAACAGGGCGGCATCGACATCATGCTGAAGGATCTGGACCTGGTGCAGAAGGTCGCCCGAAAGACCGGAGCGGGCACGCCGGTCTCTTCCCTGGCCGCGGCCCTCTACCGGTCGGTGGGCACGAGACCTGACGGGGATCTCACGGCGGATATCTCGGCGATCATCAAGCTCTATGAATCATGACGGATACGGAGGCTGCAGTCAGGCGGTCGGGCTACAAAACGCTCATCCTCTTATTGTGAGGGTTCCCCCCGCGCAGTGGACGCCCGGGCCCGCCGGCATCCGGCACTCAGCCCTGGTCCCGGCCCATCGCCGTGCTCAACCGGTAGTCGCGGACGGTCCTGGAGCAGAAAAAGACACAAACGGCTATGCCGGCGCTGATGCCGGCCAGCACCACGGTAATGATCTCCGGCCCCCTGAGCAGGTCGGCCCCCACCCCGGCCAGCAGGCCGCCCAGGGGGAAAAGGGCCGCGTTCAGGTTCACGATGCTGGTCACCCGGCCCCGCAGCTTGTCGGGGATGGACAGCTGCAGCAGGGTCTGGTTCGTGGTCAGAAAGACCATTTCAAAGAATCCCGACAGGGCCAGGAGCAGCAACGAGAGCCATAGCGTCGTGCTCAGGGCGAAACAGATCAGCGTGAGGCTGAGCAGCAGAAGGGAGATCAACTGCACCAGGCCCCGGCGCTCGAACCGGCCCAGTGACGCGGTCACCACCCCGCCGAAGATACCCCCCACGCCGACGAAGGCCATCAGGAATCCCAGTATCCTGCCGGAACCGTCACCGAAGACCTCCACCGCATAGACCGGCGGCAGGACGACAAAGATGGGGATGATAAAGAGCGGAAGGACGAACCCCATGAACATGAATGTGCGGGTGACACGTCCCTGCGCCACGTACCGGATCCCGGCCAGGATATTCTCCAGGGGAGAACTTCGCCCCTCCCCTTCCCGCTCCGGGAACTGTATCCGCACGATGGTGACGGCGATGAGGGCATAAGCCGCCGCCTGCACGAGAAAATTACCGCCCGGGCCGAACCAGAGAAGGAGGAATCCGCCGATGCCGGGTCCAAAGGAACGCATCAGGCTCCAGCCGGTTTGGATAATGGCCACTGCGTTGGGGATCAAGAGGCGGGGGGCCACATCGAACACAACGACCTGCCGGAGGTTCTGGTCAACGGCCTGGGCTATGCCGCCCAGAAAGGCGAAGACAAAAAGGTACCAGATCCGAGCGCGGCCGAAAACCAGCAGGAGCCCGAGTGACAGGGTAATGACAAACAACCAGCAGTTGGTCATGACCATGAGTCTGCGGCGGTTCATGCGGTCTATCAGGATCCCGGCCACAGGGATCATGCCCAGGGATGCCACAGACCTGACCAGGTTGATGGTGCCCAGCATGGTGCCGGAACCCGTCAGGTCGTAGATCAGCCAGTTCAAGGTGATCTGCTGTATCCACTGGGCGGCGTTGGACAACAGGGTGCCGGTCAGCAGCAGGCGGAAATTCGACAGGCGCAGCGAGGCAAATGTCCCGACACCTCCCGGGAAAGTGCCTGTTGTCTCCGCTCTGCGCAGCAGATGATCTCCTGCAGACGCATGCTCCGCTCCTTTAATCATTTTACCCCTTCAAAATGCCGGCCGTTTCATATCTAAAGAGACCCTCCCGTGCCCGTGATCATAATCTCGTTCGATCCATAGTACAAGTTTGGAGTGATGACCCTGAAAAAGGTGCGGATAAAAAGGTCTTTTCCCCAAAAAAAATGTCCCTTTCCGGGCGGATGTATTGTATTATATTTAGCAGTAAAGAATGCCTTTTGGAGCCTATACAGGCGACCGGAGAGGGTCGTATCGGTCTCATCGCGTTGCGGGGCAAGTCCCTCCCAAGGGCGGGGCGGGCCGAACGCTTCAGGAGACAGGTCAGGAGGAGACAGTGGAGCAGCTCCCCCGCACAAATGACCCACCCAAAGAGATCCAGACTAAACCTGAGATCCCTCCCGATGTAAAGGAACAGTGGCAGCGCCTTCTCGATGCCTTTGTCGGTGTGACGGGCCTGAGCGGCGCGATGATCACGAGGGCCGACAACGGTTCAAACGAGGTGTTTGTCTCAAGCCCTGCCTCCCGGAATTTCGGTCAGACCACCGGGAATCGCGACCTGAACCTCTCCGACCTTTGCGAACGGGTCATGCGAGACCGGACCCCCCTCCTGGTCACCGGACCGCCCGGCAAGGCCGGGGAGGATCATCCACCCGGTGCCCTCTATCTGGGATACCCCCTCCTGTGGCCGGACGATGAACTGTTCGGAGCGGTCTGCGTCTATAACGGACTCAGTCCTCCGCAGGCCGAACAGATCGAGAAGGCGACGGCCACGCTGTGCGCCACGTTCGGGCAGGAACTGCGCATGATCCATGAGGCCCGGGAATCGCTGATCCGGAGCGAGAGGACCCTCAGTGAATCGCAGCGCATAGCCCATGTGGGCAGTTGGGACTGGGATATCAGGGGCGGGACCCATTGCTGGTCCGAGGAGTTTCACCGCATATTGGGCCTTTGGCCCGAGGAGACGAAGCCGGCCTTGGAGATTTTTCTCGCCTCTGTCCACCCTGATGACCGACAGGCCGTAGAACAGGCCGCTCAGCAGTCCATGTGCGATCCCGCCCGACCCTATGCCATCCAGTACAGGGTGGTGCGGCCGGACGGCGGTGAGCGCCATGTTCAGGCACGCGGCGAGTTTTTCTTTGACCGGGACCGCAGCCCGGTGCGCATGATCGGAACCCTCCACGATATCTCCGGGCACAAGCAGTCGGAAGAAGAACTGAAAACGGCCCTCGATGAGATCAGGAAGTTGAAGGAAAAACTGGAGGTCGAAAACATCTATCTCCGCAAGGATACGGAATTTGAAAATCTCTTTAAGGGCCTCCTCGGGATCAGCAATGCGATAAAGTATGTGACACACCGGATAGAGAAGGTGGCAACAACCGGGGCGACAGTCCTCCTGACAGGGGAGACGGGCACGGGCAAAGGCGTGTTCGCCCGCACCCTCCATCTACTGAGCAAACGGAAAGACAGACCCTTCGTGCACGTCAACTGCGCCGGCCTGCCGGCCAACCTGATCGAAAGCGAGCTCTTCGGCAGGGAAAAAGGCGCTTTCACCGGTTCGACGGCCAGGCAGATCGGCCGCTTTGAACTGGCCGACGGCGGAACGATCTTCCTGGATGAAATCGGTGAACTCCCCCTGGAACTGCAATCCAAACTGCTCAAGGTCCTTGAGGACGGAGAGTTCGAGCGTCTCGGAAGCCCCCACACCGTCAAGGCCGATGTCCGCGTCATCGCCTCCACCAATCGGAATCTTTTTGAGGAAAGCAGGCACGGACGGTTCAGAATGGATCTCTTTTACCGGCTCAACGTCTTTCCCGTAACCGTCCCGCCCCTCAGGCAGAGAAGAGAGGATATTCCCCTGTTCGTAGAATTTTTCACCAGGAGATTGAGCAAACGTTACGGCAAGGACATTCAACAGATCCCCCGCAAGACGATGCAGGCCCTCGAAGGGTATGACTGGCCGGGGAATGTGCGGGAACTGGCCAATGTGATCGAGAGGGCGGTGATCGTGAGCGACGGCCCCGTGCTCCACCTGGCCGAAAAGATCGACGCCCTGCCCGACGTCCTGATCCCGCAAGACACGCCTGATCCGGCCATGCCGCCGCCCTCGAAAGACATCGAGGAAGTCGAGCGGGATCACATCCGGAAAACCCTCCTTCAAACCGGATGGAAGATATCGGGCCCGAACGGCGCGGCGGAACGCCTCGGGTTGAACCCCAACACCCTGAGATCCCGCATGAAGAGGCTCGGCATCAGGAGGCCGGGAACCCCTTAAACCCGGTCCATACAAACCCTGAGAAGACGGTCCCGATTTTCAAAGACTCCCGCCCCCCTTTGCTCCCGGAACATCGCGAAACTCACAAAATATCGTGAAATTCACCGAATATCACGACAGGACTGACCCTTCAGAAGGAAATCCTGCGGTCCACGAGGACAGGAAACCTCGCCTTTCCTTAAAAAATCTTTCGAGATCAAGTCATTGGATAAATCCCGTCCGGATCATTTCAATGTGGCACGGAGTTTGCCGACTATTCTGATTATATTGTCCGTTTTGACCCGCCGTTGGGTGGAGGCCTGCATGATCACGATGACGGTTGCCATAGAACTGAACCCTTACAAGGAAAAGGAATTTCTACAGGCCATTTACTCTCTCAAGGAAGACCGAAAGGAGGTGAGGGGCTTACAGGATCTCAGGGTGTGCCGGGACAGGGAGGATGCCGCGCACTTCGATGTGATCTACGAGTGGGAGGAGGAGGAAGATTTCAGGAATTATCTCGAAACAGAGCATTTCAAGATCTTCCTCGGCGCCCTGGACGTCCTCTCCCACGGGTCGGAAATCCGGTGCGGCGCATCCATTTGGACGAATCATTCGGGTAAGGAGGCGTCGGAAGGGGCCAAGAGGCTGAGAAATCGTGTTTATTCAACTTTGTAACGAGTTTCCATCCAGAAATAGATGATTTCTGGATGGTGCGGTCTGCTATCGGCATTCAGCACTCAGCTTCATGCCTTGTCTTTGCAAAGCCTTTGTGCTGACAGCTGATCGCTGATCGCTGACCGCTGTAAACGCGGATCCGGGAATGCTCATTTCCGGATGGGCACTAACGAGCGTTTCGCAAAACGTTTTCCAATCGCAAGGGGGAGGTGATCGAAAATCCGGGGCAAAGGAAATATCCAGCATGGCGTCACTTGTCGGAATGAGGAAGAGCGGAGTCTTTCGATCCATCGTAAAAGAATGCGGTATGCAAACACTAAGGGAAAAGGAGGGTTCTTATGGTAAGGCGAATTTTATTGGTGTGTTTGGTCTTGTCTTTCTTGATTGTGCCGGGGGCGTGGGGCACTCTTATATATACTGGCTCAATCGGGAGCGACAAGTGGGAAGAGGCAGGGGCAAATCCTTATGGGTTATATTCGAATGACGGGTGGTCCGATGCGGTGCTGAGTTGGAAAGTCTATTATTCAGGGGGGTTGTATACATACCAATATACCTTCACGGATTATGGTACCGGTCCTTCTGTGAAAGACATTAGCCATGGGATAATTGAGGTTTCAGCAACCTTTGAATCAGTTAATATTATAGACATATATACAGGTGATGGCGGCGAGACTACAGGTGAAGCTGAGCCGGAATATACACTAGGCACCTTCAGCAACTCGAAGAATGAACCTAAGCCAGTTGATATTTATGGCATAAAAGTGGATGGGCTTACAAACGGCCTCTCATGGACGATCGTGACGAATCGCGAGCCCATGTGGGGCGACTTTTATGCCATCGATGGTGGCAGTTACAACCCAACTGTAGATGACACTGGTTGGGTTTACGCCTACAACACCGGCTTTGGATCTGAGGCACCTGCAGACTACGAGGGAATCCCACTTGAGGACTTTAAGGCCTGGGTGATCGTACCTGACACCGAAGGCGGCATCCCTCCCGCCGGCCTTATTCCCGAACCGGCCACCCTGCTTCTCATTGGTGCGGGCCTGATCGGTTTTGCCGGATTGGGGAGAAAGTACTTCAAGTGAGCCTGATGCTTAGGCGCGCCTCTCACCCCCTCTTCTCCGGGAAATGAGGGGAGGGGCTGAGGGGGTGTTTACGAAGCCGTTCAAGAGAAAGGGGCGTACAAAATGGGACCGTACAACCTGGCATATGAAATCCGAGAGATCGAGGAAAGACGGTTGGGGTTGGACAGGAGACGTTTCTCCTATACCTGCCATATCCCGGAGAGACGGTGCGGGCAGGACCGGAGGTGCCTCCAGGTGAAATTGTCTTTTACGGAGACACGGTTGGCGCGGCCCCTGCGCGTGATTCAAGGCCTTACGAGACAGGCCTTCGATGCTCTTGCGCACACGGGGAGTTGACAGCAGACGGACGGGCATGGCAGCAGAAGCAACCCACCGTGATGTTCCAGGTGTTTCTTTTAAGGGCACAACTGATCTGTTCCGGGTGGACGCAGAGGTGCCAAGGCTGCAAAAGGTCTCGGATGATCTGTATCGCAGCGCGGAGCCGACCCCTGAGGGGCTGCGGTATATCGAGCGCATGGGGATCAGAACGGTCATCCGCCTTTGTGCAGTGCACGCCCATGCCGAAGGGATCAAACAAACCTGCCTCGCCTATAAACGGATACGGATCAAAAAATTGTATCCTAAAAAAAGGCAGGTCCTAAAATTCCTGCGACTCGTTACCAATGAGAAAAGGACCCCGGTTCTCGTGCACTGCGAACACGGGATACACCGCACAGGCCTCATGTGCATGGCCTACCGTATGGTGGTGCAGGGTTGGTCACAAGAGAAGGCCCTGGAAGAGTTGTTGGAAAACGACTTTGGTATGCACCGATACTGGGGAGTCATCGAATGGATGCGGTCTGTGGATGTGGGGACGATAAAAGAAAAATGGGTCAAGGGTGAAAGGGTCAAGTCCCGGTTGGGCTTGTGTTTTGGATCATGGGCGTCCAAAACAAGGCAATTGCCCGCTTCGAACAGTATTTGGTGTAGCGAGGAGAACATTCCACCCCCTGCCTGGAGCAACCGATTCTATTCCGGACTAGAGTAAGATGTAAAGGAGTCGCTGTTTGACTGACTCTATCCCTCCTTTTCGGTGAGAGAAGCAGGAAGTCTCACCGCTCCTCTTTTTCCCACCCTGATGGAACTAATCAGCCGGATAGGCGGTAGGCATTTAGGCTGTGAGGTGTCGCAGGAAGGGAACATGCGTGATCACAGGAAACTCGGAGCGTTTGAATCGGCTGATGCACATCCGGAAATGGGCATTCCCGGATTCGCGGTAACAGCGTTCAGCTATCAGCGTTCAGGTATCAGGTATCAGCTGTCAGCTGTCAGGTATCAGCTGTCAGCTATCAGCGTTCAGCTATCAGCGTTCAGCTATCTGGTATCAGCGTTCAGCTATCAGCTAGCCTACAGCCTAACCAACCTGCACAGTTCCACCCTGATGAAGACCAGCCAGGCAGGAATCGGGTAACCCCTCTTTTTCCTTTGAAATTAATTTCTTTCTCCCTTATTGTGGAATCTCGTGTGGTTTTTTCTATCCGGGGCCGAGCCGGGCAGCGGCACGCACACCACCCCCGGCCGGAAGAGGGATCAGGCGGCGGGAAAAATGACAACAAGGAGACCGGAACGGCAGCGTACGCCTTTTCTGGTGATCGGCAGCGGCATCGCCGGCCTGCGGGCGGCCATCGAACTGAGCGAGCGCGGCCGGGAATGCATCCTCATCACCAAATCGAAACTGACGGACACCAACACCCGCTATGCCCAGGGCGGGATCGCCGCCGTGGACCCCTCGCGGGTTGAAAAGGGCCTGGACAGCTATGAGTCCCACATCGACGACACCATCCGGGCCGGGGACGGCCTGTGCCTTCCGGAGATCGTCCGGAGATTCGTCGAACGGGCCTACCCCGATGCCGTGCGCTTTCTGATCGACCGGGGCGTACCCTTTTCAACCACCGACGATGGCGAATACGTGCTGCACCAGGAAGGCGGACACGCCGGCCCGCGGGTCTATTGCCGGGGCGATGACACCGGGCAGGCCATCGAACAGAGGCTGGCTGAAATCGTCACCGCCGACCCCGCCATCCAGGTCTTCGAGGACCACGCGGCCGTGAACCTGATCACCCGCAACCGCATCACGGAGGTCAAGTCCGTGAGCGACCGCTGTCTGGGGGCCTGGGTCCTGGACCGTGAAACCGGGCTGGTGCGGACCATCGAGGCCGCGTGCACCTTCCTGGCCACGGGCGGCGCCGGCCGTGCCTTCATGTATACCAGCAACCCTGAAAACGCCACCGGGGACGGGATCGCCATGGCCTACCGTGCCGGGGCGCGCATCGCCAACATGGAGTTCTTTCAGTTCCATCCCACCGTGCTCTACGAGGCCGACCCCGCCAATCCGGCCGAGAGACGCTTCCTGCTGACCGAGGCCCTCAGGGGCGAATCCGTCGGCGGCAGGCTGACCCTCACCAGAGAATCCACCGAGGACTTCGTGCTGCGCTATGACCCGCAGGGATCCCATGGCACGCGTGACATCGTGGCCCGGGCCGTCGACGCCGCGATGAAAGAACAGGGGCTGCCCCACGTCTGGCTGAACGTCACGGAGGCGGTCACCGGAAAGTCGCCGGCGTTCATCCGCGAACATTTCCCGAAGATCTACGAACACTGCCGCCGCAAGGGTATCGACATCACGGCGGAGCCCATCCCGGTTGTGCCGGCCGCCCATTACACTTGCGGCGGTGTCCTGGTGGATGCCTTCGGCCGCACCGACATCAAGGCCCTTTTCGCTGTCGGCGAGGTGGCCTGCACCGGGCTGATGGGCGCCAACCGCCTGGCCTCCAACTCCCTCTCCGAGGGCGCCCTTTACGGAAAACTGGCGGTCGAGGCGGCCCTGGGGGCCGGGTTCTCATTCCCGATCCAGGCGGTGGTGCCCCTGTGGCAGGGCAGCACCGTGCATCCGGAGGCCAACCAGGACATGCTGAACCGCTTCTGGGATACCACACGCGCCACGATGATGGACTATTGCGCCGTCGATCGCAATGAGCCGCGCCTGCAGGTGGCCCTGGACGTCCTGAACGGCCTGTCACAGATCACGAACGACATTTACCGTCACTTCTACCCCACCCTCGAGATCATCGAGCTGCGGAACCTGGCCCTGGTGGCCCGCCTGATCGTGGAATCGGCCATGTACCGCAAGGAAAGCCGCGGCGGACACTTTCGTTCGGATTACCCGGAGCGCAACGACCAGATGTACCAGGGCTCAACCATCATCCAGCGCAACATAGGTCTGCGCATCCTGAACCGCGGTTTCGGATACAGGGTATCCTGCACCCCTGAATGATGACCCAGATGCGGCCGTTTTTATCTCTTCTACGGACCGCTGGACGCAGCGATCAGCTGTCAGCTGTCAGCTATCAGCTATCGGCTATCAGCTATCAGCGATTAGCTGTCAGCGATCAGCTGTCAGCGATCGGCAAAGGCTATGCAAAGACAAGGCATGAGGCTGAGTGCTGAATGCCGACAGCAGACCGCTCCATCCGGAAATCATGTATTTCTGGATGGAAAGTGCTCATAGCCTTTAGCCTACAGCCTAACCAACCTGAACAGTTCCATCCCGATCAAGACCAGCCAGACAGAAATCGGATAACCCCGCTTTTTCCTTTGAAATTAATTTTTTTCTCCCTTATTGTGGAATCTCGTGTGGTTTTTTCTATCCGGGGCCGAGCCGGGCAGCGGCACGCACACCACCCCCGGCCGGAAGAGGGATCAGGCGGCGGGAAAAATGACAACAAGGAGACCGGAACGGCAGCGTACGCCTTTTCTGGTGATCGGCAGCGGCATCGCCGGCCTGCGGGCGGCCATCGAACTGAGCGAGCGCGGCCGGGAATGCATCCTCATCACCAAATCGAAACTGACGGACACCAACACCCGCTATGCCCAGGGCGGGATCGCCGCCGTGGACCCCTCGCGGGTTGAAAAGGGCCTGGACAGCTATGAGTCCCACATCGACGACACCATCCGGGCCGGGGACGGCCTGTGCCTTCCGGAGATCGTCCGGAGATTCGTCGAACGGGCCTACCCCGATGCCGTGCGCTTTCTGATCGACCGGGGCGTACCCTTTTCAACCACCGACGATGGCGAATACGTGCTGCACCAGGAAGGCGGACACGCCGGCCCGCGGGTCTATTGCCGGGGCGATGACACCGGGCAGGCCATCGAACAGAGGCTGGCTGAAATCGTCACCGCCGACCCCGCCATCCAGGTCTTCGAGGACCACGCGGCCGTGAACCTGATCACCCGCAACCGCATCACGGAGGTCAAGTCCGTGAGCGACCGCTGTCTGGGGGCCTGGGTCCTGGACCGTGAAACCGGGCTGGTGCGGACCATCGAGGCCGCGTGCACCTTCCTGGCCACGGGCGGCGCCGGCCGTGCCTTCATGTATACCAGCAACCCTGAAAACGCCACCGGGGACGGGATCGCCATGGCCTACCGTGCCGGGGCGCGCATCGCCAACATGGAGTTCTTTCAGTTCCATCCCACCGTGCTCTACGAGGCCGACCCCGCCAATCCGGCCGAGAGACGCTTCCTGCTGACCGAGGCCCTCAGGGGCGAATCCGTCGGCGGCAGGCTGACCCTCACCAGAGAATCCACCGAGGACTTCGTGCTGCGCTATGACCCGCAGGGATCCCATGGCACGCGTGACATCGTGGCCCGGGCCGTCGACGCCGCGATGAAAGAACAGGGGCTGCCCCACGTCTGGCTGAACGTCACGGAGGCGGTCACCGGAAAGTCGCCGGCGTTCATCCGCGAACATTTCCCGAAGATCTACGAACACTGCCGCCGCAAGGGTATCGACATCACGGCGGAGCCCATCCCGGTTGTGCCGGCCGCCCATTACACTTGCGGCGGTGTCCTGGTGGATGCCTTCGGCCGCACCGACATCAAGGCCCTTTTCGCTGTCGGCGAGGTGGCCTGCACCGGGCTGATGGGCGCCAACCGCCTGGCCTCCAACTCCCTCTCCGAGGGCGCCCTTTACGGAAAACTGGCGGTCGAGGCGGCCCTGGGGGCCGGGTTCTCATTCCCGATCCAGGCGGTGGTGCCCCTGTGGCAGGGCAGCACCGTGCATCCGGAGGCCAACCAGGACATGCTGAACCGCTTCTGGGATACCACACGCGCCACGATGATGGACTATTGCGCCGTCGATCGCAATGAGCCGCGCCTGCAGGTGGCCCTGGACGTCCTGAACGGCCTGTCACAGATCACGAACGACATTTACCGTCACTTCTACCCCACCCTCGAGATCATCGAGCTGCGGAACCTGGCCCTGGTGGCCCGCCTGATCGTGGAATCGGCCATGTACCGCAAGGAAAGCCGCGGCGGACACTTTCGTTCGGATTACCCGGAGCGCAACGACCAGATGTACCAGGGCTCAACCATCATCCAGCGCAACATCGGTCTACGCATCCTGAACCGCGGTTTCGGATACAGGGTATCCTGCACCCCTGAATGATCCCCGAAAATCGACCGTTTTTATCTGTTCTACGGACCGCTGGATGCAGGCTTCAGCTGTCAGCTGTCAGCTATCAGCTGTCAGCAAAGGCTATGCAAAGACAAGGCATTAGGCTGAGTGCTGAATGCCGATAGCAGATCGCTCCATCCGGAAATCATGTATTTCTGGATGGGTAACACTTTAGGCTCTTGAAAATTACCCCATCACGGAGGGGCCATGGGAATCTCTTTTCAAAAACGAAAAAATCGGTGCCGGGGTGTCC